>JADEXV010000066.1 GCA_015206945.1 Nostocales cyanobacterium LEGE 12452 | reverse complement strand
CTTCTGGGCTTGTTATGATTGTCATTTTTGTTAATGCGTAAGCCATAGAGTAATAAGCTACCCTTTGACTACTTAGTGATAGGTGCTATACTGTGTGAGGACAAACTCTTTAGTTGTCAATGCTTTACTATCAGCTATCAATGAGGTAATTAGAAGAACCTACCACACTAATAATGTTTAAGCGATTAAGGTTATTTACCTCAACCAAAAAATTGAACTATAGACCTAGTGCATTAACTTGATGTCAGTTAAGCTATCAATAGCTTGTTTGCCAAGAAAACTAGATAGTTAGCGAATAATAATTTTATGCAAAAATGTTTAAATTTTGTATGGAAGCTTCAATAAAACTTACAGATGTTTTTTTAGGCTATTTCTTGGTTAAATCTATTAAATCTCTAATGATAATATTGCTATGAATGCACATAGAGGATCTGCTGTGCTCAGTTCTGCAACTTTCAAAGTGCAACCATCTGCAACAGGACTGAACGATAATCATCGCCTGCGGCTGTTTTCTGGCTCTGCCAATTTACAACTGTCTCAAGAAGTCGCTCGTTATCTGGGCATGGACTTGGGGCCAATGATTCGCAAAAGATTTGCGGATGGAGAACTTTACGTTCAAATCCAAGAATCAATTCGGGGTTGTGATGTCTATTTAATCCAGCCATGTTGTCAACCCGTCAACGATCATTTGATGGAATTATTGATTATGGTTGACGCCTGTCGTCGAGCTTCTGCGCGACAGGTAACGGCAGTAATTCCCTACTATGGCTATGCTCGTGCCGATCGCAAAACAGCAGGACGAGAGTCAATAACCGCCAAGCTAGTTGCGAACTTGATCACCGAAGCCGGTGCCAACCGCGTTCTAGCAATGGATTTACACTCGGCTCAGATTCAAGGCTATTTCGATATCCCCTTTGACCATGTTTATGGTTCACCAGTATTACTAGATTATCTAGCAAGCAAACAGCTGCCAGACTTGGTAGTTGTTTCTCCCGATGTTGGTGGTGTAGCACGAGCTAGGGCATTTGCGAAAAAACTGGGTGATGCTCCACTGGCGATTATTGACAAACGTCGTCAGGCCCATAATGTCGCAGAAGTGTTAAATGTCATTGGCGATGTTAAAGGCAAAACGGCAGTATTAGTAGATGACATGATCGACACTGGGGGAACAATCGCAGAAGGAGCGCGATTACTGCGTGAAGAAGGAGCGCGTCAGGTATATGCCTGTGCAACTCATGCGGTATTCTCTCCACCAGCAATGGAGCGGTTGTCTAGTGGCTTGTTTGAGGAAGTCATTGTCACCAATACCATTCCCATACCAGAAAACAATCGTTTTCCGCAACTAGTGGTGCTGTCAGTAGCTAATCTTTTGGGAGAAACTATCTGGCGAATTCATGAAGATACTTCAGTGAGTAGTATGTTCCGCTAGACTGTTATTCGTGTTATTAGCGTAAATTGCCCACACTGTAACCGTTCAAGCGGTCAGTGTGGGCTTTTGCTTTTAGTTATTACGCCAACACTAATGTCCGAATGGCACTAAGAAAAGATGAAACCTTTGCCAGGAAAGAGTGTCGGGGGTAGGGTGTCGGGTGTAGGAAAAAATTAAGAAAAGTAGAAAACTTGTACTGACATTAATTAACTTCTTCCTCACTACACCCACTCAGCCACACCCCACACCCAAAAGCCTTATGGATAATGGATTTGCCCTTATCTTAGTGCCATTCACTAATGTCCCTTGTGGGCGAAAGCACCCATAATCGCTGCAAAAGAGCTTTTTGATATGCGGTAGTAAAATGGATGCAGCACTGCCAAATTAGAATATTTTGATTCAGTTTGGACAATTTGGGTAAAGAGGACAAAAGGATGGTTGCAACTCCTAAAAAAGTGATTTCAGTTTTACCTTTGGAAAATGGCGATCGCTTATCTCGCTGCGAATTTGAGCGGCGCTATCAGGCAATGCCGCATTTAAGAAAAGCTGAACTGGTTGAGGGAGTTGTGTATATCATGGCATCGCCACTCAGAATTAAAAGTCATGGAGAACCACATGGAGACCTGATCGGGTGGTTATGGAACTATAAAACTGCAACCCCTGGCGTTGTTTTGGGAATTGAACCCACAGTGCGTTTAGATCCGGATAATGAACCACAGCCTGACGCAGTACTATTCATTCCGGGCAGACAGGCATTGATTAGTGAGGATGATTATATCCAAGGCGCACCCGAACTGGTGATAGAAGTGGCAGCAAGCAGTGCAGCCATCGATTTACATGACAAAAAACGCACCTATCGACGGAATGGAGTACAGGAGTATATTGTCTGGCGAACATTAGATAATCAGTTGGATTGGTTTAGGCTGCAAGCGGACGAGTATGTTTCGCTACCAACTGATGAGCAGGGAATTATTCGCAGTCAGGTGTTTCCGGGCTTGTGGTTGTCGGTACTTGCCTTACTCTCTGGAGAAATGGCAACGGTGTTATCTGTTTTACAAGCAGGTTTAGCTGCCACTGAACATCAAGAATTCATGCAAAAGTTGAATGAAAATATGGGAAAGAGGGAATAAATACAGCAGTTTTCTATAATCTCACCGATACAACCAAACCCGGAGTAGTGAAAGCAGTTGCTCAGTATCTACAGGTTTGGTGATGTAGTCAGAGGCTCCAGCTTCGATGCACTTTTCCTTGTCGCCTGGCATAGCTTTGGCAGTTAAAGCAATGATTGGTAGTGAGCGAAACTGTTGTTGCTGGCGGATGGCGCGGGTGGTTTCGTAACCATCCATTTCTGGCATCATGATATCCATCAAAACTATATTAATTTCAGGATTAGTTTGCAGCCTCTCTATACCATCTCTGCCGTTTTCGGCAAACAGCACTTGCATTTGATAACTTTCTAAAAAGCTGGTTAGGGCAAAAATATTTCTGAGGTCATCATCTACAATCAAAATTTTCCGATTAGCCAGCACCGGGTCAGTTTGATGTAGTTGCTCTAGCATTTGCCGCTTTGGTGTGGGCAAATTTGCTTGCACTCGATGCAAAAACAGGGCAGTTTCGTCTAACAACCGCTCTGGCGATCGCACATTTTTAATAATAATTGTTTCTGCTAGTCCCCGCAGCTGGGTTTCTTCTTGTCGGCTGAGTTCTTTACCGGTGTAAACAATTATCGGCAGTTTCAAAAGCCTGGGTTCAAGTTTTATTTGCTCAATTAGGGCAAACCCGCTCATATCGGGCAGACCGAGATCGAGTACCATACAATCAAAGTGATGCGATCGCAAAATCGAGAGAGCTTCTGCCCCCGTACCTACTGCTGTACTCTGGACATCGCCATTACCAATCAGTTCGATAATACTTTGGGCTTGTACGGGGTCATCTTCTACAATTAGGAGATTTTTGACCTGACGCTCAATAAAGCCTTTAATTTCAGTCAATACCTGAGTTAGCGCTTCTGGAGACACAGGTTTCTGTAGATAAGTAATTGCTCCTAGCTGTAATCCTCGTTGTTGTCTTTCATCAACAGAAAGTATGTGTACTGGTATATGTCTGGTATCTGGTTTATGCTTCAGACGATCCAGCACCGTCCAACCATCCATCTCTGGCATGTGGATATCTAGCATAATCGCATTGGGTTTAAACTGTTCTGCTAGTGCTAGACCCTGTTTGCTCTGTAAAGCAACAATCGTTTTAAAGCCCTGCTGACGTGCCATATCTAGTAAGATACGGGCGAATTTATCGTCATCCTCGATAATTAACAAAATGCGATCGCCTGGTTGAATTATTTCCCGGTCATCTGGAATATCGTGGGGTAAGCTGGGAAGCACTTTCACTGATGGAGAGATGTCCACAGTTATGGGTCTGTTTTCCACCAGTGACACTTCTTTTATGGTGGATGCTGTGCGGATAGAGGTAGTTGGCTCTAGGGGTGGTGTGGTGATATTTTGCCCATGTTTTTCCTGCTGCCTGGGCAAGTAAAGCGTGAAGGTGCTTCCCTGTCCTGGCTGGCTGAGTAGTTCAATTCTCCCTCCCAACAGTTGAGCTAATTCACGGCTGATAGACAAGCCCAAGCCAGTCCCGCCGTACTTGCGGCTGGTGGTACCATCTGCTTGCTGAAATGCTTCGAAAATAACCTTCTGCTTTTCGGCTAGAATGCCTATACCCGTGTCGCTGACGGCAAAAGCGATCGTGGAATTATCAACTTGGAATATTTGTAACTTCACGCCTCCCTGTTCTGTAAATTTAAAGGCGTTAGCTAGGAGATTTTTCAGCACTTGTTGCAGACGTTTGGAGTCGTTATAAATTGTCGGGGGTAACTTCTCATCCCGTTCAATAGTAAAACTGAGTTCTTTATTGTGGGCAACTTGCCGGAAAGTCTGCTCTAGAGATGTCTCCAAATCTGCAAGAGCAATTTGCTCAATATCGAGCGACATAGTACCCGACTCAATTTTTGCCAAATCTAGAATGTCATTGATTAATTCCAGCAAATCAGTTCCAGCCGAGTAAATAGTTCGGCTGTACTCTACCTGTTTGTCGGTCAAGTTGTTAAGAGAGTTATCTGCCAGCAACCTTGCTAAAATTAATAGGCTATTTAACGGTGTCCGCAGCTCGTGGGACATATTCGCCAGAAATTCTGACTTATATTTGGAAGACAAGGTCAGTTGTTCAGCTTTTTCTTCCAAAGACTTCCTCGCCCGCTCAACTTCCTGATTTTTGCGGGCCACTTCTCGATTTTGAACTTCTAATAATTCTGCCTTTTCTTCTAGCTCCTCATTTAATTGTTGCAATTCTTCGTTAGATTGCTTGACAAGAAATTGTGATTCCTCCAACTCGTGAGCCTGTTCTTCCAAGCGTTGATTGCTTTGCTGTAGTTCTTCTTGCTGGGTTTGCAGTTCCTCTGTTAAAGCGATAGACTCTTCGAGTAGTTGCTGGGTTTGCAATTGTGAGGCGATATTATTTAAAAATACACCTAGATTTTCACTCAATTGTTCTAGAAATGTCAGGTGTAACTCACTAAAAGACCCAAAAGAGGCAAGTTCAATTACAGCATTTACCTGTTCCTCAAATAGTATAGGCAAGACAATAATATTTAGCGGTGGTGCTTCTCCTAAACCGGAACTGATCCGGATATAGTCATTTGGAACTTCCGTGAGGAGGATTATTTGTTTTTCTAGGGCCGATTGCCCCACTAATCCCTCGCCCAAGCGAAACTGATTTGCCAAGTTTTTTCGCTCTTTATAAGCATAACCACTCAGCAACTTCAGCACAGGCTGGTCGTTGATGGAGTCCATTACATAAAAAACGCCTTGTGATGCCCCAACTAGTGGTGCTAAATTCGACAAAATCAGACTAGACACGCTTTCTAGATTTTTTTGCCCTTGAAGCATCTGGGTAAATTCAGCTAAGTTAGATTTTAGCCAGTTTTGCTCTTCATTTTTTTGAGTTGTATTTCGCAGATTAACGATCATTTGGTTAAAGGTGCGTGTCAACACGCCAATTTCATCTTGGCGATCGCTATCTGGTAAACTTACCGATAAATCCCCATTTGCCATTTTTTCTGCCAAATCAGAAACTTGCTTCAGGGGTACTGAAATATGTCTGGTCAGGGTAAATCCAATCAAAGCTAAGAGCAAAGAAAAGAAGGGAATACTATAGACAATGCTGGCGAGAGTTTGCCGACCAGCTGCTTGTGCCTTCTCAGAACGCTGTTTTAGCAGTGCATTCTCCTCTTTTTTCATCGCCTGGAGAACTTTCTGGATATTATCCATCAGCTGCTTACCCTGGTCTGTCAAAACAGCTTTCTGAGAAGCTTCTAAGCCTTGGTTTTGCCGTAACTCTATGACATCTTTCATTACAGCCATTCTCTCAGTTAGTAGTGGCTGCAAAATATCAAGCCGATTTTGTTGATTGGGGTTATCTGCTGTTAATCTTTGAAGTTCCCTAACTTTTTGATTCAGTACTTGAATGGCAGCGTTATAAGGTTCCAAATAGCGCTTTTCCCCAGTAATAATGTAACCGCGTTGCCCAGTCTCAGCATTTGTCAGCTGCAAGTTGAGGTCTTCAAGCTGACTTAACACCTGGTAAGTATGGCTTTCTTTGCCCGAAGTTTCAATTAGCTCATTGGTGCTTTGGTAGGAGATTAGACCAATGGTGGTCAGAGTTGCCAAACTCAAAGCAAAACTTACTCCAATCTTGGTTCCAATCTTCAAACGGTTCAACATTATTCCAAACAGGTATTTAAATTATTTCTGTTTTTGAGACTATTTTGATTATGTTTTGGCTATTCCAAATAAATGGAGGATATTTAGTTTATGTTAGGATATGCACAGTTTTTTGCATACCAACATTTTTTTCAATGTAACGTTGGTTTAAATAATAATATTTTTATTTAAAACTTTGATGAGTTTATTAACAAAACATTTAATAGTATAACTTATTTCAAAATAAGCAACTACCTGATTTTGTAATTTAATTTTGCCAGGGATAATTAAAAAATTGTGATGAAATTATAATTTTATTTAATATTAATTTTTACTACAAAATAGTATTTTTTAAAATTATCTTGTAATGTTCAAATAACTTTAAACTTCACAAAAAGGCTGGATGGTAAAATTAAACAGCCGGATCATGAAAATTAAATTAATGAAAACACAATTTGTTTAAATACTAAATATAGTGGCTTTTGCGGTTGGATATAACATCTATGCCATTGTACATTAATCTACAGAGCAACCGTAAACTAAGCGATCGCAAGCAGCATTCATTCTACAGGAAAGTCAAGGTTTCAAAACACAACCTATACCCATAAAAGTATATAATTTATAGTACAAAAGTATTGTTAGAAATATGTACACACAATCATGGCGTGTCAAAAAATCTGTTGATATTAACTTGACATTTAACTAGAAGTTGTTAATCACCTGGCGATTACTTCTAGCTGCATCAAGCTCGGATTGACTATAAATACTAAAATGTTGAACTTTGTTACTCTCTAAAATAGCTCTTGCACCTGCTACATAGATATCAGTGCCTTTTAGTACTAATAAGTAATGGCCAAGAGTCAGATGATGCTCATAATGTCTAGCTAACTCATCAGAAATTCCTAAATTAGTATATTTATCTTGGGAACTGCTGATATTCACCCCAGAAATATCACCCAGATAGCTTGTATTTTGAACAACTATAGATATTTGACTCATTGGGAAGCCGGCGGTTTTCAGTTCAGTAACCGCTGCTTGTGCGTCTTGATGTCGGTAAAAAACACCAAGTGCATATTTATAGCGATTATTTGGGGTTGAGTATGGCTCAAAGACTCCCCATTGTTGAATATCGCGGCGATTAAAAATCCTCTTGGCAAGACGAATCTCTATATCTATACCGCTTACTATGACCAAATAGTAACCCTTACAGACAAGATCGCTATAACCCTGTGCAAGATTTTCAGAAATTCCTAAACTTAGGAACAAAGCAGACAAACCACCTGTTAAAGTGGTAGCGATCGCAGTTACTTCCGCTCCGGCTAAGATGACTGGGCCTATACCAGGAATTACCAAGAGGACTAGATCGACTGATAAACCAGTAAGATCGCCTAAGGTATCACTAGTAACGGCTCCAGCAGTATCCTCTTGAGAGGATGTATTGCCAGTGTTTTCTATGATTTCAACACCAGCAATATCAGTCTTTTCTTCTGTATTCCGTGCAATAACAGAAACTTTATGCATTGGGAAATTAGAAGCTTTTAGTTCTTTAAGTACCAATTGTGCATTGGAATACCCAGCGAAAACTCCTATAGTTCTTCGCTCTTTTTCTAATGTCATTTTACTGGTTTATTGCAGTTAGAAGTGATTCCCAAGATTGTTGTCTGAATTTGAGGTAATTACACAGCTCGACGAGTCACTAAACCCCAAAGGAAAATTAGTATCATTGCACCAATAACAGCAAATAAAATGCTTCCCAGAGATAAAGCTCCTACAGATGCAGCTGCTGCCGAACTACTTCCTAGCAATACTTGACCCAAATAACCACCGAATACGGCTCCAAGGATTCCTAGTATAATGGTAGAGATAATACCGCCACCTTGGGTTCCAGGATAAAATAACTTAGCTAACGCACCTGCGATTAAACCCAAAACCAGCCAAGCAATAATGTTAGTCATTGAATTTCTCCTTCACTGAGAATCTGCTTTGTTTGCATTTGACTATTTCATATTAAAGTTTGCCTCCAAAATTTCCGATCTATCTAGAGAACTAATATCAAAAATCTTTAGGTATTATTTGAATATTCACCAAGTCGTCTTTGAGGATGAATATAAAACTTAGTAACATTCTGTACATTGAAGTATTTATATAGCTGTCTTATTTCAATACTCTGGACAAAATTAAGCAGCAATAACGCCGTAAGATCGTAGGTTTTGGTAGTTAGGATGGGATTTAATTACAGTCGGCGAGAGTTCTAACATTGAAATAAAGGTGTCGAGCAAATGGTCATTGAGTGCCCGTCGCTTGACACTCGCCATAGAAAAGATAAAGGGTTTTTGAGCAGACTGCTGTTGATGAGCATCGAGCTTGGCAAGATTTAAGGCAGTGAAACTGGCATTGAAATGAAAGTCAAGCTTTTTAACATCACGGGCTTGACAATCACTCAGCCCGGTAAACTGTTTAGCATCGCGGAAGATAAATTCGATTTGAAAACGCAGTTTGTAGAAACGATAAATATCGTCTGCGGATTGGTTGATATCTGTCGAGAATAAGACAGCATAACTCGGTTTGTCAGGCTGACGGTGGTCAAGTAAATAAACCAGACGGATCTTGCGCTTGAGTGAAATGTGCCATACAACTGCTGTGTAAAGCTCAACCCCTGATTGCAGTTCGCGTACCCAAGTCAAGCGAGTAGGGTCGGCTAGATCAACTTTGCCATCATATTTGCGTTTAGCTCCTCGTGCTTTCTGTTCACCCTCGAACACATATCGTAGATTTGCGTCTCGGCGCAGTTTACTAATCACATCCAGCTTCAGTGCTCTGACTCCCTTGACAAATGGCTCTTTGGCATATGCTCCATCCACAGCAAGGTAGCGAACTTGGGGGGGTAATTGAGGTTGAGCAATTTCCAGGTGGTGGAGATAGTAGTCCATCCGCGTCAGTTCTGGACATTCGCCTTGGTCAAATGTTTGTTCAGCAAGCAGACTATAGGCCACTTCCGTTTCTACATCTACTACCGCCACCAAGGATACCTCTAATCCTCTCTCGACTCGATTGTGACTGCCATTATAAAATTGGTCTAGTCCAAAGGTCTTTTTCCCGCTTTTGGCAATGAATGAACAATCCATCACGGCAATCATCGAGTGATTTTCAGACGTTGCTGCTTTGATTAGTTCCGCGTTGAACTGAGCGAAATCAAACTGTTTTTTAAACTGTCGGCGATAAGTTCTCTCTGTTCGTTGGCTGTAGCGGCTCAAGTTGGTAAAGTTTACCTTGCCACAGGCAATTAGAATCGTCGCAAACAGTGTTGTCAATGCTTTTATCTGTGGTTTATGGAAAATCCCCATTTTGCTCAGTAAGCTTTGTACAATTTCCATATGACTATCGAGTCGGTGCAAGTTTTTTCTAATCAGCACCTTAATGGCTCGATAGCTTTCTTGTCTATTCCCTCAACTAAAAATTGTCCGGAGTATTGTTATTTAACATCATAAAAAATCTTCTAAATAAGGAAGCTAACCGCCTTCTATATAAACACTACGTGTAGCTTGCTTCCTTATATGGCTACGCGTAGCATCTCGTAGAGAAGGACACAAAAAGAAGAAAGAAAAAAGAAATATATACTTTTCACATCTAGATTTTTGATTTTCAAAAAAACGATATCAGTCGTTCAAGGCTCAGGACTGGAGACTATAGAAAGAGCTAGTTGATATAGTTGGCGACGGGGAAGGGAAGTAAATTTTGCTAACTGACGGCTAGCTTGCGATCGCGATATTCCTTGACTAATTAACTGTTTCAATTCGGCTTTCAATTCTTCTTCTGTCAATTGGGGCTGACTGGCTGGAATTCCCGCTACGACTAATGTATATTCACCTTGGGGTTCTCGTTGAGTGTAATAAGCAATCGCTTCGGCAATTGTCCCCCGCCAAAATTCTTCATACAATTTAGTTAACTCGCGTCCCAGCACAATTTGGCGATCGCTTCCCCAAACAAGAGCTAAGTCTTGCAAAGTATCTCGCAAACGGTGCGGCGATTCATAGAAAATCAATGTGCGAGATTCTGTTTGCAGAGATTCTAAATGTTCTTGTCTCTGTTGAGTTTTCGCCGGGAGAAAGCCTTCAAAGACAAATCGATCTGTTGGTAGTCCGGCTGCACTCAAAGCGGTAATTGCTGCACTAGCGCCAGGAATGGGAACTACAGGAATTCCCGCCTCAATACAGGCTTTCACCAGTTCATACCCAGGATCAGAAATTCCTGGCATCCCCGCATCACTCACTAGAGCGATCGCTTTATTATTAACTAAATGCTCTAATAATTCTGGAATACGGCTAGTACGATTGTGTTCGTGGTAACTCACCTGGGGTGTTTTAACTTGAAAATGCTGTAGCAGTTTCCCTGTGTGACGCGTGTCTTCCGCAGCAATGATATCCACAGTTTGCAAAATTCGCACTGCCCGAAAGGTGATATCTTCCAGGTTGCCAATTGGTGTGCCGACAACGTAAAGTGTTCCTGGTTTTGGATCGGTTTGCATGAGCAAGAGTTAGGAGTTAAAAATAATAATTTACGTATAATCTGAATTGAGTATTGACCAAGCCCCGTTGGGGCGGGGTGTGGGGTATAGGGTGTGGGGTGTCGGGCAAAAAATAGCCCCAACTGTCATCGTGGGATACAAGCCCCGTTTTTTAAAACGATTGCATTAGTCTGGGTTCCCTGCACTCTACACCCTACCCCCCACACCCTTCTTCGTGACCACACTCCATACTCAAATTTTGGTTTTTTTGACCCGACGAAAGTTTCTAATTCATCAATTTCAGTGATTTCGGGTATTTTTGGTCTTTTAAGACGCGATAAATCGCGTCTCTACATCTGGGTTTTGGGCTGATCTTGCTTGCGTCCTATCTTATTTCAATAATCTTAGTCCACTGAGGGTAACTAATACTGTGGAACCTTCATGGCCAATGACGCCGATGGGTAGGTTAATATTTCCTAGAAAGTTGCCGACTAAAAGCAACAGAATGAAACTCAACGCTACAACTATATTTTGTTTTACTATGACTTGCGATCGCCTGCCCAAATGCATCGCTACAGCAATTTTTTCTAATCTATCTGCCATCAGTACGATATCTGCGGTTTCCAATGCCACATCGCTACCAGATACTCCCATCGCTATACCCACGGATGCTTGCGCTAAAGCTGGTGCATCATTAATGCCATCGCCTACCATTGCAACTGTTTGATATTGTTGCTGTAAACTGCGGATAACATCCAGCTTATCTTCTGGTAGAAGTTGGGCATATACCCGATCGATTCCTACTGCTTTGGCGACACTGTGAGCAGTTTCTTCATTATCCCCGGTTAACATGACAATTTGTTCAACTCCCAGTTTCTTTAACCGGGTAATAGTTGCGGCTGCTTCCGCTCTTACTTCATCTGCGATCGCAATTACACCCATCACCTCTGCCCCTCGGTCACTGAGCGTAGCCGAAGTGCTGCTCTCCTGCTCCCCTGCCCCCCTTCCTTCCTGTGCTACCCAAACCACAGTTTTACCCTCTTGCTCCCAAGATTGAACGATTTCTCGTAATTCTTCAGGTAAATTTGTTACATACTGCTGTACAAAAATGGCATTCCCGACAATTACCTGTTGTTCTTGAGCAATTCCGACAATTCCCTGTCCCGGCAAGGCTTGTACTTCGGTTGCAGCAACCCAATCTAAATCACTAGCCGCCTGCACAATTGCCTTACCGATGGGATGTTCGGAAGATGCTTCGATACTTGTAGCAATTTTTAATACATCATTATTAGTGTATTTACTAGCTGAAACTACCTGGAATACCTGCACCTGTCCTGTTGTTAGAGTACCAGTCTTATCAAATGCGATCGCTCGGACTTTGCCAATTTTCTCCAACTGCGCCCCATTTTTAAACAAAATTCCCTGTCTTGCACCATTGGCGATTCCTGAAAGCAGGGTAGGCATAATTGCAGCCATCAACGCACAGGGAGAAGCCACTACAAGGAAAGTAAGAGCGCGATAAATTGTTGTTTCCCAATCCCAACCCCAAAGAAATGGGGGTAAAGTTGCCAGCAATATTCCAGCGACTACAATGACTTTGGCATATCCTTTCTCAAAGCGATCGATAAACTCTTGCGAAGGTGGTGCTTCTGTTTGCGCTTGTTCTACCAAACGAATCACACGCTGAATCAAACTGCTTTGGGCTGGTTTGTGTACCTTAATCTGCAACGCACCATAGCCGTTGAGTGTACCGGCAAATACTTCTGTGCCCACTGTTTTCTCTACAGGTAAAGACTCACCCGTAATTGCAGCTTGATTGAGGGTGCTGTAACCAGATAAAATTATCCCATCAGTAGGAATTAGTTCTCCGGGTTTGACAACAATTTCATCACCCACTTTTAGCTGACTGATAGGAATTTCCTCTTCCCTTCCTTGAAGTAAAACCCTTGCTGTATCTGGTGTAAGGCTCATCAAACTGCGGATACTCCGCTCAGTTTGCTGCATTGCATAGCCTTCTAATGCGCCACTGATAGCAAAGATCAGAATCAAAATTGCCCCATCAATAATTAGATGATATTCTCTTCGCCATAAGCCGAGGCTAGCAGCACCAATGGCGGCGACAATCATCAGCAAATCTACATCGAGTTCTTTTTCTTTGAAGAGGGTAGTCAATCCTTCTCGCGCACTTTCATAACCGCCAATTACATAAGCTGCGGGTAGTAGTAGGAACGCCAATCCCAAAGCGCCAAGATGTAAGGCGAACCATCCGAAAAGTAACAGTAAGCCGCACAAAAAGGCGGCTATGGTATCTGCGTGTTCTCTGGTGAATTGGCTCAAACGTTGGGGATAGAGCATGAGAGGTGAATTAACAAGGACTCTCTCACGCTAAACCTTGACATTAATGTTAATGTCAAGGTTTATAATGATTTTGAAACGCAGAGGGACGCTGAGGGAAGCGCAAAGGTACGCAAAGTTAAATTTTTATCTGTGTTATGGGAGCATTTTTCAAAAGCGGGATGTGGGTAAATGAGACGATTTAACTGTTAGCTTTAAAATTGCACTAGGAGAAAAAATCTATGCTAAAGCGAATATATATTGATAACTTTCGCGGTTTAGTAAATTTTGAGATGAATTTTGACTCGATTAACCTGTTTCTTGGTGGTAATGGGACAGGTAAATCAACTGTTTTTGAAGCCTTACGGAGAATTCAACTTTTCATAAGTGGGGTCGCAAAGGTAGAAGGGATTTTCCCATTTTTTGACTGCACTCGCTGGCAAACTTTACCAATTCAGCGTTTTGAAATAGAAATTGACGGAAATAATGGCAACTATAAATATGAACTTTCTATTGAACACAATCGAGAAAATAGTCATGTACAATATGAACGTTTGTGGTTTGATAACCAACCTTTATTAAAGTTCGAGATGGGCGAAGTTCAGATTTTTTATGACAATCATTCAGTTGGGCCAAAATATCCTTTTAATTGGTCTCAGTCCATATTACCTTTATTACTAGGAAACAATGACATTACAAAGCTGTCGTGGTTCAAACAGCGCATGGAGCGATTTATTATCGTACAAATTATTCCTAATCTGATAATTAATAGTAGTGAAAAAGAAGAAGCCCAATTGACTCCGAGAATGGAAAATTTTGTCTCTTGGTATCGCTATATTTCACAGGATCAGGGCAAGGTAGCTGAATTAATGAATGTTTTAAAAAATGTATTAGATGGTTTTGTAAGCTTTAAATTTGATCAGTTTAGAGAAGGCTATCGAACTTTAAAATTAAGATTTGCAAGCGATGGAGAACGTTCAAATATTATTGATTATTATTTTAATGAACTATCTGATGGACAAAAAGTCCTAATTGCCCTGTACACGCTTCTTTATTGCACTCAGTCTGAAGATTACACACTGTGTATTGATGAACCAGAGAATTTTTTAGCCCTGCCAGAAATTCAGCCTTGGCTAATTCAGCTTTATGACCTTTGCAGTGAGGGAAAAATGCAGGCTTTGCTAATTTCTCATCATCCTGAACTAATTAATTATCTTTTAGCATCACCTATAGGTTATTGGTTTGAGCGTCAGAGTAATGCTCCTGTGCGAGTGAAAAAAATTAGCAATGAGGTTGCAGAAAATACTGGATTACCCATTTCAGAATTGATTGCGCGGGGATGGCTGTATGAGCCAGCGTAGAATACAGATTCTTGTCTTGTGTGAGGATAGGCAACAAGAGGTTTTTGCTCGTCATTTTCTAAAAATACGAGGCTTTAATGGAACAATTAGATTTTTGCCTTGCCCAGATGGAAGCCAATCGGCAGAACAGTATGTGCGATTGTGTTATCCAAAAGAAGTGAAAGCATACCGCAGCAAGGCAAGCTACTTATCTATTGGGCTGGTTGTAGTGATTGATGCAGACAAAAAAACGGTAGATGACAGGTTGAAGCAATTAGATGATGCACTGATAGAAGATTCACAGCAGATTCGCCAGCCTGATGAAGCCATAGCAATATTCGTGCCAAAAAGAAATATTGAAACTTGGATACATTATTTACGAGGACAGGCTGTTGATGAAGAAACAGAATATCCAAAATTTCCTAAAAATGAGTCAGCTTGTAAACCATCTGTAGAAAACTTGGTAAATCAGTGTTACCAAGGTTTGAATGAAAATGCGCCACTGTCTCTTCAGGCGGCTTGTGGAGAATTACAAAGAATTTTGCCGTTATTAGAGTAAATCATGAATGCTGGTTGCTTAACTATTAAAGAACTTACTGATGCAGTCGGTGGAGGTTTGACTCCGCGGATGGTGCGTCATTACCATCAATTGGGACTGCTACCGCAACCAGTGCGATCGCGCAGCAATTACCGTCTCTACACCAAAACAGATGTTCTCCGGTTGCAACGGATTGTCGCACTCAAGCAGCAAGGGTTTCAGCTAAACCATATCCGCAATATTTTGGAGGTGGAACCAGAAGCCGACACAACGGTTAACCTCATGGGACAACTCCAGCAGCAATATCGCGCGGTGATGCAACAAATTTCTCAACTGCGGCAAACTGCATCAGCATTAGAAGGATTATTGGGGCGCGATCGCCATTGTCAAATTATCCAGGCGGAAGTTTTGGCGCAACTGAAGTTACTTGATGTTGAAACCCAAGCCGGATTGGGAGGATTGGAAAATCTTTGGAGTGGCTTGGATGCTGAAATTCATACCCATTCAGAAGCTTTTACCGAATCGCTACAACGCTTACTTCCTGATTTGTCTCACCGTTCGGAAATTGAACAACATTTAATTTCTCAGTTGGTTTTGGCTTGTGGCGATGTCAGTTTAGTGTCCTTTATTAAATTGAGTCGAGATGCGATCGCAGCTAGTCGAGAAGCTTTATCTTCAAGTTGTCAAATTGTTGTCGATACTCAAACGGTTGCAGCTGCTTTAGATCAAACCCGATTACTTCACTTAGGATGCCGCACCGAAACCTTAATTGATAACCCTCATATTACCACCGCCACAGAAGCCGAAGTTGCTTTTTGGCAACATCAAGAATGGCGAGAAAAATTGCAGCAAGTAAGTAATGGTTGTGTGCTGGTAGTTGGTTATGCTCCCTCAGTACTTCTGGAAGCTTGTGAAGCCATTGCTAACCAAAAAATTCAGCCTGCATTAGTTATTGGAATGCCCATTGGCTTTAGCCACGCTCCCGCAGCCAAGCGACAACTGATGCAACAAGGGATACCTTATATTACAGTTGAAGGGACTTTGGGAGGTGGCGCATTAGCTGCAACTGCCTTAAATGCTTTGGTTGAGTCACTGATTGATAAGCCAGATTGTCATTGTTATCTTCATAACTCATAACTCCTAACTCAGCACTCAGCACTCAGCACTCAGACTCAGCACTACTGAAAATAATATTGTTAAATAATATTGAATTTGCTACACTTTACCAGTTTTAGTAATTCAATAATTCATAATCGCGGTCATAAACTACCAACTTGTGTATAAGTTGCAATATAACTTAGAAGAATTTATAGTAAACAGACTTTGGCAATTAGAGTATAAATTATCATGCTATCCAAGCTAGAGCGAAGTATAAATCAGCATAAGTGCTTTGAAGTAATTAGAACTAAAGATAACTCAGATGTATAATTAGCCCGTCTCCTCCATAATCTTTATAAAGATCGCGATTTAGGACTGGCAGGCTTTCTATTTTTTACTTTAATTAAGGGGCTTATGTGGCAACAAGAAAAAAAAGATACTTCGATAGTCAGACTGTTATTATGGGTTGCTTTAGCTACAACCCCAATGGCAGCATCTCTGGTGGTATCAGCACCGATGCTGGCACAATCTACACCTGAAGCTACCTCTTCGCCACTGCCACAAACAGGGCAGAATGAATCGATAGTGCGGATTGACGGTTCCAGTAGCTTGAGTGCAATCAACCAAAGCCTGAAAGAAAGTTTTGAAAAACAGTTTGTCGGTAAAAAAGTTGAAGTTGCTGCAAACGGTACTGAGACAGCGCTGAAAGATTTGCTAGATGGCAAAATCGATATAGTCGCAATGGGGCGCGGGTTGACGCCAGCAGAAAAAGCTCAAGGACTAGAGCAAGTTCGTTTGCAGCGTGAGAAGATTGCGATCGTGGTTGGTGCAGACAATCCTTTCAAAGGAAGCTTGACTAGTAGGCAATTTGCCCGGATTTTCCGGGGACAAATTACAAATTGGTCACAACTGGGAGGGCCTTCAGCCAAGATTCGGTTGATCGATCGCCCGAATACGAGTGAAACTCGCAATACTTTTCGTACTTATCCAGCCTTCAAAAATGCTGAATTTGCTACAGGGGCCAATGCTACCCAAGTAAGTGACGATAATACCGCAGAAATCATCAAACAACTGGGCAAAGACGGCATCAGCTATGTGTTAGCTAATCAGGTGTCGAAGTTGAAAGATGTGCGAGTTCTGCAATTACATCAAGCCTTGCCAGCTGATGCGAGATATCCCTTCTCGCAACCTTTAGTTTACGTTTACAAAAAAGATCAGAGTTTAACCACAGTAGATTTTCTGGGCTTTACCCTAGCACCCCAAGGACAGCAGGCTATAGAAAGAGGTAGAACTGCCGAAGCTGAGGCGATCGCAGCCAGCGTATTACAACCTGCTGTTGCGGCTTCACCCAGTGTCCAAACGACACCAGCGGCTACGCCTTCCCCTAATGCCACTAGTTCTGCATTTGCCGAACAGCCCTTTGTGGCTGCTCCTGCACAAAGCGATCCAATTGTAAATAGAGAAACACCATTGTGGTTGCTGCTACCTGTCTTTTTTATAACTGTAGGTGGATCTGTACTGTGGTGGATTGTGAAAAAACGCCCATTGCCCACCGAGGAAACAGACAATTTACCAGAATCAAATCCTCATCCACCCAATGGAGAAACGGCGGCGCTCGATGCCAGCACAGTTTCCTCCCTGAATGGAACGACGCTGGAGGAGCAGGCAGTACCGCACTTCCAAGAGCAAGAAACCCCCGATCGCACTCCTTTCAACATCTATGCTCAAACACAATCTGACCTGAACCAAAATGCTACTCAGGAGACAGCAAATTTAGTACAAGAGACAAGTAATGGTACTTCTAATCTTTATGAAGGCGCGACATCGGGCGTAGCTAATGGCTCAGAAAATAACAATTTGGGGGCTGCGGCTTTAGGTGGTGCAGCTATAGCAACAGGCATCGGGGCAGCTACTTGGTCTACCTTTAATAACAAAGAAACAGAAACAGACGCCATTGATGAGACTGTAAACCACAGTAATTATACGGAAACATACACTCCTGAGCCTGATGAAGTTGCATGGGATATAGAAGCTCCGGCAGCTGTAGTAAATACTTCATATCCTTACCAAAGTAATATTCCAGAAGAGGTATCTGATGTGGAACTGCCTTCATCTGAGGTGACAGCCCCACTCCCAGAATTACCAGATGTGCCACAAGCATCATCTGATTTTGGATATTGGGACACAGCAATTAGTGAAGATGAGGCAGATGATGAACTTCAGGCAGAATTGAACTGGCTAGAGAGTATTACCTCAACAGAAGATACAGCCTCAGTAGATGAATTGCCCTTAGCGGAATCTGAGGAAGTGATAGCCGATGTGGAAGCATCAGAGACAGATACATCCTCACTGCTCGATTTACCGGAATTTCCAGAAGATGTATTGAGTAAAGATGCATTGAATGTGGTAGCGGACGCAGCCGAACCCACTTTAACTTTGCCAGAGTCAGAACTTCCCGCCGAGCCGACTGTTGGGGAAGCTAACTCCACAGATTTGGCCGCAGCTTTAGCAGCGGGTGCAGGAGTTGGCGCTTGGGCTAGCACTTTCGGATCGGATGCTCAAAATGGGACGAGCGCAGCCGAAACCGCTAGTGGTTTGGTTGATGCAGATGAAGAAAGTAGTATTGTACTCACACCGCATACTTATACATCGGCTCATGTCTCTTGGGAGATTCCCCCAGCCAAGAAAGCAGAACTGTGGCAACAAGGCGGTACTCAATTGGTAGTGCGGCTGTATGATGTGACTGGCATTGATTTGAGTTATCAAACTCCGCAGCTAGTCAAGCAGTACGAATGTGCAGAGACAGCACACGATCGCTTTGTAGAAATTCCCCTCAATGATCGCGACTACATAGCTGAAATTGGCTATATCGCTTATGGCGAACACTGGTTATTCATCGCCCGTTCTGCAATTGTTCGTATCTTCAGTCCTGTAAATCCAGATCCGATAGTTGATGATGTGGCAATCCCAGCCCAAACAGCTATTGGTTTGGTAGATACTCAAGAAGAAAGCAGTATTGTCCTCACACCAGATACTGATGGATCGGCTCATGTCTCTTGGGAGATTTCCGAAGCCAAGAAAGCAGCACTGCGGCAACAAGGCGGCTCTCAATTGATCGTGCGGCTGTATGATGTGACTGGAATAGATTTGAGTTATCAACCTCCGCAGCTTGTAAAGCTGTATGAATCTGAGGAAACAGAAAACGAAGGATTGGTGGACATTCCCCAGGGCGATCGCGACTACATGGCTGAAATTGGCTATCTCGCTGACGGGGATCGCTGGTTATTCATCGCCCGTTCTGCGATCGTTCATATCTCCAGTCCTGTGAATCCAGATCCGGTAGTTGATGATGTCGTAATCGCGGATAAAACAGATGTCGATTTGGTAGATGTCCAAGAACAGAGCAGTATTGTCCTCACACCCCGCACTTTCCAATGGGCTGAAGTTTCTTGGGAGATTTCCGAAGCTAAGAAAGCAGCACTGCGACAACAGGGCGGCTCTCAATTGGTAGTGCGGCTGTATGATGTGACTGGAATAGACTTGAGTTATCAAAATCCTCAACTTGTCCAGCAGTATGAATGTGAAGAGACAGCACACGATCGCTTTGTAGAAATTCCCATCAGCGATCGCGACTACATAGCTGAAATTGGCTATGTCGCTGATGGCGATCGCTGGTTATTCATTGCCCGTTCTGCGATCGTTCGTATCTTTAGTCCAGTGCCTACAGAGCCGACGACAAAAGATCCCGTAGTTGAAAATGTAGCATTAGTAAGCGAAACCGCTATTGCTTTGGCAGATGTAGAAGCAGAAACTGCCCCAGAAGAGAGCAGTATTGTCCTCACACCGCGTACTCCCAAGTGGGCTTATGTCTCTTGGCAGATTTCCAAAGCTCAGGCGGAAGCACTGCGACAACAAGGCGGTTCCCAATTAGTAGTGCGGCTGTATGATGTCACCGGCATTGACTTGAGTTATCAAAGTCCCCAACTTGTCCAGCAGTATGAATCTGAAGAAGTAGCACGCGATCGCTTTGTGGCGATTCCCGTGAGCGATCGCGATTACATGGTTGAAATTGGCTATATTGCTGATGGCGATCGTTGGTTACTTATAGCTCGTTCCGCTAACGTTCGGGTATTCAGTCGTCCCCAAGGAGATTTCTGGTTTGTGGCTGATGCTGAGTTAATTATTCATGGAGCAACTCAACCAAATACCAACGTAAACATTGGCGGTCATGCCATCAAAGTTAAACCCGATGGTACTTTCCACCTACGTCTCCCCTTTTCAGATGGTTTAATGGACTATCTCATAACAGTAGCTGCTGATGGGGAATCCACAAGAACTATCCATAAGAAGTTCTCTCAGGAAACTTCCGAAAGCTAACATTTTCTGAGTTATCGTCTCTAAAGTAATTCTCCCTTCCGTCTTGTTCCCAGCCTCCAGGCTGGGAATGTATCTAAAAGAGGCTCTGCCTCTTGTCAAGGTACTGGAGGCGGAGCCTCAGAGAATGGGTTCCCTGCCTCTAGGCTGGGAACCAGTTAGAGCAAGGGCTGTATCTTTTATTAGTGTCATTACCCTCTAAACCAATTCTCCCTTTTTAGGGAGTGTAGGAAGGGGGGATTTTATTATGCCAACTTTCGTTTTCATCCCTGTTAGGGGAAGTGATTACAATACGATTCCATTAAGGTTTTTTGATGAAAATTATAGGTCGCAAAAATCTGATAAATCATCACAAAAACACGATTCATCGCGTATTGTAGAGACGGCGATTCATCGCGTCTCTTGCTCTGGAAAAATTTCTTGAGTTAGACATTTTTGAAATGCTAACGTCTACAAGGTGACACAGGATTTGGAGCGTTTTTTAACTATGAAGCATAGACACAAAATAGCTTTTAGCTTAACATCGTTGTTCGGTCTTAATTTAATCTCTAGCTTAGTCGCATTTGATCGGGCGATCGCAGCGCCACCGAGAACCCCAGACAAAAGTGTAAATTGCGAGATTTTAGTTGTGGGTGGTGGACTTTCTGGTGTAGCGACAGCTTACGAGGGTTTGCTAGCAGGACGAACAGTTTGTCTTACAGAAATTACTGACTGGTTGGGAGGACAAATTTCTGCTCAAGGGACATCTGCATTAGATGAACGACCAACCCAACGTTCCCAACAATTTTATTCTCGCGGTTATCTGGAATTGCGAAACCGCATTCAGCGTAAATACGGAGAACTGAACCCTGGTGACTGTTGGGTAAGTGACTCGTGCTTTCTTCCCCGCGATGCTCACACCATTTTGACCCAGATGCTTAAAGATGCCGAAAAGAAAGGCAAAGGGAAGTTGCAATGGTTTCCCAACACGGTAATTAAAGATTTAGAAATCGCTGCTGATGGCAAAATAATTAATGGTGCGATCGCAATTCAATCTCAACCACCAAAAGGCGCACCACCTCTCAATACTTTTACGTTATCTCAAAGTATTGAAGATGCCTATCGCTACGAAAACTCATCTCAGTTTACTAAAACTATTGTCCGTTTCATCCCCAAGGCAGCGAAAGAGGATGCTGCTAAATGGTATGTCATAGACGCTAGCGAAACTGGAGAAATTATTGCCCTTGCTGATGTTCCCTACCGATTAGGTATTGATGCCCGTTCTTACTTAGAACCTTCTTCTTCCAGTGCTAATAATGACCCCTATTGTCCTCAAGGCTTTACCTACACCTTTGCAATGGAGGCCACTAAGGAACCGCAACCGCAGGCAATGCCTGCATTTTATCCACAATATGCGCCATATTTCAGCTATGAATTGAAGCGACTGGCTAACTTTGATTTAGTTTTTACCTATCGTCGCATTTGGAGTCCAAACAAAGGGAAACCAGCAAAATTTGGCGGTGTAAGTTTTACTGCGGCTACACCAGGGGATATCTCAATGCAAAACTGGACTTGGGGTAACGACTACCGCCCCGGAACAGCCCAGGATAACCTAATTTATACTCGGCAACAGTTACAAGGTACTGGACAGTTAGAACCAGGGGGTTGGATGGGAGGACTGCGGACAGAAGCTCTCCGCAAGGCTGAGGAAAATGCCTTATCTTTCTATTACTGGTTGGTAGCTGGAACTACGGATTCTCAACTAGGGGATGGTGTCAAGCAGCCACAAACTAATAACCGCTTTGTTTCCGGTTTAAATTCACCAATGGGGACAGCGCATGGTTTATCAAAATATCCTTATATGCGAGAAGGACGGCGGATTATTGGCCGCCCTAGTTGGGGACAAACCGGAGGTTTTGGTATCTGGGAAATTGATATTTCCCGCCGAGATTATAATGACGAGTATTACTCCAAGACTCTGCCAGCAGATATGTATCGTCGCCTACGAGCAGCAGTTGCAGGTTTAGAAGCAGTATCAGTAATTGAGGGTAAAGTTCCACCAGACAAAGCAATGCGACGGACTCGTTCTACCATCTTCCCCGATGCTGTGGGTATTGGTCACTACGCCATAGATTTCCATCCTTGCATGGTGAATAGTCCCCCAGAAGCCCCTGGCAACACAGAACGTCCAGGCGAAAGACGTGGTGCGGGTCTTGCTTATCCCTTCCAAATTGCTTTGAGAGCAATGATTCCCCAGAAAATTGATAATTTGCTTGTAGGTGGGAAAAGTATTGCGACTAGTCATATTGCCGCTGCTGCCTATCGCGTACATTCCTTTGAATGGTCGGCTGGTGCAGCTGCGGGCACTGTAGCTAGTTTTGCACTCAAAAATGCGATCGCACCTTACCAACTTGTTGATGATTTACCTAAACAAGAGCCACAACTAGAAGCACTCAAGCGGCTTTTGCAACAAAATGGCAACCCTACCGCCTTCCCAGATACATCTATTTTTAACGAAAACTGGGATAATTGGAAGTAGATTGTCATTTGTCATTTGTCATTGGTCATTTGTCATTGGTCATTGGTCATTGGTCATTGGTCATTGGTTAAGGACAACGGACAAATGACAACGGACAAATAACAACAGACACATGACAACAGACTACTAAACAATGAACTAAACTAATTATTTGTAGTGTAGTTTTGTAAAATTATCTTGACCAATTGTTTTATGGTTATGACACTTTCAGCAGATGTTTTCGGGATGTCCACAGCACCAACTATAGCTCCTGAACGGTCTAATCAAGTTATCCGTAAGACTTATCCGAATTACAAAGTGATTGTATTAAACGATGATTTTAATACATTCCAACACGTGTCTGAATGTTTGATGAAATATATTCCGGGAATGAGTGGCGATCGCGCGTGGGATCTGACGAATCAGGTACACTATGAAGGTCAAGCGATCGTCTGGGTCGGGCCCCAAGAACCTGCGGAACTCTATCACCAGCAGCTGCGCCGAGCAGGTTTGACAATGGCACCTCTAGAAGCAGCTTAACCTTAAATTATTATGGGCAAACCCTCCGTAGATCCCCTCCGCACGGCTTCTCTACGAGACGCTACGCGAACACAAAAAGCTGCCAGACTGGTTTGGAATCACTCAACACACCTTTCTGGTCTTATCCCCATTTTAGAACGTCTTTGTCAGCAAGACGGTATCCAAACTGTGACACCGGGAGTGATTGGGCGATCGAAGGGTCACTGTCCTAAAATGCAACTACGCATCTCAGTACCCATTCGCGGCGGCTATAAAGTCATTGCACGGCAGGGGAAAACGGTACAAGAGGTCTTTATTTTAACGACTTTACCCCAGGATCAACTAGAAGCTGCATTAGCGATCGCCATGAGATGTTAATCATGCCCGATAGGAGTGCTGAGTGCTGAGTGCTGAGTTGGCAATCTCACTTTTTACCCAATGCCCCATGCCCAATAACTATTCCTCAACTCGATGTACTGCAAATTTGTGTAGCGGCAGACTAACGATGCAAGAAAAAGTTAAGAAATATGACAGAGCCGTAGTTATTTTCAAAGTCATGACTACAGATTCCCAGCCAGGTAAAACTATTTTTTCGATGCCAAAAGCTACACAGTAAACTAGCCAGTAACTAAAGCTCATTCTAAACAGAATTCGCTCTGTTTCTTCCATCTCATTTGTTTGCTGCTTACAATCCCACAGTAACAACAGTCCAATAATGCAAGCGACAAAGGAAACAGCAACTACAGATTCGTGACAAAAGATATTTAACGAATGCATTTGTGTTTATTCCCACATTTTTTCAGTTGAAACTCAGTCTAAAGGAATATTCCTTGCGGAGCTACAAATTATTTACAAACCTCAATAGATTGAAGAGTGCTGAGTGAAAAATCTCACTTGCAACTCAGCACTCGTAACTCCATTAATCTGCAACACTAGTTGTCAAAATTGAAGCGTTTGCAACAATCGTTCCTTCATGTATAAGAAAGGTTTAAGTATTTCCAAGAAATGTATAAGCAATTACTGGAAAGGCTTAATACTTTGCAACAATCGTTCCTTCATGTATAAGAAAGGTTTAAGTATTTCCAAGAAATGTATAAGCAGTTGCTGGAAAGGCTTAATACTTTGCAACAATTGTTTCTCCATGTATAAGAAAGGTTTAAATGATTGCAGCAATTGTTGTAATTAGCTTATGAGTTAATCTTAGTTAAAAAATCAAAATCTTTTAACTAAGATTAACTGCCCTCATCCCCCAACCCTTCTCCCGATTTGGGTGAAGGGGAGCCAATTTCAAAGTCCCTCTTCCAAATTGGGCTACGGTGTACGCTTCATTACCAAGATGTATATACACCGTAGCCCAAGCTTAGGAGATGGATTTAGGGTGAAAGCTTTTGATAAACATAATTTTGAGCCACTTTCCAGTAGCGCGAGAAGCGTTTCAAGTCAATGTAGCCGTCATAGTCAAAAAATGGTTCTACCTCTACCACTTCCACTGCTATAGAACGCTCTATTTGATTACAGATATCATCAAATCGAGGGCTGGGACTATTGGCTGTGACAACTAAATTGGCATCATATTCTTGAGCAAAAGCTAAAATTTCTTGTACCACATCGCCACGGCGAATAACAACAGGTAACTCTAGCAAACATTCGTAGATAAAAGTCAGACGTTTAAGACTCAATTGCCATTCCTCTATCAAAGCCTCATCCCAAACCCAGATAGCTGGGGCATCAGGGTATTTTTGCAATGTGGGATTATTTGGACTGAGGCAATCTCCATGTACCCAAACAATTGGTTTATTCATTTTTTACCTTTCTTTCCACGCTGCCAACTTTGGCTATTAGGTTGTTTGCTAAATTCACCTTTAGGAAAAAGTCGCTGTTCTAATTCTTCATAACTGCCTTCAAAATCACAATGACCGTAAAGAGGACATTTCTGACAATAAAGGCTTTTAGTGTAGCGTTCTAAGTTTTCACGGTTGAAAAAATACGGTTTCTGACTAAAAGTGCTAGCAACCCACTGCCATGACATATTATTACTAGCAGGATCTCCATCTAAAAGGTGTTCAAGAAACCACTTAGCTCCTGCTTGCCAACGAATACGCCGCCAATGAATAATATAAGCCGCTAACCACATTCGTGCGTGGTTATGTAAATAGCCACTTTCTCTCAAATCACGACTGAAGCTGTCAATGCAAACCCTGTCTGTACTTCCTTCTCTAATATCTTGCGGCAATTCGGGTGCATACTCGCCCGCAGTATAACCAGTTTTGTAATCTTCCTGGTCTTTCCAGATTTCATTCCCTAACTTTGTATACAAGCGTTGCCAATAGTCGCGCCAACCTAACTCGTTAATTAGTTTGGTTGCATCGTTTTGTTGCTGTACCCGTTCAAGGACATAATCTCGAATTTCTCGCAAACTCAAAACGCCATAACGGATGTAAGGTGAAAGACGCGTGACTGCACCTGCGAAAAAATTACGTGTTTGGGCGTAGCTTACTGGGTCAATTTTTTCCAGCGCGTTTTGTGCCGCTTTGCGTCCCCCTAGAGTTTCGCTGATGTGGTCATCGCGTTCTGCTGCGCTTGGGAATTGTTCGCGCAGATAGGCTACCAACTCATCGCGGTTGGTAAATTCGCGTTGCATATCTTTAGGCATTATCAGCAAATATGAATGGTTACGTGCGTAGGCATAGCCCACCACAGGCATCGCTCAATATATGTACAATTCTAAAGCGATCGCAATATCTCACACCTCCATCATGAGCAACATTCCCCAAGTTGGACAACCAGCGCCAGATTTCTCTACCCCTGACCAAAATGGCAATGCAGTCACTCTCGACGACCTCAGCAGTCAGTGGGTTGTCCTCTACTTCTACCCCAAAGATGACACACCAGGCTGTATCACCGAAGCGAAAGATTTCAGCGAGTTGTATCAAGACTTCAGCGAACTGGGAGCAAAAATCTTAGGGGTAAGTCCAGATTTGGGTAAATCCCATTGTAAATTTATCAGCAAACATAACTTGTCAATCACCCTTTTAAGTGACCCAGAACATATTTTGACAGAAGCCTACGGTGCTTGGCGCTTAAAAAAATTTATGGGCAAAGAATATATGGGTGTTGTTCGCTCAACCTTTCTAATTTCACCTGATAAAATTATTGTCTATACTTGGCCTAATGTGAAAACCAAAGGTCACGCTCAAGCAGTTTTAACTAAATTACGGGAATTAGCAGCCACCTAACGCAACTGAATGCAGGTATAGTTACAGCAATGCTACGTAATATTGCTCTAGAAACTGCCAGCGTGATGATTAAAGTAAATAATTAGACTTTTTGCAATTTGAAATAAACATGGTTCAATTTATCCAAGCACAAAATGTCGGGCTTGCCTATTTGGAAGAAAGATTTAGCCTACAGCTAGCCGATGAGGAGGCATTCTTTACAGAATGGGTTGAAAATTTACCGGAAATTACAGATTTAGAAAAGCAAGATTTAGACAAAATAAAACTTCATTTTCTCCGTTTAGTCAAGCGTCCTCCTTTGTCAGAAGAAACGGTTAAATTAGTAATTTTATCTCCTTTACTCAATTTAGCTGGATTTTATGATGAGCCTTTTTATATGAGAGGCGAGGAATCAATAGAAATTTCTGCGGAAGATGAAGGAGAAATCATTAGAGGTAGAATTGATGTTTTAGTTATTCAAGAACAATTATGGTTGTTAGTAATTGAATCTAAAAGGTCTAGCTTTTCTCTTTTAGAAGCCATACCTCAAGCACTTGTTTATATGTTGGCTAATCCTAATCAAGACAAACCTACTTTTGGATTAGTAACAAATGGTAGTGATTTTATTTTCCTGAAACTTACCAAAGAGAATCAGCCAAAATATGCTATGTCTGACCAATTTACACTTTTGAAACGAGAAAGTGAACTGTATCAAGTTCTAAGTGTATTAAAAAATTTGAGTCAAAGTTTAAGTTAATAATTATGTCTATTCGTCCTATTTACCTTGATTGTCACGCTACTACACCCGTAGATGAACGGGTACTAGCAGCAATGCTTCCCTACTTTACAGAAAAATTTGGCAACCCAGCAAGTATCGGTCATGTTTATGGTTGGGAAGCAGAAGCTGCTGTGAAGCAAACGCGAGAAATTTTAGCAGGAGCAATCAACGCCACACCAGAAGAAATTGTTTTTACTAGTGGTGCAACAGAAGCAAATAATTTAGCTATTAAAGGTGTTGCCGAAGCTTATTTTAAAAAAGGTCAGCATATTATTACTGTTGCCACTGAACATAGTGCAGTAATTGACCCTTGTAATTATTTAAAAAGTCTTGGTTTTGAAATTACTATTCTCCCTGTCCAAAAAGATGGATTGATTGATTTAACTGAGTTAAAAAAAGCTTTCCGTCCTGAGACAATTTTAGTATCGGTAATGGCTGCAAATAACGAAATTGGCGTGTTACAGCCTTTGGCAAAAATTGGTGAAATGTGCCATGAACACAACATCATTTTCCACACCGATGCCGCCCAAGCTATTGGTAAAATTCCTTTAGATGTGCAAGCGATGAAAATTGACTTGATGTCGCTAACAGCACATAAAGTATATGGGCCCAAAGGCATTGGAGCGCTGTACGTTCGAAGACGCGATCCCAGAGTGCAACTAGCTCCCCAGCAGCATGGTGGCGGACATGAGCGGGGAATGCGTTCTGGAACATTGTATACACCGCAAATTGTCGGCTTTGGCAAAGCTGTAGAAATTGCTTTGGCTGAACAAGAGACAGAAACCCAACGCCTAACCCAATTAAGACAAAGATTATGGGAACAGCTTTCGCAAGTTGAAGGAATTCATCTTAACGGACATCCCAAACAGCGATTAGCGGGAAACTTGAGTATCAGTGTTGAGGGAGTGGATGGAGCCGCACTTTTGCTAGGATTGCAGCCAGTAATGGCGGTATCTTCTGGTTCTGCTTGCTCGTCGGCAAATACCGCACCTTCCCATGTTCTCACAGCATTGGGACACCCCCAACAGCTAGCTTATGCCTCGATAAGGTTTGGCATTGGCAGGTTTAATACAGAAGAGGAAATTGATATTGTAGCGAAACATGCGATCGCTACCATTCAAAGTTTACAAAATAAACGGTAAGCATAAAAGCCAGCAATGCCTCTTTTTTGGGCAATCGCATATTTAGGAAGAGATATTATCTGTGCGATCGCCCATATCAAAAACATTAAATTCAATTCCTTCTAACTTCAGCCTCAAAGCCTCTAATAAGAGGTTTATCCTTTCTTCAATAAAAATTGTTAGGGCATTTTCAGGAAGTGCATCCGCTCTTGACCATTCAAGAATGATCGTCGGTATAAGATGAGAGTGTAGCACTGTCTCTAAACCAGGCTCGTCATATTCTTTGAGATAATCTAATGGATTTTTATCGCTAATTTTCAAATTAGTTATTTGAGACAGATAGGCAATATTCATCAAGCTGTCACATTCTATTTGACTAGCAATGCCACTCTGTTTAATAAAATTAACTGGAAATATGTGATGCAAGTTAGGCTTATCTGTTAGCAAATAATAAACATCAGACAAAATATCTCTATGAGGTTTTGCCCAATCTTGCGGCCTGTGGTTTGCATAAAGTGATAGTATTGCTCTGGATAAGCGACCTTTATAACTGTAGAAAGATTTTCTGATCGAATTCTTATCAATATCAAATTTATTGAATGAGTAAGTACTATTAGCTTTTTGTTGATTAACAAAGTATATATGTTCCCAAAGGTGAGTAGTGTTTGTTAGTAAATCTGCATTATGAAAACTATAATACCAAAAATATTTATTTAAAAAACTATAATCTGGTTTGTCATTCCGATAAAAGTATGCTGTAATAGTCAGGTATAAATATCGGTAAGGGATTAATCTTCCACCTTTAATATGTAAAATATTATCAAAGAAATCAAAAGTTTTTGCAACTGCTATTTTAAAATTAGACCATACAGCTTCAATATGTTCTGTTTTTAGCTTATTAAGATACATATCAGTAATATTTTGTATCCCAGCTTCGGGAAATTCAAGTTTTACCACTACAGCTAGCATCTGGAGCAATGTCCAATTATCAATATTGGCATATTGACTACTAGAAATAGTTTTTTTAAATTTATCAAATAATTCCCGAAGATAGAACCCAGAGATATTATTTGTATTATTTTCAGAACGAAAAGTCTTAGCAACTACAATATCGAAGATATCCAAGGGTTTGCCAGCTTGATTAATCCGCTCAAATATTTGGCACACTTCTGCAACTTCAATACCTCGTAACTCAATAAAGGAAATTTTGTAATTAGCAAAAACCTCTCTAATTCTCCTCAATTGTTGCATATAAGGATGATCAAATTCTCCATTAACATTTGCATAAATATTTTTCTCTACTTTTATATAATCTTTAATTATTTCTATTAAACTGACAATTAGTTTGTCTTGATAACGCTTTTTTCTCCCAGTATTTGCTTTAATATGGCCATCTTTGTCATCAATCTCGTCCCAAAACAAGAACCTTTTTGCATAGCTTGTGTCATCAGTAGCATCAGTGAGTTCAATAGTCAAATCTATATATAGTGTTGGATTAAAATTTTCATTTTTAGCAATGTTACCACCATATATTGATGCTAGGAGAGAAGTTGTTCTTTGTTGTCCATCTAAAATGTATTGGTATTCATTAGAGTGAAAATCATCAGCAAACTTGATACCACCTATTTCCCTATGACTTTCTAGCTTGGTGTTAGTTTTCCAAATTAGAATACTTCCTAAAGGGTAAAACTTATAAATACTATCCCAAAGTTTTTTAACATTCTCTTTCTCCCACACAACATCTCGTTGAAAAGTCGGAATTTGATACCTTTTAGCTAGGAGATTTTCTAAATAGGTAGTAATACTGTGACCATCTGGCTTAATGCGATCAGCGTATGTAAACATTAAATTGACCTTACCTAACTTTGAGTAAATATCAAGATTGGCGTTTGAATTTCACTGGTTTTAGTAAAATTCCATACAAGGTTAACTGATATTTAATTAAGTGGCAACTCAGATTTTAGAAAATCTCTGCAACTTTTCTTCCATGCCCACGTTGCCCTGTAAGCCGCCTGTGTGTAGCAGCAGTAAGCGATCGCCTTTACAAAAAAATCCCTGCTGTAGTAAATCCATCACTCCGTAAAACATTTTGGCGGTATATACGTAATCGAGGGGTACGCCATGTTCTTGTGTAAACTGTTGGCTAAACAGTAGTAACTTGTCGTTCACCTTTGCATAGCCGCCAAAGTGGTAATCACATACCAATTCCCAGGAAGCGGGAGAACTATATGGTGTGGGTAAACCAGAGTCGAGGTAATTTGTCAATAAATTTTCGATTTCTTGTGCAAGAAATGCGCCATTTTTTAGAACGGGAAAAGCGATCGCTCTTTGTTCTTTATGCAACGAAAGCGTAATCCCGGCTAGTGTGGTAGCTGTACCGCAGGCTACGCAGATATGATCGAAGGCGATGATCGCATCACCAACTATTCCTGTGCAGCCGCGCACACCATTTAAATTACTCCCACCTTCGGGAATGATAAACACCTCGCCGAAACTTTGTCGCAGATATTCCTCTAACGCTGGTGTGTTGCGCTGTCGATACATTTCGCGGTTCAGATACACAAGCTGCATACCTTGTTGTACAGCAAAACTCAGCGTTGCGTTTAATGGTAGCCTCTCCTCTCCACGAATTACGCCGATGGTGCGAAAACCAAAAAGATTACCAGCCGCCGCAGTTGCATAGATGTGATTGGAATAAGCGCCGCCAAAGGTTAGCAGCGTTGTGAAATTTTTCTCCTTGGCCTCCAAAAGATTGTATTTCAGCTTAAACCACTTATTACCGTTAACCCACGGGTGCATGAGATCCAGGCGCAGCACATACAGTTCAACACCAGCGTGACGGGCGATTTCGCTATTGATTTGTTGTAGAGGAGGAGTAATAAAGGTTAACGACATCTGTCAAGATTCTAACTTAGAATTTGCATTTTCTCACGTTCATTATCGAATATAAAAGTAATGATAAACATTGAGTAATTCAATGGTAAGTCAAGCTAAATAATGAATAACTCTTTCTAATGATTAGCTTTAGAAATTGGCATTTTACTAATTGAGTGTTTCAGGTAAATATAAGAAACATAACACTCGCTCCAGATAATATTCTTTTGGAGAAAAGAAATGGTTGCACTCACACAGCTTACTCAAGTTATTTCCAATCCTGGACGTTTGACGATTGAAACTGTTGAAATTGCTTCTCAAACGACTGCTATACGTTGTCTAGACTGGGATAGAGAACGTTTTGATATCGAGTTTGGTTTACGGAATGGTACAACCTATAATTCTTTCTTAATTCAGGGAGAAAAAGTTGCTTTAGTTGATACATCTCACCGCAAGTTTGAGGAATTATATCTTGAGGTAGTAGCGGGATTAATTGATCCGGCTGAAATAGATTACTTGATTATCAGCCACACTGAACCAGACCATAGTGGATTAGTAAAAAATATTTTGCAATTAGCTCCCTCCATTACTGTTGTCGGTGCAAAGGTGGCTATTCAATTTTTAGAAAATATGGTTCACCAGCCTTTTAAATCAATGCAGGTGAAAAGTGGAGAGCGATTAGATTTAGGCAACGGACACGAATTAGAATTTATCTCTGCACCTAACTTACACTGGCCTGACACAATCTTGACCTATGACCACAAAACTTCTACTCTCTACACCTGTGATGTGTTTGGGATGCACTACTGTGATGACCACACTTATGATGAAAATATCACCTTACTTGAGGAAGATTTTAAATATTACTATGATTGTCTCATGGGGCCGAATGCCCGGTCTGTTTTGGCAGCTTTAAAGCGGATTGAAAAGTTAGAAATAGCAACTGTTGCTACAGGACATGGCCCTTTATTACAACACTATATCTCCGAATGGCTCGGACGCTATCAAAACTGGAGTTTAGAACAAGCAAAAACAGAGACTTTAGTGGCTCTATTTTATGTTGAAGATTATGGATATAGCGAACACTTAGCCCGTACAATAGCACATGGATGTGCAAAAACAGGGGTGGCAGTAGAATTAGTAGACCTCACTAGTGCCGAGCCTCAAGAAGTTCGAGAATTAGTTGCACAAGCTTCTGGTTTAGTAATTGCAATGCCACCGCAATCTTCGGTAATGATTCAAGCTGCTTTAAGTACAATTTTGGCTGCTGTTCACAAGAAGCAGGCAATTGGTTTATTAGAGTCGGGGGGTGGAGAAGATGAACCTGTTTATCCTTTACGTAATAAGTTTCAAGAACTAGGATTAACTGAAGCTTTTCCTCCTATCTTAGTTAAAGAAATTCCTACCCAGGCAACAGAACAGCTTTGTGATGAAGCGGGGACAGATATGGGCCAATGGTTGACCCGCGATCGCACCATAAAACAAATCAAATCTATCAATACCGAGCTAGAAAAAGCTTTAGGGCGGATTACCACAGGATTATACATTATCACTGCCAAAAAAGGAGAAGTTCAGAGTGCGATGTTGGCTTCATGGGTGACACAAGCCAGTCTTGAGCCTTTAGGAGTAGCGATCGCAGTATCCAAAGATCGGGCAATTGAATCCTTGATGCACGTTGGCGATCGCTTTGTTTTAAATGTTTTAGAAGAAGGCAAATATCAAGGATTAATGAAACATTTCCTCAAGCGTTTTGCTCCTGGTGCAGACAGATTTGCTGGAGTGAAAACATATCCAGCGAAAAATGAATCGCCCGTTTTAGCTGAAGCTTTGGCTTACATGGAATGTGAAATTACTAGCCGCATGGATTGTGGAGATCATTGGGTAATTTATAGCACAGTCCAAACTGGAAGAGTCGCCAAGCTAGATGCACTTACTGCTGCCCATCACCGCAAAATTGGCAATCATTATTAAATTGTCATTTGTCATTTTTCATTAGGCTCCTCTGCTCTCTACAGACGCGATGAATCGCGTCTCTAACTACTCTTGTACAGACGCGATGAATCGCGTCTCCCAAAAAACTATGTATAAATCTGTTGAAAACACCCCGATTACGATGTACGAAATCAATCGTGGGCGCGTTGTGCGAACCTTGGAATTTATCCAAGATGTGATTGTAATTTGTTTGTGTATCGGTTTATTTAGCTTCATGGTGCTTCAGGTGAGGGATATGTTTCTCTCATTACTTCCGCCTCTAGATTGGGAGCATCCAGTTTTGGAAGATTTATCATTTATGGGAAAATGTAAAGGGAAATAACCCTGTGCGATCGCTGACAATGAACCAAGAGAAACAAGAACGGATCAAAGCCTGCTTACAAGAATTGTCAA
>JADEXV010000437.1 GCA_015206945.1 Nostocales cyanobacterium LEGE 12452 | reverse complement strand
TAAGTGTAGCGAGTTTGCCAGCCACGCCAAATCCAATCTCTTTGATTACCAACCCGTTCCTGCCAGTGTAGGGTAGTGGTCACACTTACCTCCGATTTATCAGCGTTGAAATCCCATTATAAGAATTGGGCATTGAGAAGAGGCAGAGGGGCAAAGAGGCAGAGGGGAAAGATTTACTGTAACTTCTCCCTTGCTCCCCTGCTCCCCTGCTTCTCCCCCATTCCCTATTTACTTAACAAATTGGGGCATAATTTCGGCTGCGGTGAAGATTCCGTAGATACCGCGTTGGTGCAATTGTCTACCAGCTTTGAGATAGCCGAAAGCAGGGCCGCAGACATTGGCTGCCATGCTGGTTTCATCTCCGAGAGTAAATGTATGGGTAGAAATTTTTCCTTCAAAGGTACGTCCTGTTACCTTAACATTAGTGCTGAGAGGCTTTTTGGGATTGCGGGTATCGACTACACCACCAACTGTAACGCGATCGCGCCCTACTATCCCGGCTACTTCTAACATCACATCATCAGCGTGTTCCATATTTGTCAAGGTCAGCACGCCATTAGTTTTATCTAGTAGTGCTTCTACTTCTGCGTCAGTCATCGCCCTCGCAGCTTCCACTGTGTAACCAGGCATGTGGCCGATGTCTTCCCGAACAGTGGCGCGGTAAGCTTCCCAATTAGCAATTCCCACCCCAAAGGTAATTTCAACTTGATGAATTTCGGCGTAACTTTGGGCCGCTAAAGCTGCTGCTGCTGTTAACAGTCCAGGGGTAGCACCACATCCTGTCATGTAGGTAATCCCGGCAGCTTGCAGTTCCTCTTTCATCGCTAGGAGTTGTTCTACAGCAGTGGTGCGTTTAATCGCATCTACTAGTACCCCACGCCAACCAGATTTGATAAATTCCTTGGCAACATTGGGAATAAAGTCATTTGGCAGGTTGGGTAAAGCCAGAAAATACCCATCTACTTCAGCTATTTCAATTAAATCCTGAATACTTTGATTTGTTAATGTACCAATTGGCTCTAAATAACCCACCGAACCTTGGGCTTGATAGGCTGCAACGGATTTTTCAGTATTTAAACCTTCAGTAGCGTAAGCGTAGCCTTTTTGATCTGCTGCTGCGACTAAAATCATTTCTTGTTTGCCAGCAACTACCTTGGCGGCTGCTTGTCCGAGTCCGCCGAAACCCAGTACTCCCACACGTATCGCTGGCGAAATATTTAGAGAATTTTTGATTTGTTCAGAATTCATAGTCAATTCGTTAAGTTGAATCAAAAGCCTTGATTATTCGGCATCTCAGCTTCCGGCTGGTAACTGGTGGCTGATGGCTGATAACTCAAAGCTATAGAGATTAATTATGATTCATTATCCTGGGTTCTTTAGCCTGATATTGCAGATATTTATCTACTAGCGATCGCTTTTGAGTTTTTTGACTGGGAATATACCAGATTTAAAGCAATGGCCGCAACTGGCAACCCAGAAAAAAGCTTAAAAAGACTGGCTAAACTTGATGCTCTGACACAATAGAGTTTCTGGCGCGATGATGCAAACACTCACGGAGGCGATCGCTTAAAGTGGTATGAACTTGTTAAAATTCTGAGCATTATGAAGCGCATTTGCACTACAGTTAATATTTTTACAATAACTTCATTATCTGTTTTTATATTTGCTACCACCACTAATTTATTGCTAGTGCAGACAGTCACAGCTAAACAAGTACAGACAAAAAAGCCAGTCAATCAACCAATACCATTCAACTCAAGAGTACGAATATATCCTGCAAATAATAACTTACCAGCAAGCCGTTTAATGACGATTGAAAGTGTTATCAAAAAGTCTAGTAAGATGCAAATCACAGAAGCAAAACTTACAATATATGAAGAATTTGCAGCCAAAACAGGAGAATACAAATCATCGATTTCTAACAACCGAATGGTCTGGATAGTTACTGGTTTTGTCCAAGGTGAGTTGAGTATGTCTAGAGGTAGAAGTGTCTGTACTGATAACGCTAAAATTGTGGAAGTAAGGGATGCTGAAACTGGCGATTCTTTTGGTAGAAGTATTTACTGTCCCCCAAATAACGAGATAAATTTTATGCCGTAAATTTGACTTAGAATCAAAATAACTTGATTTCAGAATATTGACAATTACAGTGGTGCGATCGCTTCATTATCTATAGTGATAACAAGTTCACCTGTCAGCAGTAATTTTAACGCTCATAAACTTCTAATGGTAAATTGTCTGGGTCTTTAAAGAAAGTATATTTCTTACCTGTAATTTCATCAACTCTGATATTTTCTACCTCTACCCCTTTTGATTTTAAATAAAAAACAGTTTCCTCTACATCATCAACTTGAAAAGCAAGATGTCTTAACCCACAAGACTCTGGTTTACTAGGTCGTTCTGGAGGATTTGGGAAAGAGAATAGTTCGATTTGAGTATTTTTTGCAACTTTTAAATCTAATTTATAAGAATTTCTGGCGGCGCGAAAAGTCTCTTGAATAATCGAAAATCCTAAAGTTTCGACATAAAATGCTTTGGAGCGATCGTAGTTAGAACAAATAATCGCTACATGATGAATGCCAGTGGTTTTCATGTGTACTTCTCAAGCTACTAATCATTTACCCTTAACACTTTTATCAGAATTTTACTAGTACACTGTGGCGGAAGTTTTGCCTGATGTCTAACCTTTCGCATATTTAACTAAAATTCATATTTAATCAGCAAAAAGGTATATTACTTTCTCAAAACTTCATATTCAATAAGCAAAAAGGCATATTGCTTACTCAAAATGGCATTTTACTTTCTCAAACCCCAGTTTGCTTTCTCATTTTAGTGTTTTCCGCAAGTAAAAAGAGCTTTTACTTTCTCAAACCCCAGTTTGCTTTCTCATTTTGGTGTTTTCCGCAAGCAAAAGGAGCTTTTACTTTCTCAAACCCCAGTTTGCTTTCTCATTTTGGTGTTTTCCGCAAGTAAAAAGAGCTTTTACTTTCTCAAACCCCAGTTTGCTTGTTTATTTAAGTAATTCACGCATTGATTTTGGTGTATGCTTGAGCCGAAAGCTTGCGATCGCGATCGGTTCATTCGGCAAGAATATCTCAACGGCTTAGATTTAAGATTCCTATAGCGACTTAATCCAAGTTGTAGACTTGTATACTCCTGCATCTTGCCAAACTTCGATTAAATCAGTAAAACCATCTTGATTAACATCTCCTGCTAAATATTTGGTGTTATTTCTATAACCACCTACACTATTGG
>JADEXV010000065.1 GCA_015206945.1 Nostocales cyanobacterium LEGE 12452 | reverse complement strand
GGCATTGTAACAGTGATAGGATATCGAACATGGGCGAATTGTAGCTTTTGAGTTGTCGTTTGGGAAGACAACAACTCTACTACAGAGCGCCCTCTCTCTTCATACTCTTTTTTTGGCTAAGGTATTGTAACCAAGAAGCTTTTCCTGAAAAATGGAAAGCAATTCAAGCCTTTTTACCTTCTGCTAAGTGGAGGTATATTCTTGAGGATGTTAAAGAGGAATGGAAAACTTTACTACTATTTAATAATAGCCCCCTTGATAAATATAAACTTGAAAAATATTTAGATTTAGTTGTATCGATAGTTAATTGCTCAAGCGATGAGGAGTTAAATGATACAATCAACAATAATTTGGATGTAGTCGATCTAAATTTTAAGCTGCTCATGATGGAAGTTGCTGCAAATCTATCAAGAATAGATTTGCAGAGCGACGCACGATTTTTATTGGACATTGCTGCTCAAATTTATGTACAAGAAGATTCCTCAAACATCCAAAGATACTTTGAGCTTATAGGTGAACTTTCTGCTCAGATAAATCAAGTAATTCACAACGGAAAAAGTATCTACAAGGTTGTTTTTCCTATTCTAAATAAAAATATTAATGACTTAGATGTGCGCTTCGCTCAAATTATAAGAAGTATTTCCTTTCTAAAAGCTATCGAGATGCCAGAGAGAGAGAATTTTATTTTAACAATGCTCTTGTTCGGTGAATCAATATCCTTATTCCCTAATGGAGATAAAGCTGACAAGATTGAAATCCAGATTGCCTGTTATAAAGTCGCGCTAGGAATTTGCAGTCCTGAAGACTTTCCTAGTTTTTGGAGAGTTCTTCAAAATCATTTAGCCACCAGCTATTGGCAGCGAATGCACGGAGATAGGGCAAAGAATATTGAGAGAGCAATTGTCTACTATCAGAATGCTCTTCAAAATTATTTAATAGAAAATTTATCAAAAGAGTGGGCTTCTATTCAGATTAATTTAGGACTTGCGTTTAGAAATCGTATTTATGGAGAATCACTAGATAATTTAGAGAAAGCAATTAACCATTATGAGAATGCATTACAAGTTTATACGCTTGAATCTGATGCGGAAGATTGGGCATACACTCATAAATTGATCGCGGTAGCATATAGACATCGAGCAGATAAAAATAGATTTTCTGGAAAACAAGTAAATAATTCAGATTTAGAACAAGCGATACATCACATTAATAATTCTCTTTTGGTGGTTACTAAAGAAGCTGATTCTAAAGGTTGGGCAGGGTTGCAGGTAAATTTAGGAAATGTCTATTGTACACGAGAAAACCGAGAGCCAGAGGATGATTTTGCAAATGCAGTAATTTGCTATGAAAATGCTTTACAGATAAATACTCGTGAGGTTTCGCCTGAAGAGTGGGCTCAAATTCAGCGCAATCTATCGGGTGCATATGCTAACTCTAATACTGGCTTTAAGGCAGAAAATATAGCTAAAGCTATATCTTGCTTGGAAAATGCTTTACAAGTTTTTTCGTATGAAAATTCTTTAGAAGAACACATTTCGATAAAAAGAGATTTAGCTAAAATGTACGGATCTCGTGATTTCTACGATCGCAATGCACTTTATGGGAAATCAGAGAGTATAGATAAAGCAATTAGGCTTTTAGAGGAAAGTTTACAGTTTTACACTCGCATTAAATTTAGTACTGATTGGGCGCAAATTCAATTTGATTTAGGAGCATTATACTTGGAACGTATTCAAGGTAATCGAGCAGAAAATTTGGAGCAAGGAATTACTTGTTGTGAGAATGCGTTACAAGTTTATACCTATAGTAACTACTCAGAAAAATGGGCAGATATTAAGAAAGCGCTGGGAGTCATCTACGCTAACCGTATTAAAGGTAACCGCGCAGAGAACTTAGAAAAGGCAATATCTTGCGCTGAAGAAGTTTTGCAGGTGTACACTCAGAAAACCGATCAGGCACAAGTACTAACTGAACTGGCTGCATACTATATCGAGCGTGAACGAGGAGAAAAGGTAGAAAATATAGAAAAAGCAATTAGCTATTGTGAAGCAGCTTTAAATGTAGTTACTTCCGAAGCGAATCCTAAATTGTGGGTAATGGCGCAGCACGAGATGGGAATTGCTTACTTTGAACGTATCCTTGGGAATAAAGAAGATAATTTAGAAAAAGCGATCAACTGTTTTGAAAATCAATTGTTAATTGATACACGAGAAAGTAATCCAGAGAGTTGGTCAAAAGCTCAAATTGAGTTAGGCTTTGCTTACAGAAAACGTCATTATGATAAGAAGGAAGATAATCTAAATAAATCATTAAACTTTTTTAATAATGCTTTGCAAGTTTTCAATCGTGAAAGGTCACCACATGATTGGGCAATGGTTCAGGATCATTTAGCAAATTTGTATGAAGAATTGAATATGTTTGATGAAGCTGTTAAGGCTTATCAGGCTGCTTTAGAGGTATACACTCCAGAAACATATCCTAAAGATTGTTTAAGAATTGGACAGTCTTTAGGAGCACTAGCAGGAAACGCAGAGCTGTTTTCTGAGGCAATTGAAGGTTTTGTTAAGGCTATAGATGCGATAGAGCAAAGTCGAAACTGGGCAGTTTTCGATAAGGAAAAGCAAGAAATACAAGATGCTGCAATTGATGCTTATTTCAACATAATAACAATTTGTATTCTTGATAACCGATGGAAATTAGCACTAGAATACATTGAACGTAGTAAGGCTCGTAATCTAGTTGAACTATTAGCAAACCGCGATATTAATCCTAAGGGAGTTTCAGAGGGAGTTCGTAATGAGTTGCAGCGTGTGAGACGAGATATAGCTGCTAAACAACGGCTTTTAGATGTTGCTGAACTTAATTATTCAAGAGGCGGAATCCACTTTAACGATGATCGAACTGTTAAACTAGACCAATTGCGCCAAGACCTTAACGACTCTAAGCAGTGGCTTGAGGATCTAATTACACATGACATACAATCCTTAGATCCAAACTTCAAAATTACTCAGAAAGTTGAGAGCCTAACGTTTCAAGAAATACAAGAATTATTGCCCGATGAACATACTGCAATTATTGGATGGTATATTCTACCTCAGCGATTCCTTCTTACTTTTATTGTTACACCCCTGAACAGTACTCCAACATTTATCAAAGCTTCCACAGAAGAATTTAGAAAATTTGCTGAGTTCAGCTTGGATTATTTAACTACTTACTATGAAAATAGAAAGCAATGGAGCAAAAAATTAGATTCTTATCTTGACCAGTTATCTGAAATTCTTAATTTAAATTTGACTATTTCTCATTTGTCAAAATCTTGCGATCAATTGATTTTAATACCTCATTCTTTTTTGCATTTATTCCCTCTACATGCACTTTCTTTAGATAAAAATTATAGTCTAATGGATCGTTTTTCAAGAGGTGTTCGATATGCTCCAAGCTGTCAATTACTAAAATTAACTCAAAATCAGGAAAGATCGAATTTTGATCGTTTATTCGGAGTTCAAAATCCTACTAAAGATTTGCTATATACGCAAACCGAAGTAGAAGAAATTAGACAGATATTCCAACCTAACGATCATGTGCTAATTGAGGAGAGTGCAAAAAAAGAGATCATAACTAACCACCAGCTAAATCTCGTCCATTGTGCTCATTTTTCTTGTCATGGCTATTTTAACAGTGATTCACCACTTCAATCTGCTTTAGTTCTGTCAGATGATCTGCTAACCCTGGGAGAAATTTTTGCTCTTGATTTCAGTCAGTGTCGTCTCGTTACTCTCTCCGCTTGTGAAACAGGCATAGTAAACGTTGCTAAATTTAGTGACGAATATGTTGGTTTGCCGAGTGGCTTTCTCTATGCAGGCAGCCCTAGCGTAGTTAGTTCTCTTTGGTCAGTGAATGATCTGTCTACTGCTTTTTTGATGATCAAGTTCTATGAAAATCTTAACGAAAGGCTAAAGCAACAGCATCACTTAGGTACAGGCGATGTCGCAATTGCTCTTAACCAAGCTCAGATTTGGCTCCGTGATTTGACTGGAACTCAAATATGGCAATGGGTTCAAGATAAGAATTTGCGATTAGACCCAACTCAAAGAGTATTTTTTAGAAGAATTCCAGCAAATGACAAGCCCTTTAAGAATCCGTTTCACTGGGCACCTTTCTGTGCCATTGGACAGTAATGGGTAGTAAACAACGGCATTGCTGAATGAGGATATGATTTATTGAGGAACAAGCGATCGCCTGCGATTGCTGTTGCCATCTGCGATAATTTGCAAGACCGCCACTAGGAATTCAAGATAGTCCTGGGGGCTAGTAGATACAGAAGCGTTGTTGTTATCTCCTGTCACATTTAGCTCCCTCATCACTGACTAATTGCACAAAACGCTGCCCAGTAAAAAGGCGATTTAAAAGGTTTAGCATCATCCTCTAATTTATAAAGACGACGACGCAGATTCATCCTCATGGTCGGGTCTAATGGTAACTGTTTTTCTTCAATCCATTTTTCCAAATCCCTCTTAGTCAAATTCTTTAACCAGAGTTGAGCTTGATTAAGCGCGATCGCAACTGAGCCGGCTTCTAGATTTGGATAAGAATGCTCGTGGCTCAGACGATCGTAGAAATTGATTATTAAAAAAGTTGTGGGCAAGTCATCCACATTCCACAGGCTCACCATTTGGCTTTGGGCCCCAGCAATGACGAAGGCTCGACGCAATCCGTACACTCCCTCGCCGTCCAAAACACCCCCTAGCCCTGTTTCACAGGCAGAGAGTACTACCAAACGAGTGCCGCGCAAATTTAGTCCTGTCACTTCCAGAGCTGTTAACACAACTTTTTCATTGTCTTTGCGATCGGTGTTGTCTCCTGCCAGTACTAGACCACAACGTAAAAGTGGATTCTCGTTGAGAACTGGGTCGTCTGTAGACCGACTAAAAAAGCCGTGGGCTGCAATGTGGAGAATGGTGGGAGAATACTGCTTCAACGTTTCTTTAATTGCTTGGCTGTCTTTTAGCAGTAGTGCATTTTGGAGAAAAAAAGTGATCGCCTCTGTTTCAATGTGCATTCCATGAAGGTCTGGATTGGCAATAATCACAGCATCTTGTTGAATTGGGCGATCGCTTTTTTCAACTTGCGATCGCAATAAGTCACGCCCAGAGGTCAGATAGCTAATAGTGTAGATATCGCCTAAATACTGATTTTGTGAATAGACTAAAGCAGCAAAAGGAATGAGATTAAGCTGGCTATCTGGAGCAATAAGCAAATGGCGGATGTCGCCTAATTCTGTCTGAATCCTGGGTATGAGCAAATTGTGGAGTGCTTGAAGGCTTTCTTGTAGGTCAGACAACTGGTTTTGCCGATTCCGTAGTTTATCTCTAAACTCTTTGACAGCCCGATCAATTGGTGTTGTTTCGCCAAGGTCAATCCACTTAGGATTTTCCTGGTGGGTGAGAATTGCTGCTACGTAGCGAGGAGTTCCCCATGCTTCGGAGGTAGAACTGGTTTTGGGATTAAAAGGAAAGTATCGCACAAATTCCACTAACGCAGCATCTACCGGAATCAACGCTTGGACTGCTTCGACCGTTACAGGTTGGACTTCAGTGCGAAAGTCGATACTGCGTTGCGCCAGTGTATCTTCTAATTCTTCAATTTTCGCTTTTAAAATTGCCACCTGGGTTTTAAATTCTTCTGCCGAAAGAGTATTCTGTTTGTGATAAAAAAGATCCGCTAAACTGTTGCGGAATGAACTCAATTCATCAAATAACGTTTGATCTTCAGCCTGAAGATTTTGGCGTAATCGTTGTATGTTGTCTGAAACTGCATCCAAGATGCGTCCTTTACGTTGCAGAACAGTGACGAACGCCAGTCTAGAAGCTTCCGGATTTTGTGGAACGGCTTGCAGATGGAAAGTGACAGTTGTATCAATAGAGCGATCTTGCCCTGCAATGTATGCCCGTTTACGCTCTTCCGACCCAATGGCAAGATTAAGCGCAAAGGTTTCGTTTTCCACTTCGGCTTTTTGACTTAAAGTCTCCAAAGCTAGTGAAATGTCTCCCTTTGCCCAGTAAACTATTGCCAAAAAGTAGAGAGCGTCTTTTTCATTAATGCGATTGTTAAACGCTCGGCTAATCTCTAATCCACGTCGAGAGCATTCTAGCGCTTGCTCGTATTGTCCTTGAAGCTTATAAATAATCGCAAGATCGCCGAGAGTTGCACCTTCCATCACAGCTTCAGCTTCATGAAGGATTGGGAGCGCTTGTTGATAATATGTAAAAGCTTGGCTGTAGTTTTCTTGATTAAGATAAAGTTGCCCCATTGCATGGAAAATTGCCCCTTTCAAAGTCAGGAAAGTTTGATTGGCGTTTTTTGCTAAAACATTGATATTATCGAGGGCGAATTTTTGTTTGAGTCCGCCTGAGCCATAATAAGCCAGTGCATCAGTGCAACTGTCTGCCAATGGACTAATTCCTATATTTGAACTATATTGCTGTGCAATTAAGTAAAACTCTTCTACATTATCTGCATTGATCCCATTCACAAATGGAGCCAGTGGATTATTGTGCGTAGCTTCCTGGGCTTGCTGGTAAGCATTCAATGCCTGTTCATATTGTTTTTGGATAGCATAGATGGTACCAATACCAAAAAGCAGATTGGCAGCCAATCCCCGATCGCTCTCTTCTTGTGCTAGGGTATAGGCTTGTTGATAGACATTTAATGCCTCTTCGTAACGTGACAATTTTTTGTAAACAATTCCCATAACTAAAGACGACTGAATTTGCCTAGAACGATCATTTATCTCTTTGGCGATCGCTAGTGCTTGCTCTTGGTAACTCAATGCCTGACCAAAATCCTGCCTGGAAGTGTAAATATGCCCAATATAGCGAAGCATATCTGCCTCCCAGCCCTGCAAACCATTCTCTTTAGCAATTTTCCGAGCTTGCTGATAACTTTTCAATGCGTCCTCATAGTCTCGGCGTGCTTCATAAGCCAGACCTTGATTGGAATAGTTAGCCACAAGTTGCTCTACCAATCCTTTCTCTTGCTCTTGGTTCCCAAGTTGTCTGGCTAAGTCTAACGCCTTTTGAAAATTATCTGTAGCTTGCTTATATTGCTGTTGAGCTGAACAGTTCTGTCCAGAAGCAATATACGCAACCAAAAGATAGAAAAGAATTAAACTCTCTGTCTCATGATTGCTGTTTTCTCTCACTTGCACTAACAAATTTTGCCAAAGCGTCAGACTTTGAGCGAAACATTCCTGCGCTTCAGAATAAGGTCCAGAGATGCTATAAATCTGTCCGATTGATGTATAAAGCTGTGCAATAGCCATATCACCTTGTATACCCAAGAGATTCTTAATATCTGTAAAAATTGCTAGAGCTTCTTGATAAGCTTTTATTGCTTGAGGGTATTGCTTTAGCGAAATTCTGATAGTGCCAATTGAATATAAACATTTAGCTTCTGTCGGGCGATTATTAATGTCTCTAGCTATTGCTAAAGCCTGCTGATAATGTTCTAATGATATTTGTTGAGATTGTTCTTGTTTTGCATAAATATCTGCGATCGCCACAATTATTTCGGCTTCTTTTTGGCGATCGCCAATCTTTCTAAAAACTTCTAAGGCTTGTTGATAGCTGGCTAATGCTCGATCATCCTGCTTTTGTACCTGATACACTCCTCCAATAGAAATCAACGCAATACCTTCGTACCAATGATGACCAATTTCTTGGCTGAGACTCAGTAATTGCTGACAGCTTTCTAATGTTTTATCCAACTCTCCTTGACTACTATGAAGTGTAGCAATTAAATACAAAGTATTCAATTCACCATAGGAGCGATTACCCGTCTCTCGATTCACTGCTAAAGCTTGCTCTAGCGTCCTTGCTGCCTGTTCAAGATTTCCTGAGATCGTCTCAATATTTCCCATCCAAGCTAAAGCTTCACCCTCGTAAAACCGCCGCCACTTTAGTTCATCGAGTGAAGAACTTGGTTCTCTTAAGGCTTTAAGCGATTCTTCTAACGCCTCCTTAGCCTCAGAGTGTTGCCCCAGATGAATCAAAGCTGCACTCACAACAATCAATGTTGCTCCCTCCCCTATGCGATCGCCTAACTGTTTGTGCATTGCTAAGGCTGTTTGTGCAGTCTCTTGTGCTTTGGCAAAATTCCCTTGCCCAAAATAAACTATTCCCAGCAGTTTGAGGGCTTCTGCTTCAATCGATTGGAGACGCTGCTGTTGCTGGAGACTAGCCTGTTGGACAATTGCTAAGGTTTGCTCAATCAATTCCTGCGCTTGAGTGTATTTACCCAAGCGATTGTAGGAGTCAGCCATGCTGATCAGTGCTTCTGTCTCACTTGGGCGATCGCCTTGCTGCCGCATCTCTAAAACCTGCTGGAAAATCTGCAATTGTCCTTTCTGAAATTCCCAATTGCTGAGAGAATTCAGGATTCCCCGAATCATAATTATAAGCATTTTGGCATTGCTCATTCGTCATGACTTTTCTCTCCATTACTGACCTATGGCACAGAAAGCTGCCCAGTGGAAAGGGTGTTGAAATGGCTTGCTATTAGTTGGGATTCTTCTAAAGTGTAACTTTTGAGTTGGGTCTAAAGGTAGCTGTTTTTCTTGAATCCATTGCCACAATTTAGCTCCAGTGATATCCCTCAGCCAAAGTTGGGCTTGGTTAAGGGCGATCGCCACTGAAGTCTGATTTTGTAAATTTTCGTAAAACTTCGCCATTAAAAAGGCAGTTGATGAGTCACTTACTACCCATAGAGAATTGACGACAACAGAAGCACCCGCAATGAGAAAACCACTAGGTAAACCGATATACTCGTCGCTGAGGGATCTGAAGTCGGTTAACCCAGTTTCACAAGCAGATAGGGTAACAAGGCGACATTTGTTAAGGTTAAGGGTAAATAAATCTGCCAAGGTAAGGCATTTTTGTAAATCGATAACCTGATTGTCTTGGAGTTTCAGGTGAATGTAGTAGTTGGAATTGGGTTTGCATTCTTCAGGGACGTAGCAATCTGCTAATAGGAGGGCAGAGAGCAGAGGATTTACGATATTGAAGTAACCGTGGCAGGAAAAATGAATGCAGTTGGCAGTATGAAGAGATTTTCGCGATCGCTCATTCAACTCAAGATTAGCTTTCTTAGCATCGCTTTTAATCAGGATATGACGAGATTGAAAATATTTTTGGATAGCTTGCACTTCTAGGTTGGTATAACTGAGGTCTTCTGTGGGATTTTGGAGGGCAAAGAAGCGATTAAACTCAGAGCGAAGCCTTGCTTGTGCTTGTTGCAGTAATTGGCAACTAGGAGCGTACTTGACTCCATCTGGAAACAAATCAAGCAAACAGCCTCCAGTAGGCAACCTAGTTTTACCTTCAACTTCAACACTTTGTAATTGAGCTGCCAATGCATGAAGAGGTAACAAGTGTAGAAACAGATGAGGAATCAGCACTAATTGTTTGACCGTTTCAGGAATGTAGGCAAGTAATTCATTAAGGTGTAAAATTTCAGCTAGTTGTTCAAGAAATAAGGGAAGATTTTGCTGCCACTGAGTTTTATTCTGAAGGTAGGTATTTAAGTAATTGTCAGCTAGATTTTTTAGAGCTTCTAGGTTTTCCGACGATGATTGCCAGAGAATAGGAGTAACAGCTTGAGGAAGAATAATAAAAGTTAGAAAATTATCCCCAGTAATATACCATTCCAAAATAGCTGCTTGGTCATTGGTAAGTTTTTGTATCTGTTTATAAGAAATAGATGCTATTTTTTGAGTCAGGCAAAAAGTCGGGTCTATGGGTGTAATTTCATGGGCTATTAGCTGCTCTAGCTGTTGTTGTAGTTGATTGAGATGAGTACGATTTGGAAGAGTTGTTTGCTGGTTGTTTTGATAAGGATTATTCTCTTCTACTATTAAATGACTAACACTAGCCCTAATTTCTAAATCTTGCTGTTCCATTGCTATTTGCTGGCGCAGACGCTCTAGTTCATCCAGTACAGTTTGTGAAAAACTACCTTTTGGATAGATAGGTCGTCTAGTTAGCATATCTGTCAAGTTACGGGTTTTACTACGTTCTACATACTCAAGTGCTTTAGTTAGCTGATTAAGTTTAATGCAAGTTTGCACTGTCATGATATAAACATAAATTGACTCGGACAAAATTTCCTGTCTGCGTTGATTGCTTTCAGCCCAAGTCCAACTTTGTTCCACTGCCTTGACAGCAATTTCGTATCCCTGAATTGCTGTTGTCCATTGTTCAGAAAGAAAAGCACTGTCACCTAGATTGCGTGCAGTTCTTAAACATTCAATTGGAAAGTCTTCTGGTGTATGAATCTGTAAAGCTAGTTGACAATAAGTAATTGCTAAGTCGAAATTTTCTAATAACTGATAAGCACGACCGATGTTATTTTGTAGCGTTGCCCATTGTTCGGGGAATGATTCGCAAGTATAGGTTTGTAGTGTTTGTTCGTATGCAACGATCGCACATTGGAGATTTTCGGAACGATCGCCTAGAATTCGATGAAGATAGGCATTACCCAAATTAGCTTGATTCTTTGGTAAAAGCTCTAGTAATTCCTCAGCTATACAAACTTCTATTGCTGCTTGATGAGCCTGAATTGCTAGTTCTAAGTTATCCGCTTCGTTACCCCCAAGTCGATTAAAATAAGCCAAGCCAAGATTGTTTTGAACTGTTGCCCACCGTTGAGGTAATTCATCACGAGTATAAATATTTAATGCTGATTGGAAACAAAAGATTGCTTGCTCAATATTCTCTGAGCGATCGCCGATAACTCTTTTCAGGAATGCTAGCCCTAAATCGATTTGTGTATCAGCCCATTCTATGGAAAATTCTTCACAGTTTAAAACTTGTAGTGCATTTTTACAGCAAATGATAGCCAGTTCTAGATTCTCAGATTTATCGCCCTGGATTCGCCCAAAATAAGCAGTCCCCAAATCGCGCTGAGTTCCTGCCCAATCGACAGGATAGGTTTCTTCTGTATAAACTTGCAAAGCTTGTTGAAAAGCCTCAATAGCAGCTTCCAAATTTTTTAGGCGACTACCACGTATCCGACTACAGTAGGTATCTCCTAAATTATGTTGTGTATCCGCCCATTTTTCTGGATAAAGTTCGCGGTTTCTGACTTGCAAAGCATCTTGAAAGCACAGAATTGCTCTTTCCAAGTTTTCGGCTTGTTCGCCTCGAATCCTATCTGCATAAGCAATACCTAAGTTATACTGGGTCTTGCCCCACTCTTGTGGGAATGAGGAGCGAGTAAAGACTGTGGTTATTGCCTCGTACCCAGCAATAGCAATTTCTAAATTAACTGCCCTGTTACCGATTGCAGAGCAGCTAATCTGGTTGCTGAAACTACCAATATTCTCTGCATAATCTGCTGCAACTTCTGGCTTGAGCTTAGAGAGAGCATAGGGAAGTAGTTCTTTTAATAGTTGAGCGAAGTGTTCATTCAACTGACTGGAGTTAATTTCAAGTAGTGGAGCCATTACCTGGGGATCGCTACCAGTTAGCATAACTGCTAGTAAAATATCGCGCAGCAACTCAATTTTATCTTCGGCGTTGAATTGGAAAAGTTGCTGAATTTTAATTTGATTGTTATCGTTCAGACTATCTAAAAAATGCATAATTTCACTTAGCTGTTCGCTGAGAAATTCCAAAAACTCGACATTGCCAGGATGCTCTGCCTCTACTTGAAAAGATATCTCTTTTTTTATAGTCTCAATTAAGTCAAAATCTATTAATGCTCGGTGAGCAATTAAAATAGACTGTTCTTCACCAGAATTACAGTTTATTAATGCGTCAATTAAATTTTGATAATTTTTTTGATTTTTCTGATTCATTGTTGTTCATTTGTCACTGACCAATGGCACAAAAAGCAGCCCAATACTGAGGGTTTTCAAATGGTCGGTCATCCGGCTCTAATTTGTTCATCTGGCGACGCAGGCTTATCCTCAAAGTGTGGCTGAGAAAATCCTGATTAGCTTCTACCCAAGCTTCCATTTCCAATTTTCTCACCCTCAGCAGCCAACGCTGTGCTTGATTGAGAGCAACTGCTGCTTTCATTCCCTGCTGAAGATTTTGATAGAACTTAACCATCAAAAAAGCGGTGGATTGGTCTCCTACAGACCAAAGAGACACAATTATACTGTTGACTCCGGCCGCAATCAAACTGCGGGATAATCCAATCACCCCATCCCCAGTGATTTTACCTCGTCCTGTACTACAGGCACTGAGAACAACCAACTGGGCATTAAGTTGCATTTCTAAAATTTCGCTAGCAGTTAGGAAACCATTGTCTTCTTTGGTGGAAGCAAGAGCGATCGCCCCCGGTACACCTAACTGCCGAATATCATCTAATAAACCGTGGGTTGCTAAATGAATGATTCGCGCTTTAGGCATCTGCTGTTTGATATAAACTTTGGTAGCAGCAGTGCCCGTAATCGCTTGTGTTTTGAGTAGGGGTGCGATCGCCTGTGCTTCAATTTTAGCCCAAGCTAAATCCTCTAGCCGCACGGGTGGCTCAGTTAAGGGAATAGTTGGCATTTTCGGATTTCCTACAACTAGCGCGTCTAGAGAAGTCTCTGGTGTTTCTCGACTGCGTTTTTGGATTAACTCTAGTACTTGAATTGAGGGTGCGGTAATGATAGTGTGTTTTTCGATGAGGAATTTACCTTCTGTATCCTGAAGGGTTGGCAATGGCAACGCAAACAAAAAATCCTGGGGAATGAAAATAACCGGGACATCAGCAGAGGTTGGCAGCAGATGGGAGATTGGTTGAATTAGTAATTGATAGAGTTGCTTTGATATCTCAGAGATGGAATTAGAGTTGAAATGCTCCCGATCGTTAGTGGCATTTTTGATATCAGAGTTGAGTATTCTATATAGTTTTAGAACTAAGTCACTTAGGGAACCTAAAGAAGTTCTTTGCTTTTCGGATGGAGGCTTTAAATCAACTGAACAAAAATAAATTTCACCATTGGATTGTAGTACCCAAATCAGCAGTTGTGTTTCTCTAAGTGATGGTACGCCTTCAAGCTCAAAATAATCGTAAAGCAATGAGTATTCAACTATTGAACAATTTTGCTGTTGAACAACTTGCTGAATTTTCTGGAGATTGGGTGGAGTGGTAATAACTTGTTCAATGGATTGCGGGGCTAAACGCCCAGCTAACAACTCTGCAAATGCCCTAGCTCGACCACGCTCAGTAATTTCTAAGGCTTCGGTAATTTTACCCTGAGCCACTAGTACTTTTTGCAAGTTCCGATAAATCCGCACTTGTTCTTCAAAAAGCGATATATTATGCTCGTCTTGCAATCCTATACGGAGAGACTCCCAACGCTCAACGCCTTGGCGCAGCTTACTTTCGGCTTCTACCAGTTGACCGGAATGCAACAAAGTCCATCCCAAATTATTCCAAGAAGTACCTTCTCCTTTGCTATCTCCTATTTCTTGAGCAATATCTAGAGATTGCTGATGGCAAGTTACCGCTAATTGGTACTCCCCTAGAAAGTGGTAAGCCCTACCCAGATTATTGAGAGAACTGGACTCCCCTTGACGATCGCCAAGTTCTCGTTTTATCAAGCGTGACTGTTGATGGTACTCAATTGCTTTCGAGTACTGCCCCAAGGACTGGTAGGCATTTCCTAGTCCACCATTAGCGTGGGCTTCTCCTTGGCGATCGCTAATTTCTTGACAAATTGATAGTTGCTGCTGATGATACTCAATGGCTTTTTCGTACTCCAGTAGGGAATCATAAGCATTACCCAGTCCACTTAAAGATTGAGCTTCTCCTCGACGATTACCAATTTCTCGCTCAATTGCCAACGATAACTGAAAGTACTCAATTGCTTTCTGGTATTGCCCCAAAGAATCATAAACGCTGGCTATATTGTTGAGAGCGCTTGCTTCTCCCCGACGGATGCCCATTGCTTGGGCAATAGCTAAGGATTGCTGATGATGTTCAATCGCTTTGGGGTATTGGCCCAAGGAGTCGTAAATATTGCCCAAATTATTCAGCGAATTAAACTGCCGCTGGCGATCGCCTATCTTGTTGGCTAATACTAGAGACTGTTGATAGCATTCACTAGCTTTTCGGTACTCTCCTAGAGAGTAGTAAACATTACCTAAGTCATTTAGGGAATCAGCTTCACCCTGGAAGTCATCTAAACCACGCACAGTAGCTAAGACGCGCTGATGGCATTCCATTGCCTTTTTATAATCTCCCAGAGAATAGTAGACATTACCTAAATTGCCAAGGGCGATCGCTTCTTGATGCGAGTCTCCCTGTTCCTGGAAAGCTGCTAATACTTGTTGATAGTATTCAATCGCTTTTGAGTATTGACTAACACAAGAGTGAGCATTAGCCAAATTACCAAGGGAATTGATTTCGCCAAGGTGATCGCCTAAAACTTGAAAAATGGACAATGCCCGTTGATGATACTCAATGGCTTTGGTGTATTGTCCCAAGGAACAGTAGACATTACCCAAATTTCCCAGAGCGATCGCTTCTCCTAAATTATCTTTAATGTCTTGTGCGATCGCTAAAGCCTTTTGGTGGCAATCAACTGCTTTATGGTGTTCCCCCAGGGAATAGTAAGTGTTACCTAAACCGGTTTCTGCCTTTGATTCTCCTAGAGAGTCATTGATTTCTTGTGTTATTGCCAACTGTTGTTGATGTGAATTTAAAGCATCTTGGTGACAACCCAAGGCGTTGTAAGTATTACCTAAAGCATTTAGCACATTAGCTTCCTGGCAACGATTTCCAGTTTTTTGGCACTTTTGTTGTAACTGTCGCCATAACTTTAAAGCAGCTTGTAGTTGACCAGTCTGAGATAAGCGAATCCCTTGTTCAAAGAGTTTTTCAAACTTTGTTGACATTTGGATAAAATTGATTTTTTTGATGAGGCTAAACTTGGTAATGAATTGTATTTGCAATTTGCAACCAGATTTTAATTGTCCATAAATTCTTGGAAAGATGTTACAAGTAATGGCTATACCAAATCGGGAATTTTTAAACTTATATTTTACTACTGTCCTATGGCACAGAAAGCTGCCCAGTGAAAGGGTGATTGAAAAGGTTTATCATCATCTAATATATTGTTTAATCTCCGACGTAAACTCATCATCAGTGTTGCATCTAGTTGAATTTGGTTTTCTACTATCCATATTTGCAGTTCTTTTTTGCTAATATTCCGCAGCCAGATTTGAGCTTGATTTAATGCAACTGCTACTGACAAAACAGCACGTAATTTTTGATAAAATTTAATCATTAAGAAGGCAGTTGATACATCTTGGACTGTCCATAAACTGCTGACAACACTAGGACTACCTGCGTAGATAAAGCTACTCGGAATACCTATGTATTCATCGCTGGGGATTTTATAATTTGTTAAACCAGTTTCGCAAGCAGAAAGGGTGACAAGACAACATTGGGAGAGGTCAAGGTCAAAAATTTCGCCAAGGGTGATACGCTCTTGATTTGCTAATAATAATGCTGATTCTAAAGGAAACTCAAAATTAAATTCTGCATGACAAGAAAAGTGAACGCAGTTTGCCAAGCTAAGTTGTGAATTTTGAATAACTTCTCTCGTGCCATCATTTTTATTTTTGATTTCTACAATTGCTGCTTTTGTTGCAGCAATTTCAATCAAAGTATCAGCATGTGCAAAGCAATTCTGAATGCTTTTCACCTCAACAGCAGAGTGACTCAAGTCTTTTGTAGGGTTTTGAATTGCTAAGAGGCGGTTAAAATCTGAGCATAGCTGTTTTTCAGTTAGTTGCAGTAACTGGCATGAGGGAGCATAACGCACACCTCGGCTGAAGTGGTCTAGAAGATGACTATTTTCGGATAAAGGTAAAGCATGAAGAGGAATCAGGTGTAAGAAACGATGGGGAATTAAAATTAGTTGGTCACAGTTGCTTGGCAGGTGATTAATAATTTCATCAATATGGAGAATTCTTGCAAGGCGTTGCAGGCTTTCTGGAAGTTTTTCAATCCACTGCTTGCGGTTTTGTTGGTAGTCTTGCAAATACTCATTTTGCCAGTCCATCAAAGCTTGTATTTCTTCAGCAGAGGATGACCAAACTAGAGGACGTTCTGATGAATCGGTGATGATGAAAGTGTGAAAGTTATCATTGCAGATATACCACTCAACTATAGCAGTGCGGTCATCTACAAGAGTTTTAATCTCGCCATAGGAAATAGGTTTAACTTGTTGAGTTGCTCTGAAGCTGGGGTCTATGGGGTCGATTTCGTTTTTAATTAGATGATCCAGTTGTTGAAGTAATTCATTCAGGTGGGTGCGGTCTTTTAGCCAACTATCTGAATCTCCTATTAATTGACCCATGCCGCTTGAGCGATTTTGCTGAATAATTTCTAAGCGACGCTGTTCTGCCACAATTTCTCGCCGCAATCGCTTTATTTCATTGATAATAGTCTCTGGAATGTTGCCTTTGGGGTAAATGTCACGGTTAGAAAGGGTATCAACCAAATTTCGGGCTTTGCTACGCTCGACGTATTCAACTGCTTGATCTGGGTGGTTGGTTTTGATGTAAGCTTCCACTATATTGGCGTAAACATCAATTGCTCCAGAGAGAATCTCTTGCCGCCTAGTATCGGTGATCGCTCCGGTGCGACTGTATTCAAGGGCACGAACGGCAACACCATATCCCTCAATCGCTTCTGTCCACAACTCAGCATTAAAAGCAGTATTGCCCAAATTGCGTCCAGATCTCAAGCATTCAAGTGGAAAATCCTCCGGGGGATGTTTTGTTAATGCGGCTTGAAAAGATTTAATTGCATCTGCAATGTTATTAAACTCACGATAGGCAATACCCAGATTATTTTCGATGATTGCCCATTGATAGGGGAAGAGGTTAGAGTCTAAAAATCTCAAAGCATTAGTATAGTGTTCAATAGCCTTTTGTAAGTTCTCTGCTTCTTCTGACACGGTGCGGTTACAGTAAGCAGTTCCTAAATTAGCTTGGGTAGTAGCCCATTGGTAGGAGTTGCTTTCAGGAGTGTAAACTGCTAAAGCAGCGATTAAATGGTGGATAGCTGTCTCTATATTTTCTGGCTCATCTCCTGCGACACGGTAAAGGAAGGCAACGCCTAGATTCTTTTGCAGATTAGCCCATTGTTGACTACCACGTTCAGGGGTACAAACTTCAAGCGCGGCAGTAAAATGGCGGATAGCTTCCTCTATGTTTTCTATTCGCGCGCCACGAATGCGTTCCAGGTAAGCAGCACCTAGATTATTTTTGGTTTCTCTCCATTTGGCGGGTGAATCTTCAGGAGTGCAAACCTCAAGTACTTGGGTAAAACAGGAGATAGCCATCTCGATATTCTCTTCGCGATCGCCTTCGATGCGTTCAAGGTAAGCTTTACCTAGATTATTCTGAGTAGTCACCCATTCATATGAATAGCGTTCACGAGTGCGAACTTGCAATGCCTGATGGCAGCATTCAATGGCGGCTTCAATATCCTCGGCTCGATTACCTTGGATGCGTTTACGGTAGGCTTCGCCCAAATTATTTTTGGTAGTACCCCATTCGTAGTGATTGCTCTCAACAGTGAAGACTTCTAGAGCAGCATGGCAATGGTGAATAGCCTGTTCAAGATTCTGTGCTTGCACACCCTGAATTCGCTCTATGTAAGCAGCGCTCAAATTATTTTGCATAGCAGCCCATTTTTCGGGGAAATTCTCGCGATTATAGACTGCTAAAGTAGTGGTGAAATAATGGATAGCCTCCTCAATATTTTGCGATCTATCGCCTTGGATGCGTCTACGATAGGCTTCGCCAAGATTCTGCTGAATTCCTGCCCATTCGTAAGGGTCACGCTCACGAGTATTGACCTCTAAAGCATTATGGAAGTAGCGAATTGCTTGTTCTATGTTTTCTGCTAGCTCTCCCCGACTGCGATAAAAGTAAGCAGCACCCAACCTGTTTTGAAGAGCTGCCCATTCTCTTGGGTAAGCATCACGAGTAAAGGTAGTAACCACAATGGTCTCGTAGCCTGCGATCGCAATCTCTATTTTGTAAGTTCTTTTCAGGGGTTGGAACTGCTGAATGCGATCGCTAAAATCAGCAATAATTGCAGCAATACTTTGCGCTCGTTCTGTCGATGCTTTGATTAGAGTAGCCATTGCCCAGTTACGCAATTGTTGAGCAAAGTGTTCATCTAGTTTGTCCTGGTTAGCTTGCAACAATATATACAACTCATGTGGTTCTTCGTCGCTTTTTGCGGTTGCTTGCAATACCTGTAACAAACAATTGTGATATTCTTCTGCGGTAAACACCTTGATATTATTTGATAATTCCTGCGTCTGAGTCAGCTCACTGGCAAGACTGGTTAAAATATTAGCTTGCTTTGCTAGCATCGCTGCTGTTTTTTCCATCATCTGAACCAAACCACTATCTATCAGGTCTCGATGAGCGTTCAGAATTTCCTGACTTTGCTCCCTAGGACTGTTAAGTAGCAATTCAATCAGATTCAGATAGGCTTGTTGACGTTGTTTATCCATCACTGACCTGTAGCGCAGAATCCTGCCCAATGGAAAGGTTGCCAAAACGGTTGGTCGTTATCCGGCAAATTATGAAAACGACGATATAAACTAATTTTAAGGGTAGCACTTAGCTGTAACTGATTTTCTTCAATCCATTTTTGTAATTCCACTTTGGTCAAATTCTGGCGTTGCATAACGCCGAAAATTATAATAAAGAGACAAGTCCAATAAGGATTAAACAGCAGAGGGATAATATGCTTAAGTTTTTCCGGTTACTACGGCATTTTTTGCATTGGCTTCTATTATTCTTGTTAAGAATAAAACAATATTTTAGCCTAAAAATGCGTAAACAAAAATTCTTAAGAACTGGCAATTACCCTTCAGAAATGACACCTAGTAGAGAGTTAGAATGGCTTCAATACTATGTAATTTTAATCAATCAACTGATAAAATGTCCTATTAGCGAACAACTAAATATTTTGAATGCTCATTCAGAACTATTAGATGGTAGTTTACTCACTTTGATGGAAGCCCAAATAGTTGTGACAATGATAAATGGAGATACAGAAAGTGCTTATCATTTGAAACAAGCGGCTCGTCACCTTGCTAACATTTTAGAATTATCATTATCATCTCTAAGCATCTTTCCTCTGCCTCAAAACCCTGACTATTACGTCACATTTCTTATACAATTATTAGAAGCAACTGAAGATAGCAACAAAGATGTACAAGTCGTTTACCCTTTATTGCAAGCTAATCTAGACAAATTAGATGGCACTTTAACTCAAAGTCTTGTAGATTGGGCAGCTAATACCCTACCAAAATTAGAGCTAAAAGAAGGACAAAGAATAGCTAGGTCTATTCGTGATTTAAGTGATTTAATTCGAGATTTTCCTTTCGGGAATAGAGCCAATAACTTAGAAATGGCAATCTCTGGATATAAAATTGCCTTAAATATTTTTACTCGCGAGACATTCCCTGAAGATTGGGCTTTTATCCAAATTTCATTAGGCATAGCCTACTTTAAACGTATCTTTGGAGACCGAGCAGAAAATATAGAATTAATGATTGCTGTTAATAAAAATGCTTTAGAAGTTTGTAATCGTAAAACTGATCCTAAAAATTGGGCAGTAATTCAGACTAACTTGGCTAATGCATATGTAGAACGTATACGGGGAGAACGGGCAGAGAACATGGAGTTGGCAATTGCTGCTTACAAAGCTGCCCTTGAAGTTCGCACCCGCGATGCTTTTCCTCTAGACTGGGCACTTACTCAGATGAATCTAGGAAATACTTATAAGGAGCGTATTCGGGGAAATCGTGCAGAGAATTTAGAAATGGCAATCGCTGCTTGTCAAGCAAGTTTGCAAGTCTTCACTCCTAAAGTTGCTCCTCAACATTGGACATTAAACCAAGTTCATTTAGCTAGTGCCTACTTACAGCGTGTTTGGGGAGACAGGTCAGAAAATATAGAGTTAGCTATTTCTGCTTCTCAAGCTGCTCTCAAGATATGTACGCAAGAATCCTTGCCTGATGAATGGGCGACATTACAAGATGGACTGGGTTGTGCTTATAATGAGAGGATTCGAGGTGAGCAAGCAGAAAATATAGAGTTAGCTATTTCTGCTTTTCAAGCTGCTTTGCAAGTCCACACTCTTGAAAGGTTTCCCCGTGAGTGGGCAAAGATCCAGAATAATTTGGGTGGAGCTTACTGGAGACGTATCAGAGGGGAGCGAACAGAAAATATAGAATTGTCTATTGTTGCTTATAAATATGCTTTACAAGTTTTCAGTCGTGAAACCAATCCTTATACTTGGGCAATAATTCAAAGTAATCTGGCTGTGGCGTATTGGAATCGTAGTTCGGGAGACCGGGTTAAAAATATAGAATTATCAATCTCACTTTACATAGCATCATTACAAGTCATTCTTCCTGAAACTGATCCTTATATATGGGCACTTATTCAAAATAATTTAGGCAATGCCTACGTGGATCGCATTCAGGGAGATCAAGCAGAGAATTTTGAATTGGCAATTACTGCCTATATAAATGCCCTGGAAGTTCGTACCCGTGAAGCTTTTCCTCGTGACTGGGCCATAACCCAACTGAATTTAGGTAACGCTTACAGTGATCGCATTCAGGAAGACCAAGCAGAGAACTTAGAACAAGCGATCGCGGCCTATAAATCTACTTTACAAGTTTTTACCAGGGAAGCTTCTCCACAAGAATGGGCAACAGTGCAGAACAATCTGGGCAATGGGTACATTAAACGCCTTCGCGCAGAACGAGCAGATAATGTGGATCAAGCGATTGCTTTCTATAAAGCTGCTTTGCAAATTCATACTTATGAAGCTTTTCCGTTAAAATGGGCAAAAACACAAAATAATTTAGGAAATGCCTATATTGAACGTGTATATGGAAATCGAGCTAAGAACCTAGAATTAGCTATCAAGGCTTCTACATCCGCCTTGAAAGTTTATAACCGTGAGTCTTTTCCACAAGATTGGGCAATGACTCATAACAACTTGGGGCTTGCTTACAGCGAACAGGGAAAGACTACAGAGGCAATTGCTCATTTTCGATTAGCATTAGAAGTCAATACGCCAACAGCAAACCCTGTTCAATGCCTTAAAGATGGAAGAAACTTTGGTAATACTGCTTTTCATGCAGGTTTATGGACAGAAGCTATTGAAGGTTATAGCATTGCAGTTGAAGCTGTTGAACAAATGAGAGATTGGGTTAGTAGTGATACTCGTAAACAAGAGCTACTGTCTGAAGCTATTGATGTGTATTCAGGAGCAGTGCAAGCTTATATCAACAATCAGCAATTTAACAAAGCTATTGAATACGTTGAGCGTAGTAAGGCTCGCAACCTAATCGAGCTTTTGGCAAATATTCACTTGAATCCTAAACCAAATCTCTATACTAATAAAAGTGACTATCAAAAAGTTTGTAGCGAGCTTGAAAAGTTGCGAAGAAAAATACCTGCTGTCCAGCGCCGTTTAAGCCTTTTAAATAAAAACCAAAGTTTAGAAGGACGAAATAGCTTAGACGATGAACTTAGACAGAGTTTGAATCAGTTACAGCAACAGCGTGATGAACTTATAAAAGAAATCTCTAAAATAGATCCTAGCTTTAAGTATACGCAACGAGTTGAACCTATCAGCTTCCAGCAAATACAGTCTTTTTTAGATGTAAACACAGCTATTATTGAGTGGTATATTACTTCTAATAGTCTCATAACATTCATAATTACTTATGACAGTTTGCACCCAATTATTTATCAATTCCCTCATGAAGATTTGGCTCAAATATGGAATAATTTTAAAGATTATCTCCTGCTTTATTATGAAGATAGTAGTAATTTATGGCAAACGCAACTGGATAATAATTTACAAAAGCTAGCTTCATTGATTCATATAGATGATGTTCTCACTTCACTTCCCCATAACTGTGATAAACTTATTTTGATTCCGCATAGATTTCTGCATCTTTATCCACTTCATGCTTTACCAATATCCAATAAAAAACTTAACAGTGCTTTTCAATCTAGAATTCAAAATTATAGTTCTACAGTTCTTCTAGATTTATTTCCAAAAGGTGTGCAATATTCACCAAGTTGTCAATTACTACAAATAAACGATAACCAACAACGCCACGATTTTTTCAATCTGTTTGCTATACAAAATCCAACTGATGATCTTCCTTTCTCAGAGGTGGAGATAGAAGTTGTCAGTTCATTATTCTCCTCGGCTCAAATCCTAAAGAAACAAGCAGCAACTAAATCTGCTCTGTATTCCAACCAAGGTTTTCTTTCATCTCATTGTAGTCACTTCTTATGTCATGGTTATTTTGACTTAACATCACCCTTAGATTCAGCGTTAATTCTTGCAAATGGAGAACGCTTAACTTTAGGAGATATCTTTGAGTTAAATCTTTTAGGATGCCGTCTTGTTACCTTATCTGCTTGTGAAACAGGTATGACCGATCCTGGTAGTCGTAGTGACGAATATATCGGTTTGCCTAGTGGTTTTTTATATGCTGGTAGTCCTAGTGTCGTTAGCAGCCTTTGGAAAATAAGTGATGAATCAGCTGCTTTGTTAATCATTAAATTTTATCAAAATTTGTTCCAAAGCTTCTCTGTAGCGGTTGCTCTTAACCAAGCTCAAATCTGGCTTAGAGATGTAACTGGAACAAAGCTTTGGGAATGGGTTGAGGAACATAAATTGCCTTTAAGCCCAACTTTGAAGATGCGTTTAAGAAGAATTGCACCAAACGATAAGCCCTTTCAAAACCCTTTCTACTGGGCTGCATTCTGTGCAATTGATCGGTAAAAAAGTAAGCTGAAAAGGAGCTAAATTATGATGATGTTTCCATATTATTCAAAATAATTAAATCTACCTAGTTTTTTTCGAATGCGTTTTGACATTTTGCACTCTCCTTAATAATTGTGCGTGGTTTTTATATCGTTTGAGTTGAATTTCAAGCTGACGGGCTTCTTGTTTACTTGAAGTCTTCCACACGTGGACAATTTTGAATTCGATGCCGCGTTTTATCGCAGCACGAGTAAATGCTGCTCCAGATCCTTGTAGATGCTGCTGAAATCTTTTCTTGAGGTTCGCGCATGAACCTAAGTAATAACGAGCTTGATGTTTCTCATTTCCAAGTGGACGAGATAGCTCAATCATGTAGCAGCGAGGAATTGAGGGTATTTTTCCTGACAATTCCATTTATGCTTTTTTTAGGATTATTTTGAAAACAGAGGCGTTAGCTGATTGTGGTGGTTTACGTAGTTACGCAGTTGAGTCTTTCTTGTTCTTGTACCCAACTCATTACATTTGATTTACTAATGCTTACAGGCTTATCTTCACCTGCAATAAATACTTGAAGCCAGCCATTTTCTAACTCATAGTAGTCAATAATTAAACCTGCTTCTCTGGCTGTTGTTAGAGCTAATACTTCCTGGGGCTGCTCTTTTTCTTGGGATTTGATTTTGGCGTGATAGTCTGCTATCGCTTCACGGAGAATTTGTTGGGGAAGTAGCCCATATCCATCAATTAATTCCTGTCTGAGTACCCCTGTTTGGTGGTCTTCTTGCCCAGAGTGACGCACACAATTCGCGGTTAAAATAATCATTTACTATCTCGTCAGACCTACAGACAAGTAACAAATTTTGCTTTCTTGTAGCCAAATGTGGAGGCGATCGCTCTTTGCTGATTTTGCTTAACCCGCTTAAAGATAGTATTTCATTGACAAAAACGAATAGATTCTCAAAATTGCAATAAATTGGTAAAAATAGGCAGTTTTGCCAATTTGGGCATCTAATCTGATAACTGGTATTGCATTCTAGATGTTCCCTAACTTGCATTCCCACAGCATATGCAAGCAATGGGGGTACCGAATTTCCGATTTCTCTTTGGGCGTGGAGTATTGCCTCGCTGAAATTAAACCAATCGGGGTAGCTGTGCAAACGAGCAGCTTCTCTAACTGAGATAACCCGTGGTTGTTCTGGATGGAGGGGACGTAATGCGGTGCGGTTGCCACTCCCCGCTCTTAACGTCACGCAGAATCCATCCCATTGCAGCTTTTTTGATTTGGATTTAGCTTCTCTCGCACCTGGGGGAGTGTTGATGAATTGCTGAATTACTTCTGGTGTATGTGTTGTCGCTGCGAATCCCGTTCCAATGTTAGTTACTATACCAAGATTTGGGAATATTTTTTCAAGATACTTAGCATATTCTCCCTTCACCCAATCTGGATGCCATTCTTGAGTGTTTTGCTTGGGGAGTAGGGGGATTGGCGACAAGTCCGCGATCGCATCTCTAACTGTATGTTGAGGTTGATGCTCCGGCGGTATAATTTCTCCAAACTTAGATGCAACAAAAAACACCCTTTTTCTCGCCTGGGGAACCCCGTAATCTGAAGCGTTCAGGTTCCACTTTGAGAGAAAATAATGTTCTTCTAGCATTGCTTGGAGGTTAGCAGTAATGCAGCCAAACTTCTGATTTTCAATCCCCGGCACATTCTCCATGATTGCAGCTAGGGGATTGAGTTCCAACACCAGCCGAACAAACTCCCCTACCAACGAGTTTCTCTCATCTTTAACATTTTGCAGTCCGGCAACACTAAATCCTTGACATGGTGGCCCACCAAAAACGGCATGAATCTCCCCGTCCCAATCTACATACTTCGCCTGAATACAGGCGCGTATTTCTTCCCCTGTCACCTCCCGAATGTCTTTGCACAAAACTGTGGCGTGCGGGAAATTATGTTGGTATGTTGCTAGGGCGATGGGATTGTTATCAATGGCGATCGCGATTTCAAATCCTGCTGCTTTAAATCCCAAGTCAAATCCACCCACCCCGGAGAATAGGCTAACAGCTATTTTTTTGTTTGTTGCTGTTGAGTTCATCAAGATTCTAATTAATGTTAACTTCTTGCACTTGGCTTTAAAGACATATCAATTACAATCGGAGTTCTGCCTGAGTTTTAAGTCTGCCAACCATCTGTCTAACCGACTATTACTAACTGTTTCTTCTATTAGTGGGTAATCTGTAGTGAAGACTTTATATACCCCTCCTGACTCCATCTCATAAAAATTGACAATCAACCCTTCACGTTTGGCATTACTAAGCTTTTTGATTGCTTCTGGAAGCATCTGCCATACAGATTTCCTTTCCGAATCCGAGAGGAGGCTCCAAGCTTCTTCTTTAGCTTGTTGATATTGCCATAGCCCCCGGCGCACTGAGGAATAATCTAAAGCTTTCCGCAATATGTCTGCGAGGACTTCTGCATCAGTTGCTGGGACTTCATTTGTACCGAACATCCCAGCCAATGTACTTTCTACTGCCTCAATCTCATCTTCTTCAAAGTCAATGTTTGACTCTTCAGGTTCTTCCAGGTATTCTTCGCAGTCATATTCTTCTGTATCCCTTTGCCACAAGGTTTCAAGTTCTCGCTGCATTACCTCAAGGTTTGTTGGGTTGACGATATTTTCATCGTTGGCAGGAATCAATTTTTCTATGGTGTCAGTGAGTTGTTCACAAGGGATTAGTTCTTCAAAAGAGCCGATTTCATTCTTGGCTATTTCAGCTTGATGCTTTTCATATAGGTCAGCGATCGCCATTCTGACAATTCGCTGCGGTGACAATCCGAATTCCTCTATTAACTTCTCGGTAAACACCCCTGTTTGGTGGTCATCCTCCATAATTTTGCCGAAGGTGTAATATCTATTTCCATCTGGTGTTGCTCGCCAGTTGCCATCTTTTTTTTCTTGATTCATGGCTTTGAGAAACAATCTTCTTTTCTCAATCAGTTCTAACACTAATCCGCAAGTCAATCCACCAATAGGAATATCTTTCAATTCATCAATTAGGATTTTGTAGTTCACAGAACATAACCGAAGTAGTAGCGATATTGGTAAAACCGCTAAGTGTTCGGGGCAACTGATAAATGCTTGAAAATTCTCGGCAATTCGGAGCGATCGCCTTTCCTCAGCACTGCCCTTATCCCAACCGTACTCTTCTAATAGTGCGCGATATTCTTTTTTGGTGTAAGTCTGCTTGTACTCGTAGAGTAGGAAAGCCGTATGGAGGTACTCTAGGGTACTTTGCTCTATGTGGGTGGTAGGATTGGAGTCTACCTGATGCTGCTCGATGTATAAATTATTTGCAAAAGTTGTTGTAGTCATGATGTTGTATACGCGCTAATATGCGCGGTCTTATCTTTAAGACCAAGTTTGCTAATTCGACTAGTTAAATAAGTCAAGCTGCTTTCTGCAAGTTTTTTGATGATGATTTAGAAATAGCAGCCAAGGCATAGCCCAAGGTGTGCTTGTGAATTTTGGGCATTTTGTGAAACGACATATCCTGACCCCAATCTTGGACTGACTTGGTGCCAATATGTAATACTTGCGTGAGAGTTTTGACACAAGTTGCGCGAAAATTGGCGTGAGAGACAGTTTGTAGTACTTGTTGTTCAGTTAACTCATGAAGGAGTATTTTTTCTAGAAACGTTTGAGCATTTACTTCCGGTGCGTTGTATTCTCCTCTTAAGATGCTCTTTAGCTGCTTTGGCACGATTTCGGCGGTATGAATGTAAGCAAGTGAAACTTTGGAGTAGTTGGGTATCCCATCAAAATTGAGATCACTTCCCCACTTGCGAACTGTTGGTCTTTGTACACCTAAGACTGCACATAGTATAGTGATACATTTTTTGCGGTATTGTGAGTCGGTTTCTTCTTCGAGCAGTTCTCTGGGACTAAGTTCGGCGATATCAAAACAGTGGCGTAGAAATTGTCTGGGTTCTAAGCCTTCTTTGGGTAAGTTTTTGAAGATTTCGCAGTATTTCATATTGGACTCGTGCAGAAATTTTGATTGAAACAGGTGTTTTTCTGCCATCTCAACTTTTTTGTGCTTTTGATTGAAGAATACCAAATCAACTAATTGTGTATGTGTTTTATTTACATTTTGTAATTATTTAGCAGTGTAAAAATATTTTTACACTGCTAAATAGTTACGTTTATTAACGATTTAGCATACAAAGGCTTCAAATATGCTTTGTGGTTCCGATAGACTGAAGTAACATGAGTAAACAACAGCCCGAACAAAACCCGAAGCTACCTCCGAAGCGTGGTCGTCCTGTAGATGCAGAGAAAGACCGCGTGACAGTCCATATTAGTGTTGATATGCGAGGTCAAATTGAGAAGCTAATACCTGATATGGGTAAAAGCTTGTCAATGGTAGTTAGGAACTTGGTGAATTTAGGTTTAGAGCTTGTTGGTTTATCTCAAAAGGGACTTACTGCTCCTCGGTCAGGTAATTTAGAGGAGTGGCTTGCAAGTTATACGTCTTTGGGAACTGAGCTGCTTATTGCTTGTGAAACTCTAAATTTGTCAGCTCCAAAATCAGGACAAATAGCTATTTGGCTTTTAGACAAAATGGCTTTTGGGTCAAATGACCCTCAAATTATTAATGATGAAGAAGATACTGGTACAAAGCTTTTAGAAAGAATTCGTTTAGGAAAGAAACTGCAAACTTTTAGCTTTGAACAAGGGATAGAATTACCTCAAAATGAGGAATTTGCTACTTGGTTGGGGCAGTTATATGTTAATGCTGCTATTGGACAAGAACTTTCAGCTGCTTGTCAGACGCTGGATTTGCAGTTACCAGAGACAGGAAAACTACAGGAGTGGTTGCAGGATTTGGTGGTGCGTTCGCCCTTGGCGGCTCCTCAAGGAGCATCGCACAGCGTCTCCGCAGTAGAATCACAATTATCAAACGAGTTATTAGAAGAATGCGATCGACTGGGGATAGAGCCGCCAAAACCTGGTGAGGTTGTAGCGTGGCTACAAAATACCCGCCCTGCGGTATTTGAGCAGTCAATGCACGAACATAGGTTACCTTTTACGGATGATGGTTTGCCTTTAGGGGGGTCGCAACCTTTTTTGGAGCATTTACTTACACTAAATGCACCGCCAACTGAAGATGAGGAGTATGACATTGCTCATAGGTTTGGTGTAGACCCAGCCCATCTTAAGGATTTGATATCCCGCATGAGGTTTGACAAGAACGGACAGACAAATAATTGTCATTAATTTGCTGAGGGATAAATGCATGGATGCCATTGAAGATTCCTCAACGTTGTGGACTTTACTATGCAAGCCTGGATGGGAAATTAAACCCAATCCAGTAAAGCATCTACTCAAAATTAAAGCTCCTGACTACCAGGAAGCATTAATGCTTTATACCAACTATCGGAAATTTCTAGCAATGTGGGCGGCATCCCTCGATTGTACCTGTGCTTTGATTGGAATTCAGGGGATGCGTGGGTCTGCATTTAAAATTCTTGCAGCAACGCCAGCATCGCAGCAGAAGTTATACGAAGACTTGATTTTTGCGAGCTTACGAAAGTCGGTTAGTTGTGATTCAGAAAGACTAGTTGATCGGGAATTTGAGAATGATATCAGCAAGTATTCAGGGTTTTACATTGCTGAAACTTGTTTGCATCCTGAGCTTAGACCAATTGTTGATGAAATATTCTCAAACCCAGACAAGAAACTTGCCTTAACGCGAATGTCTGACAATTTGCAATTGATCGTGTCCGCATCAGCAGCACGGGCAATGAGTTCTGACTCACAAGATGTGGTGCGTCGCCGAACGACTGATTTTTGGCACGCTGGAGACTACGAATGTTTTTTGCGGATGTTCAAGCAAGATGGGGGAGCGGGGTTTGAAATTACTTACCAAGCAACAACCAATCTCCCAAAAATTAATCCTTTGGCACCGTGGGCGCGGTTTACTACAAGCTATCAGTTTTTTGAAATTGATGTTGGCGATCGCACAGAAGTGTACCGTTTGGGCGAAGGTAAAGATATCACCCTAATCAGTCGTCCCAAGGTTATTTCATAATATAACGAGGTTTTATGGCAGTAAGATTCCTAGAAAATAAGGGCAGTGGCAATATTCTAGAGATTAGTCGAGCTAGACTTTTGGAGCTTACCCCCAATGTTTATCCCGTGACTTGGGAAGCGATTCTTTCAGGTAATGGTGATAGTGCAGCTATCTTGGGTGCAGGTTTTGCCGAACGTGAAGTTTTTTTTGGTTTTGAGGGAGTTGACTTAACGCGCTACCAACTTCCGACAATCGACTGTTACGACATTGCTACTAATCCGCCAGAAAAGTTTTTAGCTTTACGCAGCCAATACCCAAACCTACAGTTAAATTATTTTTGCGATCGTAATCTAGCAGAACTAGAACTGACAAAACTTTACGCTCGAAATAGCCTTCGGCTAGTTTCGGTTCATGGAGTATTAGATTACTTACAACCAGATTCTGTTACGAGAACATTACTCGATATTGTGAAAGTACAGCCAGAGACAATATCGATAAGGCTATTTTTAATGGGCAACCCGTGGTCGCGGAATTTTGCGAGTATAGAGCAACTGGCGACGGAATTAAATTCAATAGAAATTACCACAAGTGGCTTAGTCGAGCCGATTGATTTTGATATATTTTGTCGTACAGGTGTTGTGCAATTAAATATTTTAGATAAGGATAAAATTGAACATAATTTGTTACAAAGTTACGGTGCATCTCATATAATGCCTGATAAATTAGTTGGTTATTTAAATACTCAAGGATATCAGCTTGTTGCAACTGATGTGTACTCACTTTCAAGTCAAGATTTACAAGGGTATGAGTCGCAGAATCACAATAGTAATAAAGATGTATCTTTAGATAATCCACATGGAATGTTGTTATTTTTTAAACGATAAAATACTCATTTAAATCGAGCTAATCAACGAAAATTAATCCGTCTACAAGGACAATTGATGAAATAATATTGGTAATTAATACTGGCGACTGAGGTTAAGTAATTGATTCTGCTGATGCGCGATTCTCCTTACCGAGACACTACTTGAACGCGCGGCAAAGGAGCAATTTGACCAAATGCTCAAAACCTGGGAGTGTTTGTTAAATTAGCAGTAGACATCACTCAATTTCAGCTTCCTGCCAACCTTTAATCGCTCCTACAATAAAAGCACCTACAGGGTTATCAATGGCTTTCTCTAACGCTTGAAGACCACCTTCTTTAACTGCGTTTACAACCCGTTGTTTCCAAATTTGGTCACTTTCTATACGCTCAATAACTTTTGTTGCTACTACCATCTGCCCTGTTGTGGTGTTGGTGGGGTAAGTCTGCTCTAGCTGTTGCAGAAGCTGCTGTATCTCTGCGGCTGCTTCTGCAAGAGTCTGCTTCTGCTCCGAAGGATAGTTGTTTATAGTGCCACCGAGTTGATTTGCCTCAACGTTCTCACTATAGCCAACACCAATTGATGCCCCACTTTGGTTGATATTTATTTTGCGCTCTGACATAGTTTCTACATAATTTTGATTGTTGCTCATGGTAACATTGCCTCCTGCGATAGTGATTCTTTGATGATTAATTACCTGATTACCAAGTTTCTGCCTCATTGCATCTATTACCTTAGTTACTACAGCATCAGTATCTGCACGGAGTTGCAATAAAGAGTCCAAGAAATCTTGGAGATCGTACTCATCATTAATTTCAATTCCGTAATGTGGAGACTGGATCTGCCCAGCAACAAGATGGAAGCGATCGCAAAGAAACCTAATTAATTTCACTGGTTGTTTTTGTTTTATGCTGTTACCAACTTGAAAGTAATGCTCCCAGCTTGCCAGAAACACCTGGTTAACAGTTTTTTGCAGAGAAATATATAGTACAGCAGCATGAGAAGTGTCATGCGCCGAGACAGATGCTGTTATACAACTAGAAAGTAAAGCCTTATCTATTTCACTTTCAAGCACTCTAAAACCAACTATTTGAGCCAAATATGAATCAAAAGGACATATCAACTTAACCAGGGCCAGTTCATCAATAGTCATTTCTTCTGGCAACGGTAGATTTTTCAGCTTCCAAGATACAGAAAGAATTTTTGCTGCATAAATGCCGAGGATAAATGTCCATAATTCGCCATGAACTAATCTCTGTTCTCCCTCTGCTAGTACATCCTGCAACCAACGCAAGTCTTCAGGGCGAACCTTTGGGCAAGAGCTTACACCAAGCGATATACCCAACAGTTCTACAGGTCGATAAAAAAACGAAGCTCGATCCGAAGGAAATGCTTCACGAGAGGCCAGTCGCGTCAAACCGTTTGCCCAAGCTGACAAAAAACTCTCACCAAAAACTCTGCCACAAGCAAGCTCATAACCCACAGCAGCAAGAACAGGAGCTTGATGTAGTCGCCTTGGTTCCAAACTGTTAATTGCTGCATCTGTTGCCACACTAAAAGGTGGTTTGCTATCAGCGCGATAAAAAATATAGCGTGCAAAGCCACTTTCTGGTGATTCCCAGTTATAGTTTGCCCCCAGATAATGTGTCAGAAAATCCAATTGATAACCGAAGCTTTTTGCTACTGCATCTGTCATAGAAACCACTTGCTTGCACGAAGTTTGATATTGAGCAATGCAGGTGACCAATCTCGAATATTGCGAAGGCGGGCAAGTAGTTCGGCAATTAGTTCAGAGTAATAGATAGTCACTGGGTTGCTAGCTGGAAGCAAGGAGCGCCACGATAATGATGTAAACTTTAGCACTTGTTCGGAAAGATACGTCAAGTCACGATAAGTGGACTGTGGGTGTAGGTGAATTAATAAAGGGGTTGGTAAAGGCGATCGCGGCATTTTTACTAGTGCTGCACTATTACTACACAAAAGTCGGGTATATCTTCCTAGTTGCACAATTATGCCTCGCTGTGGTGCTAATTGTCCTTTTTTAGCACCATCTTTCATAACAATACCTTGTTGCGACTTATCTAACAGGGTAAACGGGTGTTCGTGAGAAACTGTTAGGAAAGCAAATTCAATGTTTTGTTCTTCTCCAACCTCCGCAACGCACTGTGCCACAATATCTGCAACATCAAGGTTCTTGAAAGGTCTAGCAGCATGAAATACAAGGCGAACAGTATCTCCTGGTTGCCAACCGTTGCGTCGCTTAATGTCCTGTAAAATTGATACAGTAGATGTTTTCAAAATATTTGGATATTCAGAATAAGAACACTCTTGGGAAAGATTGCCCAAGAGGTAGTTCCCATCACCTCTAAAAACTGTTGTGATACCTACAAACCTTTGTCGCTCAAAGAAGCGACTCCCAGAAAGTTCACAGTTTCCTATGCCGATGACAAGTTCATCACTAATTGTGAGGTCATGATCTACTGTCCAAGGCAACCCGTTCATTTTGGCGTAGAGAGCAACACTGAGATTTTGCAGCGTGTATTGCAGTGAATAACGTGATTGCCCTAGAGTAGATGCCCGAATGCCTTGTACAGGGATTCCAGCCATTAGTAACAGAGCTTTGGACTGAAGATATGGATTTTCTGGGTCTGGAAGCCTTGCATGTTCGTCTAAGAGAATAACAATAGCTGCATCTGGCATGGTTTTTTCTAAAACCTGCGCCACAGCTTCTCTATAAGCGACTGCTGGCGGTTTCTGTTTACTATTGAGCCAGGGAATTTGCCGCAGAGTCAACTTAGGATTAACAAGACCAAAAATTTTGGCAAATCCACCTGAGTATTTGGAGTTTTCCTCCCAATATTCAATCCCATCTTGAAATACTTTTTTATTGATACTAATTCCGTCTCGAAATGCTTTTAAAAAATTTTCCACTGCACCCTGAACGGTATCTGGAAAAAGAACCAATATTTCTGGGGATTTTTTTGAGAAAATCTCACGACTAAAAGGCCCATATTTCTCAATTCCTTTCCAAGCATATAGGTTTCGTTTTGTTCGGGCCGCATCAAAGCAGTACTCTACTGGTGAAGCAGAAATTACCGTTTGGTAACTATCATCATTCACTGCTTCAATACGATCTCTAATATACCCAAGTAAATTAGGTGCAAGCTGCATAGGAGATTTTTTTGCTAGAAAAGTCTCCATACGAATCAAAATATCGTCTAGTGCAGGGCCAGTTAAAAAATTAGCTTCCTGAATCAATCTTTCTGATTCAAAAGCATCATACTTATCTCCCAGCAATGTTTTGAGGCAACGGACAAAAGACGCTTTGGAGCCTTCTAGCCATACTTCATCTTCATTGATAGAAGTAATTCCATCGAATGATTCTAATAAGTTGACCGTTCTTTCACAGATGTGGCTGATTTTTCCAACCAAACGGCGTTGTCCTGGTTGAGGTTGGCGACGAACAACATATAAATCCTGAAGATTAACTCCCGCATTTTGTAAATCGTTCAGGGATGCAAGGATTTCCCAACGAGTTTTTAACCGTAGGAACAGACCAATAAATGTCTCCTCGTGTCGAAGTTCAACCAACTTTGCTTCGAGTGCAAATTTAGGTTTAATTTTGAAGGAAGAAATCAGTGATGGTAAGTCTTTGATTTTAGTAGCAATAGAACTGACTAACTCTTCTTTTTGAGAAAGGAATGTGAAGGGTTTAAATCGAAAAGCTGAATATTGGGAAAATATGTCTGGCAAGACACTATCAATGCGATCTGCTATAAGTTGCAGGTGTTCTTCAGTCTTCAATTCAACAGGTTTACCAAAGGTTTGTTCTTGTTGAGGCACTTTAGGGATTCCGTAGACTTTGCCAGATCGCCAATGAAGAAACCAGTCGGACTGGAGTTTTTCTCGTAATTCTCGTAGCCCTCTGTTATCTGGCATGTCTTGAACATAGGCGGTGAACGTATTAGCGGAAAGTTCTACCTTAAACCCGTTGAAGCAAATGGACATATGTAGCACTTACTTTATATCTATGAAAATTTTGATGCAGTTTGTACCTCAGTCCCCTTGGTTATCTGAACTAAGGCAAGTACATTCGTACTAGTTAATTATTCTATATTTAGCGTATTTATTTACACTTTTTGGAATAATACGCCATTCTCTAGATTTTTTTTATGTTCTAAGTTTTACTTTGTGGCTGGATAAGCGATCGCAGCGAAAGCTTCGCCTACAGGTATCTACAGATCAACAAAGGTCTGGTTTATTGGCCTCTGCTAAAACCGAGAAACAGCACAGTTTAGCAACCTGCCCTCTTGACGTACACAGCGATGCCTACCACGGGCTGCGCCTACGCAAACTACAAAAATTCCAATTAAATAAAAAATTTAGCATACATTTCACAGTTTGAGTTACCGAGTGTGTTCTCATGACAGATGCTTTGCACCACTATCTTGAGAACACATCACTGAGAATTTTGACTGTATAGGAAAAGAGAAGTAACAATAATAACAACACAAACCTGTCTTTGATAATTCCCCATTCCCCATTCCCAATTC
>JADEXV010000064.1 GCA_015206945.1 Nostocales cyanobacterium LEGE 12452 | reverse complement strand
GTCTAACCAAGTCGGTAATCGTCTCCACCAGGTTTGCTGGATCGATTGGCTTTGGAACATGGCGTTGAAAACCTGCCTCTATAGCCTTTTGATAGTTAATTTCTCCAGCAAATGCTGTTAAGGCGATCGCTGGAATCTTCCCACCCTGTTGGTACGGCATAGTTCTCAGTTGGCGCAGCAACATATAGCCATCCATTTCTGGCATCCCAATATCGCTAAGTAGCACGTCTGCTCTGTACTTGCTTAAAGTGGCGAGAGCTTCAACGGCTGAGGTGACAGTTGTTACATTTGCCCCATACATCTCTAGCATGAAAGCAATAAACTCCCGTGTATCTGTGTTATCATCTACCACCAAAACTTTGATGCCATGCAAATTTAAGCATGGCTCAGACGGTTTACTGTCCGCGTTCTTTTGGGGTGGAGTTGCCATGAGCGGAAGTCTCACAGTAAAGGTTGCCCCCTGGCCTTCACCTGCACTTTCTACCTGAACAGTTCCGCCATGCAATTCGACCAAGTGACGAGCGATCGCCAACCCTAACCCCAGTCCACCAAATTTTCTGGTTGTAGCACTATCTGCTTGGCGGAAGTATTCAAACACATAGGGGAGAAAGTCAGGGTGAATCCCTTGACCTGTATCGATAACAGTGATTTCGGCAAAAGAGCTAACTTGCTTGAGTTGGATATCTACTCGTCCTCCTACATCAGTGAACTTAATTGCGTTCGAGAGGAGATTCCAAATCACTTGCTGTAATCGGTTGGAATCGCCCAACACTTGCCCTACATTTTGTTCAAGCCTCACCTGAATTTGAATTGACTTGCTTTCAGCAGCCAGCTGCACAGTTTCCATTGCAGCTTCAACGGTCGATACTAGATCGACTGGGTAAACATTCAGGCTAAGTTTGCCTTGCAGAATTCGGGAAACATCCAGTAAGTCTTCAATAAGTTCAGACTGCAACTTGGCATTGCGTTCGATCGCACTCAGAGCATAAGCGGTCTTGGCTTCGTCAAGCTTACAGGTTTGGAGCAGCTTAGACCAACCCAGAATCGGATTAAGGGGCGATCGCAATTCATGGGATAACACTGCCAGAAATTCATCTTTAATTCGGTTGGCTTGTTGCAATTGTTGAGCTTGTTGCTGGATTGAAGCCAGTAAATTTGCCCGCTCAATTGCGATCGCCATCTGCTCGCAAGTGGATTGCAGCAGATCGATTTCTTCGGGAGTAAAGCAGGAGCGGGTACGACTGGCAAAGGAGAGCGTTCCCAATAATCGTCCCTGCACAATCAACGGTTGTCCAGCAAAAGCCGTGATGCCAATTGAGTTGACAAGCTGTGCGTTGGGATGGGTGGAGATTTGCGCTTGATCAAAGACAATTTGCTGCCGCTCTTGTGCCACCAGTCCACAAAGATATTGACCAAATTCAATCCATTCCAGCGACTGAGCCGTTGCCTCAGAGATCCCCCCATAGTTGTTCAGATGCAGCATTTGCTGGTTATCTTTTACCTCAACCATGTAGTTGTAGTAAGAATGTAACTCTAGCTGGGCTGAGAGCTTGTTAAACAAGTTATTCATCAACTGCATGGGATGTTCTGTGGCCAGTAAATCACTGGTCGTTTCATACAGCAGGTGCAGCCGTTCCTCTGCTCGTTTGCGTTCGGTGATGTCGAGTGCGGTTCCGAGGAACCTTACCGCTTGCTTATACACTCCCTCTCCCTCAAATTGCACCTGTCCATTAGCGAATATCCACCGCTCAGTTCCATCGTTCCAGACGATCCGATAGTCAATTTCATAAGTACCTGACGACCTCGCGTCGAGCGCATTGCTGATGGTGTTGACTACACGCTCCCGGTCATCTGGGTGGATGCGCTCTATTACCATCCTCAGAGGGATAATCGCGGTGTCATCCGGTTCGCCCCAAATCTCGCGCATTCGCTTGTCCAACTCGATGAGGTTCGTACTGGGGTCATAATGCCAAGTCCCAAGCTGACTGATGTTAACGGCAAGCTGTGCGCGTTCCTCACTTTGGTGTAGAGCTTTTTCAGCTTGTTTACGCTCGCTAATATCCTCTATCAAGCCGTCAATAACGGTTGTACCATCTACTTGAGTAAAAGTTGTACTAATTCGCACCCAAATTAGAGTACCATTCGCTCGTTGCAATTGCATCTCGCGATCGCGGATTTCGCTATTTTGCTTTAATTGGTTGAGAACTTGGGCATAGTCAAATGGTTGGAAATAAGGCTCAAGGGTCTGATTTGCTGGAATTTCAGTTAGAGAATTTAAACCCAACAGCCGCAGAAATGCCGGATTAGCTTCGAGTAAAGTACCATCTGCCGTTAAGCGATAAATTCCCACATTTAAATTATTCAGCAAAGTTTGAAAGCGTGATTCTAGCCTGACTGCTTTACGTTGAGCTTCAGTCCGCTCTATTGCTCGGCGGACTGCTGCGGGTAATCGAACATAGTGCTTAGGAGACTTAATGATGTAATCTTCCAATCCCGATTTCATCGCCTCAACGGCAATTTCCTGAGTGCCACTATTGGTAAACATTATTACTGGGCAATCAGGATAACGATTTTTAATTGCCCGGATCACTGTTAAGCCATCACTCCAGCGTAATTGATAGTCAGTTATTACTAAATCAAAGTGTCCTTTCTCCAATGCTTGTTCCAAGTCTTTTGCTTGATCAATTTCGTGAAACTGGAGGTCAGAAAACTCTTGTTTTAGTACATGAATCGCCAGTAGGCGGTCATTCAAATTATCATCAATTAGAAGAATGCGTAACATCTAACTACATTACATTTATGTAAGGGTGACAGTGAAAAGGATGCCCAAAAAATGTTCAAACAGTTCAAAATTGCGGTCTTTCGTTAAACATAATCCAGTGGAGATTAAGGGTTATGACAATTTCTACTAATTCATTAAAAATAACTGGCTTAACTATGTAAGCATTTACACCTATGTCATAAATATGATTGATGTCGGCATACTCTCTCGATGAGGTGAGAACTACGACAGGTAAGCGCTTGAGTTCTGGTTGCTGGCGTAACCACATCAAAACCTCAGCCCCGGATCTGCGGGGTAGTTTCAGATCGAGCAAGATTAGTACAGGCAAGGGATAACGAGTGCGATCGCCATAAGGTTCTTCCCCTGACAGATATAACACTGCTGCATCACCATCATTTACCACCTGAACTGGATTAACAATATTAGCCTTGCGAAGCGCCCGTTGCAGCAGCAGCACATCTTTGTGATTATCCTCTACAAGTAAAATAGTGTCTTGTTCTTTACTCATGAAATTTTGTCTTTAAAGGCAGGGGGCAGGGGGCAGGAGGCAGGAGGAAAGACTGTTTTTCAAAACTTACTGTGTGCCCCAGATCATAGGGCAAGGGTTTTGCACCGAATATTTAAGAGTGTAGAAAGAATTTTATGTTTGCCCGTAATCAAGAGGATTAAAAGATTTTAGGGATTTCCATCTATAACTATAGGTAAATCTATCCAAAAGCGGCTTCCCTGTCCAGGTTGGGATTCTACACCAACTTCCCCACCCATACGTTCAACTCCTTTGCGGACAATTGCTAAACCGATACCACTACCAGGATAAACTTCATAGCTGTGTAGGCGCTCAAAAACATTAAAGATACGTTTGTGGTATCTTTCCTCAATACCAATGCCATTGTCTTGCACCCATAAGCGAACCAATTTATTACGTTTCTCAGTCCATATTCGTAACTGAGGTTGGATTCCCGGTGCAACAAATTTAATCGCATTAGTTAGCAAATTGGTAACTACTTGAATCACAATGGTAGGGTTTCCCATAAATTCAGCTAAAGGCTCTTCAACTTGCACTCTCGCCTGTTGCTCCGTTATTTCTAGTTCTAGCTGTCTCAGTATTTGTATCATCAATAAAGATAAGTTAATAGCTTGTAATGGCATTTCAGCCCGGCTGAGGCGACTGTATTCAAGCAAATCTTGAACAAGCTTGTCTGCTTGCTGTGTACTTGCAATAATACGCTGCAAATAGTTTTTTTGGTTTTCTAGGTTAGATTGCCTATCCTGGTTCTCTAGGAGGATTGAACCAAACGCTTGGATAGCGCGTAATGGTTCTCGCAAATCGTGGGAAATTGAATAAGTAAATGCTTCTAAATCTTGATTAGCCACTGCTAATTCCTGATTTATCTGCGCTAAATCTCGATTTGCTACTTCTAATTCAGCAGTGCGCCTCCTGACTCGCTCCTCCAAGGTCTGGTTGAGTTGCTGAATTTCAATTTCAGCCTGTTTACGAGATGTAATATCTTCAATTAAGCCATCTAGTACCTGTTGTCCCTCTAATGTATTTAGAGCTATGCTTAATCCAACCCAAATAAATCTTCCATCTGCTCGTTGTAATTGAATCTCTTGCTCTTGTTGTTGAGGTGGCGGCAGTTTTTGTAGTATTGAGTAGTATTCATGGATGTTTAAGAGATTCATCGCTGAGGCTTGTGATAATGAATCCAGCCCCAACAATTCCAGAAACGCTGGGTTACACTCAATAAGATTTCCATCTGGATAAGTACGAAATATACCTACTTTTAATTGGTTGAGCAAACCTTGGAGACGGATTTCAAGTAAGGTAGCTCGTTGTTTGATTTTTGCTCGTTCTAGTGCTACTCGCACAGCAACTGGTATACGAATGTAGCGGTTAGGTAATTTCAGGACATAATCATCTAGCCCAGACTTCATTGCCTCTACCGCAATTTCTTCACTACCTGTATTAGTAAACATAATCACTGGACAGTTGGGATACTGTTGCTTAATTGCATATAAGACTTCTAGTCCAGTACTCCAGCCCAATTGATAGTCGGTAATAACCAAATCGAATTCACCTGCTGCGACTGCACTAGCAAAACCAGAGGCTTCGCGAATTTCTTGAGGTTGAAATTGCGGAAATTCTCGCCTCAGTTCTCGGATCACTAAAGCGCGATCGCCTGGATTGTCATCAATTATCAGAATGCGGAGTACTTGCGTCATTCGTATCGTTGCTATGAAGAACGGCTTTTGGCAGGGCAATCCAAAAGCGACTACCAGTACCTAATTGCGATTCTACTCCGGCTCGACCGCCCATTCGCTCTAATCCTTTCCGGACAATTGCTAAACCAATACCAGTACCTGGATAGATTTCTACACCATGCAGTCGTTCAAAAACCCGAAAAATACGCTCTTGATGTTCTGGTGCAATGCCGATACCGTTGTCCACAATCGATAATTGTATTGAATCTTGCTGTTCCTCCGCATAGATTTGTACTTTTGGTTGTATTCCAGGCTGCACAAATTTCATTGCATTGCTGAGTAAATTGGTTACTATCTGAACAAGCGTAGAGCGATGAGCTATGACTAGTGGCAAGGGTTTTGCTACCGTGACTTGTGCAAGCTGTTCCTGCACTTGTTTGCTGAGTTGTTTTAAAGCTTCTTCGACAACATTAGTTAAATCAACTTTTTGCATTTGAATTTGGACACGGCTGAGGCGGCTGTATGCCAGGAGTTCGGCAATTAGGGTGTCCATTTGGATTGCACCCTCTGTAATATATTGAATGTATTCTTGCCCAACGGAGTCGAGTTTATCTGTGTAATCCTCTTGCAATGCCTGAGCAAAGCCTTGCATAGTACGTAAAGGTGCCCGTAAATCGTGCGAGATCGTGTAAGTAAACGCTTCTAGCTCTTGATTTGTTTCTTGCAACTGTGCAGTGCGCTCGGCAACACGCTGTTCTAGCTCCAAAGCGTAATTTTGAAGTTGTTCGCGTAGCAAAGATTGTTGGATAGCGATCGCTAACTGAGCCGCCACCTCAACCACAACATCTTGTCCTTGAGCATCAAAAACTGCTGTCTGAGTCGCCGCCAAGTTGAGTTCCCCTAGCAGCGTTTCTTCAACTAACATCGGAATCCGCAAACAACAACGCATTCCTGCCGAATGCAACCGTGCTAAAATAGGTGGGTAAAGCTTAACATTTGTCAAGTCTTCAACATAACTAAGGTTTTGTCGTAAGCTTTGCTCAGGCGCAAAGTCTGATACTGCCATCTTTGTACCTTCAAGCGGTTGTAATTCTTTAGTGCTGCTGCCTGCCACAATCTCAGCTGTGCCTGCCTCAAAATTAAATAGGGCAACAAATGCTTGCTCATAGGGTACTAACTGACGCATTTGTGTCAGCGCAGTTCGGACTAGAGATTTGATCGACTCAGCGGCTAAAATTGCCCGATCAATATTATGTAAAGCAGCAAGTCTTTGGGCAGAAAGCTGAACATTTTCAGTTTGTACTTGGGCAGTTTTGAGAGCATTCTCATAATTGTCAGACACATGTGCAATTTGCCGCCGGATATAAAAGGCAAGGACGCCACCAGCAGCAAGCGACAGAATTATGCTAGTAAAGATGACTCGCCCAGTAGTCTGTTGGACTGTTTGGTTGCGCTGAGACCGTAGCTGCTCTTCAGTAGCAATAAAATTAGTAATCTGATTTCGCATCACGTCCATGCTCTGTTTGCGAGCCTCAATTGCTGATAGGGGTTCAGTTTCACCTCTTTGTTTGCGGGCGATCGCTTTAGAAATAGAGTTATTCCAGCCTGTTTGCTCTGCCTTGATTTGCCTTAAGCGTTGACTTTGTTGGGGATTATCTGAAACTAAATCATCCAACTGATCAAAAGTAGTATTAATGGTAGAGTTAGCTTGCTGATAAGGTTCAAGAAATTGTGGCTTACTTGTAAGCTGGTATCCACGTACTCCTGTCTCCAGATCCAGTAATAGTTTTTGTAAGCCATTTGCTCTGGCAATTACTTGGTCAGTATGCTCAACCCAGTGCATAGCCCTGAGCAGGCGGTTAATTTGCCAGATTGACACTCCTGACAACGACAATAATAGGATAATCGGCAGAGCGATCGCGCCGATCAGCCTACGCCTGAATGCAAGTTGAGTAATTTGCAGCATTTACTTATGCTATAGCAGCATTTGTACAGTAAACGACACTATCTTGAAAATAACTTTGTTTACGTAGCTGCTTTGAACATGAGATTCAGAATTGTCTAGGGGACAACGCCAACTTCTGTTATCACTGTTTTTCCTCACATTTCTAGCTTCCGGCCAACCATATACCACAAACCCACGGCATAACGGATGTAATTGAGTTCTGTAAAACCTGCTTTCGCAAACTCGTACTCAAAGTTGAAATGGATAAAGTCATCCAACCACGGTTCTTGAAAAGAAGCACTCAGGGCGTATTCACCCCGATAAGTGTCAGCATATAGTACCCAACCTCCGGGTTTGGTAATCCGGTACATCTCCTTCAGAATCTTAGGAGTCCACTCTTTAGGTGTCTCGTGAAAGAGTAGTGATGATGTGACAAGATCGAAGGAGTTGTCAGGGTAGCCAGTGTTACGAGCGTCCACCTGCTCAAACGATGCCCGCTCACTCAATCCAGCCTTATTAAATTTGTGCTGACTAATCACCAGCATATAAGGTGAAACATCAGTAATGCGAAAAGTGGCCTGTGAAAACCGCTGTGCCAGTGCCAGCGCTCCACCAGCCGTACCTGCACCAAGCTCTAGCACCGTCTCAATTTGAGCGTCTTGAGGAATTAGTTCAGCCATTGTCTCGCGCAACTGCTGACAACTAACATTGTGGCTGAGGGGAATAATGGCATCCATCGCAGCATCCCAGGCTAAACACGACTGAGGATTGGTGTAAGAATCAGTTGAACCATGAATGGGAGCGTGGATATAGTCAGGGTAATATTCATGCTCAGTATGGTAGCCTTTAAGTTCCTCTTCCCAATTAATTGAGGCATATTCTTGCATTACTGAGGGCATCGCTGCGGTGATGCGTTGAATTACCTCGGTTCGATACGCTTGTTTTTTCTCTGCGTTCCATCTCGGCATAATCATCTCCTACTTACACTCGTTACTGGTATTCCTAGATTCCAATCTGGAACGAGAAATAAACTGCAAATATAATAGAGCAATACTCCAGACATTTTTTAATTGAGCCAATTCACAAGAAAGCTATCGATCCATTAGAGTGCTGATTAGAACAACCAAGCACCGGAACGATAGCTATATGTAAATTGTACAGAGTCTGCTAGAAAAAATGGGCAGTTTGGGCAAACCACAGATGAAGGAGTTAACAAAAGGATATTGTCATCTCTAGTAATGTACCAACGCGCCAAGACAGTTTACTATATACAAGCCATCAGTAATTGAATGGCTAGGTTTGTAAGCGACTTTAACTAACGAGTGAACGGTGCTACTAGTGTAAAAGTGGCATCGTTTAAAAACAAGCTATTAGTGGTGTACGGGTCAATATATAGCTTGAAGTTTCTGTGACGTATATAGTAAGTAGGAAAATTATATGACTGAAAAGAAACATTTGTTAAACTTGCTAAACCTGGTTTTATACAAAACGTTGCATCAGCTTTTAACTGTGCAGTATTGTCATTACGATCTAATCTAATTTGAAAATTTTGATGTCTTAAGTAGTATCCTGGAAGATTTGAGGATTCAAATGAAACACAGTCAGAAGACGCTAGCCCTGACCTGACTCTAAAACTTGCGTCTGCTCTGTCTAGAGAACTTGAAATGGGGCTAACTTCGCCAAGGAAATTGCGATGACGAATATAGTAGCTACGAAGATTAAATGCTCGTATTGAGACAGCCGGTTCAACAGGAGTTGACTCTGCGATCGCAGGATTAATTGATGTAGAAATAGATATAGGAAGCGCTGATAAGGTTAGCGCTAGTGCAAAGAGGTTATTTTTCATGGCTACAATCTTTTTAGATAGACCATTTGGCAAAACAATGCTCTTACTTAAGAAAGTGTAGTATTAATTTTAGGAATGCTAGAAATTAGTTAGAAATATTTACATATTTCGTCTTAAGCTTAAAGGCTTTGTGCGATGAAAGTACTCTTATTGGTTGCTGGATTAATACTGAGCTAATTAAACTCTCCGAAAGCAAATTTTACGTAAAAATCTGTTTATATTCAAGTTAAAAATTGAACAAAGTATTAGGGTTGAATGTTACTAAAGTAGGCATTTCAGCTTTTGTTAATGCCATTGGCATCAGAGACTATTTATAAAGTAAAAATAAAATTACTATAGGGTGGCTTAGGCACATATTTTAATATGGTTTATTACGAAAATTTCGGTCAACTGCCTAATGCACTATACTATTTGGCGTTGCGTTGAGCTAAAGCGATAAAACACCCTACTTAAGATTTCTTTTATAAATTAACTCTCATGCCCATTAGCCTGCCTAAGTAATGGGGATTGTGACATTCCCTAATATCTAGGAGTGGCAGGTGTAAATAAAGCACCAATTTGGGAAAAGAACACAACAGATACCTGAGTAGGGGTGCGCAGCTAGCTGTATGCCCCTACAAGTAATCCATCTGTCGCAAAGATTATTTAAATTGGTATAACTGTTTAAATTTAAGTAAATACTGAAAAAATCTGAAAAATTCCGCTAAAGTCTTATTTAAAACAAACTTTATTCTTTTTAAAAATGAATATAGAAGAAGCACTAGTAATTTTAGATACATTTCTTGAACATGGGTTAAGTGATGTTCAGGAAATCATATTTCGTAAAGCTTGGGAAGGACAAACTTATCCAGATATCGCCGAAAGCTGTGGTTACGATGCCAATTATATAAAAGATGTTGGTTCTAAGTTATGGAAGCTACTTTCACAAGCTTTCGGGGAGGAAGTGACAAAAAGTAATTTTCGCTCAGTATTGAGACGGCGAGGGCTTCAGCGGGCTTTGCCTACCCAAAATACCGTTTTGTCAGAAAAACTACAACCTGTGCCAGCAGTCTTGAGACAGTCTCAGCCAACAAGCAGAGCCAAAGATGGAATATCAGCGTCTTCTTTGGTAATTGAAAAACAAGACGAGAGAAAAACCCCAGTCTCTAATCCTGACTTTTTAGAAAATCCTGGTGGCTCAGTACCCCTAAATTCCTTTTTTTACATAGAACGTCCGCCAATTGAAGAACGCACCTATACCGAAATCAATAAACCTGGAAGCCTAATCAGAATCAAAGCCCCCAGCAAAATGGGAAAAACATCCCTAATGCACAGAATTCTTACTCATGCCAAACAGACTGGGGTATACACTGTACAGATTGGTTTACAGAGAGCAGATAGTCAAGTTTTCACTAGCTTGGAAAAATTCTTACGCTGGTTTTGTGCTAACGTCAGTCGGCAGTTGAACCTAGAAATCAGACTAGATGATTATTGGGATGAGGATATTGGTAGCAAAGTTAGTTGCACATTGTATTTACAAGAGTATTTGCTAGAAAAAATCGACGCTCCGGTAGTCTTAGCTTTGGATGAAGTGAATCGAATTTTTGAGTATCCAGAAATCTCTAAGGATTTTCTGCCGCTACTGCGTTCTTGGTATGAAGATGCTTCCGAATTAGAAATCTGGCAAAAACTCCGATTAGTAGTAGTTCATGCCACTGAAGCTTATATCCCATTAGATATTAATCAATCCCCTTTCAATGTGGGATTACCGATTAAGTTACCAGAATTTAGTTTAGAGCAGATGCAAGAATTGGCGGTGCGTCATGGACTCGATTGGGCCAAAGGTGAGAAAGGATTGGAAAAGCTGGCTCCTTTAAGAGCAATGATTGGTGGTCATCCTTATTTAGCTCGTCTGGCTCTTTATAACCTGGGAAATCAAGCAGTAAGCCTAGAGGAGCTATTACAAGAGGCTCCCACAATTGCCGGCATCTACAGCAACTATTTACGGCATCATCTAGCAAATCTTCAAGAACATCCCGAACTCGCGATCGCACTCAAACGGGTAGTGACCTCTCCCACAAGTGTACAACTAGAAGCGATCGCTGCTTATAAATTAGAAAGTATGGGTCTGGTAAAACTTGAAGGAAATCAGGCAATGCCTAGCTGTGATTTGTATCAGCTATATTTCCAAGAGCAATTAACCTAAACGCTATGAATAAGTACGAATATCAAATTGGCGGTAGTCTGAAAGTCGATGCTCCTAGCTATGTAGAACGTCAGGCTGACTTTGAACTTTATAATGCTCTAATTCAAGGCGAGTTTTGTTATGTATTTAGTTCCCGACAAATGGGTAAATCTAGCTTGCGATTACAAACAAGGCATAAATTAGAACAAGCAGGCTACAGTTGTGCTTCTATCGACATGACTCGCATCGGTAATGGCAATATTACTCCTGCTCAGTGGTATAAGGGCATAGTGGTTGACTTATTAAGGAGCTTTAATCTCTTTAGCAAAGTTAATATAAAAGCTTGGTGGTCGGAACGAGAAGATTTACCTGCGTTACAGCGATTGAGCCAATTTGTTGAAGATATTTTGTTGGTTGAACTAAAAAATGAAAAAATATTTATTTTTATTGATGAAATTGATAGTGTTTTAGGTTTAAATTTCCCGGTAGTCGATTTTTTTACCCTAATTCGCTCCTGCTACAATCAGCGAGCCGAAAATCCAGAATATAACCGTCTAACTTGGGCACTGTTCGGAGTCGCAACGCCTTCAGATTTGATTGCCGATCGCAACTGTACGCCATTTAATATTGGTAAATCTATTGAATTGCACGGTTTTAACTTATCGGAAGTTCAGCCATTAGCAGCAGGTTTAGAAAGTAAAGTAGCTAATCCGATGGCAGTTCTCAAAGAAATTTTAGCTTGGACAAATGGCCAGCCATTTCTGACTCAAAAATTATGTCAAATAGTAGAGCAAGAAAGAACCGGTGGAAGCAAAAATGTTGAAGAACACAGAAGCATAGAAGTTGATGAACGTTATAAATTAGATAACCACTTACCGATTATTAATCAACATTTGATAAATTTTTATTACCAATTTCCCTTGTTAATTTTAGAAAAACTAGTGCAAACCCATATTATTGAGAAATGGGAAGCCAAAGACGATCCAGAGCATTTGAAAACAATCCGCGATCGCCTGCTGATCAATGAGCAGCGTGCTGGAGGTTTACTAGGACTTTACCAGCAAATTTTACAAGGGATTCAGATAGCTAGTGATGATGGAGAAGAACAAATAGAACTGCTGTTATCGGGGTTAGTAACCAAGCAGCAAGGGCAACTAATAGTAAAGAATCGGATTTATGAAGAGGTTTTTAACCAAACTTGGGTAGAAAAACAATTAGCAAAATTACGGCCCTACTCCCAAGCATTCAACGCTTGGGTAGCCTCAGAGCATCGTGATAATTCCCGACTATTACGCGGGACAGCTTTACATGAAGCTCTAGCTTGGTCGCAAGGCAAAAGCTTGAGTGATTTAGATTATCAGTTTTTAGCAGCTAGCCAAGAATGCGATCGGCGAGAAGTTGAGACATGGTTAGAAGCAGAACGAACAAAAGAAGTTAAAGCTAGACTAGTTCAAGAGCAAAAAGCAGCTAGATTTCAAAGATTATTTTTTCTAGGCGCGTTCGGTTGGGCATTAATAGTTGTTTTAGGATTGGGGATGGTGACTTTCGAGTATAAAAAGCACTGTTCAGTGACTTCAAAGCAGTTACTACATTACCCATGAGTAGGACAAAGATTGTATCTGCAACCCAAATAAAATTATATCTATAATAGTTAGTTGACTGGAATTTATAGTTATTATAAATTATGCACTGTTTACTCAGTACTTATTGTTCAAAGAGTTTCGGTCAATAGGTAAAACCTAAATCAATATTTCTTCTAGTACAGCATGGCGTAAATAAACATACCATTTCAAATGGCACAAGAGCTTGGAATATAATTCTTTTAACTTTTAACTTTTGACTTTTGATTTCCGCCTTGCAGTATTAGACTGCCTCTCTAGGTTATCTGTTGAAATATTGCTTTGCTGCCAGTATCTGGAACTTTGTCAGCCACCTTGCTGTAGTGAAAGTCTAGTTTAGAATAAACCCTCTATCTCAGCAAATTTCCGCAAGCGTGGTAGACACTGACGTTGATAGAAACTGCTTAATGTCGCAATTGACAGCCCAAAGTCTTTTGATAATTCTTTCCAGCTAACTTCCGGGGGTAAGCGTTTGAGAATTAATACCTGACAATTTACGTCTGGACGCCCTTTAATGTGAGTACTACGTAGTTCCATATCCGAGTCTGTCTCCACCCATATCTCCAGATTTTCCAAAATGGGAGGCGCTTGGGGAGCAGCTGGTATATTATCTATCGGGTCAATACTTTCACCAATCTCACCCGACTTAGACTGACGAACCCCAAAGGAGACTGTTGTGGCTTTTTCCCTGTTTTGGTTGAGATAAAAGTCTTGTAGTCTGCGTTTTAGGTAAGCATCTAGCCAATTAATCACACTACCTTGAGTGGAGTCATAGGCTTGACCTGTCGTACCATCACAAACGTTGCGGCAGAAATACAACCAAGTTTGTTGCAGTGCGTCTTGATAGTAGGGAGTATTTTCCTTCCAGAGTTTACCTTGTGTCAAACGAATGATTTGCGTGAGCAACTTTTGACGTTGAGGGCTTCCAGGTGGATGTCTACGGGCTTGGACAACTAAGGATGCTAGCTGTTCATTTAGATTCTTCTTAACTGAAGTTTTAAGTAACAGATGCCTGGCTTCCTGCTCTACTGGTAGTGAATAACTCTGAATGTCTAAATCAGTAGTAATATCTTTTACAGACAAAGAGTTCTTGCTTACCTCATCAGTTTCAATAGCAATGCTATCCATGTTACTTTGCTCAGATGCCTGAATATAGCGATGAATTGCTTCTTCAGGCGGGATAAAATCTTGGTTTATAGTATTTTTTCGCATCTTATTTTCTTTCCTCAAATTTCTTTATTCTGGATACTTTGCAAGCTTGATGCAGTAGCCAAGCCGCTCTTTGCTTGATTTGTGATGCTGTTATTATCTGTCAGATATTAGAGGTAATAACAGCATGGTTGCAATGGGCAATACCCTTTTGCTCACCGACTCCACTCAATCGACATAATCAACTCAGTAGGAGGACATAATTAAATGTAAAATGCAAACCAGAAGAACTTGTTGCTGTTGGGGTTTTCGCTTCTGCCTCTACTTATTAGACGTTCTTGAAGTTTTGGATTGAAGTTTACTTTGACCATACTTTTAATTTAAGTGAATAACTCACTTTTAACAGTATGAAAAAGTCATAATTTGTCAGGATTTTTGCCGTCAAATTTTTATTAATTTATGTAAAAAATGTCGGTAACGTCAGAAAAATTTTTCCCCACCTGTGTTAGCAGTTTTGGATTAGAAGCCTTAACTAAAGGTATCTTTCAGCAATCTCAGACTACTTATACATTTACAGGATTTTTGATACAAACTACTTTATTTGCTTGCTAAAATGATGTTAGCAGGAGGTGATATCGCGGACACTAGCACAATGGTACTCCTGTCCGTTTAACTCCAGATAATTAACAGTTATTTCTACGGCTATATCCTGACCATCTTGAGTTCGTTGGCTAGACTCAAAAGTGAGAGAGCCTTTTTGTCTAACTTCTTCCCAGTGCGATCGCCAAGCAACCGTCGAAAAATTTGGATTTATATCGTAAACAGTCATGGTCAGCAATTGTGCGCGCGAGTAGCCAAGATGACGACAGGCGGCTTCATTCACGTAAACAAGCTGGGCATCCGAATTGACAAAAAAGATAGAATCTTTAAATTTATCTAGATAAAACTGACTCAGGCGCAGTTCTGATTCTGCTTTTTGGCGATCGCTAATTTCCTGCTGCAAAAGGATATTTTGCTCAGTCAGTTGTTTTTGCAACCTCCGGATAGTCAAGTTATTTTCTACACGCGCAAAAACCTCTTCTTCACTAAAAGGTTTGGTAATATAATCCACTCCCCCGACTGCAAAAGCTTTAACTTTGTCAAAAACTTCATCCAAGGCGCTAATAAAAATCACCGGAATGTCGCGGGTTTTCTCTGAGGCTTTCAAATGTTGACAGACTTCATAACCATTCATTTCTGGCATCATGATGTCAAGCAAAATTAAATCAGGCGGTGCAGCTTGTGCAGTTTTCAAAGCTGTTTGTCCGTTAATAACTCTCCGAATTTCATAGCCAACCTGAGTTAGCATAGCGGATAAAAGTCGCAAATTATCAGGTGTATCATCAACAACAAGAATATTTGCTTTTGGTAGCTGAACTTGATGGTTATCCATATTTATTAGAACTAATTTTTTAAAAAAGAATTCAGGAGTCAGAAATCAGAATTGAATTAGAGTCCGACTGGTGAATGAATCGGTTTAAGATCCCCACTAAATCTTTTGGTGCATTCACGACACCAAGATTTAATGATGTTTAATTAGTGGCGGATCTCATATCAAGTCTGGCTAATTATTTATGATTTCTCCAGTCATTGCACCCCACACGCCAGATGCGTTTAATAAGTAATCAAGCGCACATCATATCAATCCCTCACTTTCTTATTCTGACTCCTGAATTCTGACTTCTGAATTCTGATTCAAAAATCATTTCTTACAATTGTGTTAAATCAATGACTTTATCAATACGAAAGTTATTAACCCAATCAGACAGAGTGTTTGCTAAAAGAGCAGATTCTTCAGGAATTTGCTCAAGCAAGCTAAAAATCAGCTTTTCATCAGTACACAGTGCCGCTTGGTGTAGCTGTGCTACCCACTCAGTGGGCATTTGAGCCAGCATCTCTTCTAATGATAAAAGTTTAAGGTTGGAATTTTCGGCAAATTCGTCTTTTTGAAGGGGCTTATCTTCATATACATAACGTACCCCTAAATATTTAGACATCATATTCAAGATTACTTCCTCTCGGAAAGGCTTACGCACAAAATCGTTGCAGCCTGCCGATAAAACCACAAACCGTTCCTCATCAAAAGCACTAGCAGTTAGGGCAATAATGACAGTAGCTTGACCCTTTAAAGTAGCTCTAATTTGTTTAGTAGCTTCATACCCATCCATTACAGGCATCCGCATATCCATCCAAATCAATTGCGGTTCCCATGTTTCCCAAAGTGTCACCCCTTCTTGACCATTTTCAGCATGACGTACCTCGAAGCCAAGGGATACTAGCATCTTGACTAAGAGTTCGCGATTTTCCCATTTATCTTCAACTACTAAGATTCGGTATTTTGGTTGATTAGGCTCTAAACCAATAACTCGTCGTTTTAGCTGTCGAATTGGAGCTTCAGCTACTTCTGCTAAACTAATTTGGAGATCAAAAGAAAAAATCGTTCCTTGACCCAAAGTACTGCTAACAGTAATACTTCCCCCCATTAGATGCACGAATTGCTGGCTAATAGTTAGACCCAAACCTGTTCCTTGCTGAGATTTTTGACCTGCTTCTGTTTGGACAAAGGGCTTAAATAACTTTTCAATTTCGGCAGATGCAATCCCTGTCCCGGTATCTTCAACTTCAAAATGAAGCCAGAAGAATGAAGGGTGGGAGTTTTTTATTACTTGTGTGCCTTCTTGTTGCTGTAGTTTACTTTCTTCCTTCATCCTGACTCGCAAACTCACGCCACCTTCTTGAGTAAATTTGATAGCATTACCAAGGAGATTAATTAAGATTTGACGTAATTTACTTTCATCTGTATGCACATATCTAGGAACTTCAGGTCTACGTTCAAACATCAACTGTAAACCTTTAGATTCAGCTTTAATTTGAAACATCTCTTCAAGGGAATCAAGTAGAGTGTACAAATCAAAGCTATTGTTGTTCAGTGTTGTTAAACCCGCCTCAATTTTGGACATTGACAACACATCATTAATCAAGGTAAGCAAATGTTCTCCACTGCGACTGATAATTTTTAAATGTTCTAACTGAGAAGCATTGATAGAAGAATCGCGCATCATTAGCTGAGTAAAGCCAATGATGCTGTTAAGAGGAGTACGAAGTTCGTGACTCATGTTTGCGAGAAATTCGCTTTTGGCACGGTTGGCAGTTTCGGCTTCTTTGGCTTTTAATTCTAATCTATGGCTGTAATTCTCTAACTGTTCGCCAGAGATTTTTAACTGTCGCGTTAGCCAAGATACTCCAATCAATAGAAATCCCATTGATAAGAATCCCACTAGCATCATCGTCCCTGCTAATCGCCGAGCCGGCGCAAAGGCTTCTTCTTGGTTCATCTCCACCATTAAGGCTAGGTCTTGGTCATTGAGCCAGTGATATACCCCAATTACTAATACTCCAGCATAGTTTGGATAAAGTCCTTGGCCACTAATTCCACCCATTGCTGCATCAATACCTTGGCTGCTAACTCCTTGAGAAAAGTCTGGTGTTTTATCTTTATCTTTGGAAATAAAAGCGTTTTTAGTTACTAAAGAACCAACTAAATAAGTTTCGCCACTCTTACCTAAGCCTGTACGTTCTCGCACAATTTGATCTATTCTGTCTAAATTCAAATCAGCTAAAAGAACACCTTGGCGCACCTTGGCAGCATCACGTAGAGGCGTTGCAAAAGTAACTGATGGCTTGCGAGTAATCGGTGAGACATAGAAGATAGGGGCAAAAGAATCCCCTGGTTGAATTTGTTCAATATAAGTGATATTAGCTGAAATTTCATATTGACCTTCACGCTGCTTATTAGTAGATAAAATAATTCGATTACTACGATCGAGAATAGAAATTTCTCCGAGACTTGGCTTAATTTTAGCCATATTTACGAGGTAATCAGAGAGAACTTTGTAAGCTTTACGATAATTTGCGTCAGAGGCTTTGGAATTTAAAAGTATTTGAAAATTATTTTGTACGTCTGGAAACTGAGTGACTAAGAGAAAGTCTCGTTGTTGGTCTTCAAACCAACGGGTAATTTCTTCCTCTTTTAGAGTAGCAGCAGCATTGAGTCGTTCAAAAGCAGCTTGCTTCAAAGCTTCCCTCGCATTGAGAAAAGCAAAGCCTCCAACGACACCTACAGTTACCAATGATAGGAATAAGAAGGAACTGGCAACTTTAATAGTTAGGTGCTGATTCCAGAAGTTCATATATTTACAAGTTGTTTCTTATTCTAAAGATATTTATATTTTTTCTGATTCATGCAGATAGGCTATTCCTTTAGTTAATATAAATAATTATTGATTACCATTGAGCAAAAATTTGTTTAATCTGCTTAATTGCTTCATCAGTTGCTTGCTCTGAAGAAATTTTATCTACAATTATTCGATTAAGAGCTTTTCCCCAGATATTCTCCTCTAACACTACGCTGTATGCCGGGTTTTGGACATAATAAAACAACCGTGTTGAACCTTCCGTCACTGTCTTTACCGCAGTTGATACGTGTGGGTCAGCTAGGTTTTTCCAAAATGGGTCTTGCCAAAGTGTCTTGATGACAGGTAAATTACAGCCTCCAGCAGCTTTCAGATACTTACCTATCACCTGTGATTGGGTGAGATATGCAAGAAAATCCAAAGCTTTTTTCTGCTGCTGGGAATCGGCGAACAAAACTGCTTGCCGAAGTGTGAGTAGATAACGCATTGGCTTGCCGTTGGGTTTGTTGGGAAATTTTAAAATATCAAGCTTATGGCCATAGGTGTCGGGATCTTGGCGCACAGAGCAAGGAATTGAGAGGGTGTTGTTAGGAGTCATCATCACCACACGGTTGAGCAAGCTGCGATTATTATCTGGATTTAACCAATTGAGTGCATCTGGTGGCACATAACCTTGTTGGTAAAATTTGGTATACCAATCTAATACCTGGACAATTTTTTGTCTGACCTTTGGCTCGTCGATCAGGAGTTTACCTTCTGAGTCGAGAATTTGCACATCGTATGCTTCTAAAATATGCTCAAAAAAGATGTAGGTATCTGAAGCTCCAATAGAAAAAGGAAAACCTAACCCATAAATATTCTGTTTTTGCTGTTTTGCGCGCAGTTTGTTCTGTGCTTGTTTCCAAAACTCCCAAAATCCATCCCAATTTTTGGGGATATCCCTTTTGCTGCGACCTATTTGCTCTAGCAAGTCTCGCCAGTAGAAAATATGAACCGTTGCCTGATTAATTGGAACTGCATAGTAACTTCGCTTTTTTGCAGCATTATTATAATAATTAACAGCTTGCAGGGCATATTCAGGATAAAGATTCTTGACTGGCTCAATTACATCCGTTACATCCGCCAGTTTACCTTCCCAAGCCAAATGCGGATTCAACGCTCTCTCAGCGCCGTAACTCATCATGATATCGGGTAGATTACCCGCCTGAATGGCTCTACGCGCCTTCTGAGGTAACTCATCACCCATATAGAAGGAAAGCTTGACTTTGTTACCAGTTTGTTTTTCCCAGTTGCTTACCAATTGCTGGATTGCTTCATCTTCATCGACGGTAAATCCTTTATCCCACCAAATCTTTAAAACTATATTTTCAGTAGGGGAATGGATGACTGAAGATTGTTTTAATTTTGGGGTGTTAGTACAAGCAATAATTATCAAACTGAGTGTCAATACGATGAACACATATCTGCGATAATGGTGATATTGTGCCCAATTCTGAGAGCCTTTAGCAATTTGACTAGCTTTTGTTTTAAATGTCATCTTTGTAAAAGCTTACTGCCATTGGTCAAAGATTTGCTTAATTCGTGCGATCGCTTCATCAGCTGCTTGCTCTGGAGAAATTTTATCTGCAACAATTCTATTGAGCGCCTTACCCCAGACATTATCTTTTAAAACCAAGCTATAGGCTGGGTTTTGGACAAAAGAAAATGGGCGAGTTTCTCTGTTGAGAAATATATTAATGGCAGTCGAAAGATAGGGATCTTTTGAATCTTTCCAAAAAGGATCTTCCCACGCTGATGTTAAAACTGGTAAATGACGACCTCCAGAAGCCTTGAGATAATTTCCCATCACCTTTGGTTGTATTAAGTATGCAAGAAACTCCTTAGCTAGTTTCTGTTTCTGAGAATCGGCAAATAAAAACGCTTCCTTAACCGTAATTAAGTAGCGCATTGGCAAGCCATTGGGTTTATTTGGCAACTCTAAGATCCCAAGCTTTTGATAATATGTATCAAGGTTTTGCCGCACAGCAGCAGGAATTGAAAGCGAGTTGTTAGGAGTCATAACCACGCTTTGATTAAGTAAGCTACGATTGTTGTCTGGATTCAACCAATTTACGGCATCTGGTGGGACGTAGCCTTGCTGATAAAAATTTGTGTACCATTTTAAGCTGTTAATAATACCTTGACGCACTTTCGGATCGTCAAGGAGGAGTTTATCCTTAGAATCTAAAATTTGCACATCGTATGCTTCTAAAATCTGCTCAAACCAGTAGTATGTATCAGCAGAACTAATGCCAAAGGTAAACCCTAACCCATAAATATTCTGTTTTTTATCTGGTATTTTTTTTGTTCGTAAGTCATTCTGTATTTGTTTCCAAAACTCCCAAAATGCATCCCAATCTTTTGGTATATCACTTTCTTTACGACCTATTTGCTTTAGCAAATCTCGCCAGTAGAAAATGTGAATAGTTGCTTGGCTCATTGGTAAAGCATAGTAGCTTCGCTTTTGAGTAACATTGTTATAAAACTGAACAGTTTTGAGGATTTTTTCCGGATAAAAACTTTTAAGTGGCTCAATTACATCTGATACATCTGCTAGTTTGCCTTCCCAGCTTAAACGGGGAATAATTTCTCGATCGGCAGTATAACTGGTAACAATATCAGGCAAGTTACCAGCTTGAATTTCTCTTTGAATCTTCCGTGTTAGCTCATCTGTAGAATATAAAGAAAGCTTGATTTTGTTGCCAGTTTGTTTTTCCCACTGGCTAACTAGTTGCTTGAGAGCTTCATCCTCTTCCTGAGTAAAACCTTTATCCCACCAAATCCTTAAATCAGTACTTTCACTGGATAACTTATTAAGTGGGGAAGGGGAGGATTGATATGTGTTAGTGCAAGCAACAATTATCAAACAGAGGATTAATGCGATGAGTGCGTAGCGAGGGTTGGTTAGTCTTGGTACTACGCTAAAAGCTTCCTTAGCTCTCTGCTGACTCTTCAAGACTTGAGTAATCTGACTGGCTTTTTTTCTGGACACCACACTTCTAGAGCTGATATTTAAACTGAATAGATATACTCAATTTAAGGCTTTTTGTCGATCTCTCAATAATTTACAAGCGATCGCTCTTGCAGGAGATGGGCAACTGCTTGATCTTGGATACATTGCCTCGCCATTTGTACTGGTTAGAGTAATTATTCTACCGCGTGGCTTAATAATTCCATTAATGAATCGAATGCGAGGTGCTTAATATAACACCTCGCATTCTCAAGATTTATATTTGACTGTGGGGTTGAGGATTAAACAACTAGCAAGTTATTTTGACTTAGTGACACTCCACCAGATAGTTGTGCAAATTGTACCTGAGCAAATCCACCCGCACTACCATCTTGGTCAAAATATAGCGCACCTGTAGTGTTGTTATAGATAAATCGCTGATTGCTGGTTGTTGCAGATGTTCCAAGGGTAAAAGAGCTAGCTGAGAGTAAACCTGATGATAACGCGCCACCAAAACCAGCCGATACCTGAATCAGTTCATTAGTCGCGTTGAAGTTATAAATACTATCAACGCCTTCACTGAAACTATTGAAAACAAAGGTATCAGTACCAGCTCCTCCATAAAGGTTATCATTACCTTTGCCACCTTTGAAGGTGTTTTTACCAGAGGCACCAGAGGCTGTGAGAGTATCATTGCCATCGCCTCCATCCAGTAGATTATTGCCTGATGAATAGTCAACAATCAAGCGATCGTTATTAGCACCACCATTGAGGGTGTTATTGCCAGAGACAGTATAAGCTCCATATAAGGAATATAAGGAAGCTGAACCAGCGGCTGTCAAAGTATCATTGCCATCGCCCCCATTCAGTAGGTTATTGCCTGATGAATAGTTAGTAACTAAGTTATCATCACCAGCGCCACCATTGAGGGTATTCTTACCAGAGATAGCATCGAGATAAAAATTGCCTCGGTAGTCGTCGTAGGAGCCAGAGACATCAAGAGAATCATGATCATCACCACCAGAGAGCAAATTATTACCATTTGAAGAGTCAGCACTCAAGTAATCCTTACCTGCACCGCCGAGAATCGTGTTATTTCCAAGTCCCCCAGCGAGCGTATCATTGCCATTGCTCCCCACAATCAAATCATCGTAGTTTGTACCTGAGATATTTAATTGTTCGATATTCTTGTAGCTAACCTGATTCTGTCCTGCTGTAATCGAACCAGTGTTAGTAGCAGCATCGAAAGTTGAAGTGATTCCCTGTCCGATGGAATAGTTATAGAAAGACAACAAATCGTTACCTTTCCCTCCATCTATAGTATCCTTGCCATCGCCTCCGGTGAGCGTATCATTTCCATTGCTCCCTACAATCAAGTCATTGTAGGCTGTACCTGAGATATTTAATCGTTCGATATTCTTGTAGCTAACCTGATTCGTGCCTGATGTAATGGAGCCACTGTTAGTAACAGCATTGAAAGTTGAAGTGATTCCCTCACCCCCGCCAGAATTACTGTAATAATAGGCTTCCAATAAATCATCACCTTTTCCGCCATCGATAGTATCATTGCCACTATTTGCGTAGAGTGAGATAGTATCGTTGCCATTACTCCCCACAATCAAGTCATTGTAGGCTGTACCTGAGATATTTAATGCATCGATATTCTTATAGTTAATCAGATCCGTGCCCGCCCTAATCGAGCCAGTGTTAGTAGCAGCATTGAATGTTGTTGTGATGCTCCCATTAGGATAGATATAAGAAACGCTCAACAAATCGTCACCTATCCCCCCATCTACTGTTTGAGTCGCTAAGGAAGGTGGAGAAGTATATAGGACGAAAGAGAAGGAATCGTTGCCATTCCCTCCATTGAAAATGTTGTTACCAAACTTGCCTTGGGCTTTTTTGTCGTCGTAGTAGCCAGAGGCAAAGAAAGAATCATTGCCATCTCCTCCATTGAGGATGTTATCGCCCGTTGAATAGTTAACACTCAATTGATCGTCACCAGCACCACCATCGAGAGTGTTATCACCGGAGGTAAAAGAGGCGGAATAGTCGTATTCGCGAGAGGCACTAAGAGAATCATTGCCATCTCCTCCATTGAGGATGTTATCGCCTGTTGAATAGTTAGCATCTAATTGATCGTCACCAGCACCACCGTTGAGGGTGTTATTGCCATCTGTCTTAGACGCAGAGAGATTATCATTGCCATCGCCACCAGTAATCAGGTTATCGCCTGTTGAAGAGGTAGCACTGAATTGATCGTTACCAACACCACCGTTAAGGATGTTATCGCTTGTTGAATAATCAACATTCAAGTAATCGTTACCTTCACCGCCAAAAATTGTATCATTGCCATAATTTGAATCGTTGCCACTACTGCCTCCGAAGAGTAGATCGTTGCCATTGCTTCCGACAATAAAATCAGCGTAGGTTGTACCTCTAATTTCTAATTGTTCGATATTGGTGTAGTTAATCCGATTTGTGCCAGCCCGAATTGAGCCAGTGTTAGTAGCTGCATCGAAACTCGAAGTGATTCCTTTAGTAGCACGGGTGTAATATACAGACACAGAATCCTCACCTGTTTCTCCATTTACACTTTGAGTCGTTAAGGAAGAGGGAGAAGTTTTTGAGGCGGACAAATGGAAGTCATCATTACCAGCGCCTCCATTTAGAGTGTTTCTACCCCGAACTTCATCGGCGTAAAAGGAATCATCGCCGTCTTTGCCTGAAACCGTATTGTTGCCAGCAGAATAGCTAATATCAAGGTAGTCATCCCCTGCATCTCCACTGAGGATGTTATTTCCAGAAGAATAGGAAGCATCAAGGGTGTCATTTCCCTCATCACCCCGCAGCAGGTTATTACCAGTACCACCACCGAGGGAGTCACTACCAGTACCACCACGGAGAGAGTCGTTACACGTACCACCAAGGAGAGTATCATTGCCTGCACCACCAATGAGGGTATCATTTCCGGCATCACCGCTTAAAAGGTCGTTGGCATTTTTGCCATCGATGATATCATCACCTACTTTAGCGTTAATTGTATCTGCGCCCTGACTACCCAGTAGAGTATCTTTACCGTTGGTTCCAATGATATTTACCATAACTCTTACCTTCCTGAATCGATTTTTTGAGTAATTTCAGCTATTAACTTGTTGTTAATATTGTTTAAGGACATACAGAAATCGCCGAGAGTTAACGCTTTCGACATACTTTTATGTCACCCTTCAGGGGTAGCTATTTTCTCGAAGATTTACCCTATTGATAAGCTTGTAAGCAGGACTTATCTAACTAACTTGAAAAAGGCAGGAGGTTCAAAGTTAAAGTCTTTACCTATTCCTTATTTCCTTTTTCATTCGTTATTTGTGTACCGTTAATAATGCTATTCACGACTATCTAATTCGTTAGCATTTTACATATTTATGAGCGTGTATTTAGGAAAACACATGGTTTCACGCTTTTTTATCATTCTTGATCCGCAGATCAACCCAGCCATCACTGACAAAGTGTCGAAAAATCAAGCTTGAATGCCTAAAACCCACACTTCATATTTTTTATCAAAGCGTAAGCCCTACTGTTGTAAATATAGAGAATAATTCACTTTCGATAGGGAAAGAATTTTTATGCAGTTGTTGTGGGCTATTACCCGTGGGTGTGTAGCTTAAAAATAGGGAACATCTAAATAACACTTTGATAACCATATCTGAATATTTACTGAGATGTCCACACTTAAAGACATATCTTTGCATACTCTTCACATTCTTTGCCGATCAGTATAATCTCAGTACTTCTCTTTATGTATTCTTCATGTCTTTAATAGCCACTAATAATCAGAATGCAGCAGATAAACAGCAGCTAAACAGTTGTTTTTGCTTGTGTAGCGTGTCGTCCCCTCTAGTAGACAAACAAGCTGTAAGAGTTTTTGAAATCTGGGGTTATGCTGCGAGGTTCTGACGACGAGTTACAGGAGTTGAAAGCGATGCCTACGGCAACCCGTTCGCGTAGCGTCTCCGACAGGAGAAGCGGGAACGCACTGGAGCATTGGTACGTTATCAATATTTACTTAGGGATGACTATCTCCCAAACATACCACGTAGTCCGTCCTAGCCATTGCACAGAAATTACTGAGGACGATGAATCTGAAACTAGACTATATTAGTAAATTTTGAACAAAAATAGATTTTTATTAAAAATAACAGTTACCAGGGAATGAAGGCGTATTAGGCAATTTCCGTTAATAAATCTACCGTCGCTGTTGGTTTCGACTCCGCTCAACCAACTAAGGGATCGAGAGTTGAGCGTTCGCGTAGCGTCTCCAAGAGTTGTCGAAACTCGTCAACCTGAGTATATTCTTTGTGAGAAATCACCTTAAATAATGGATTCCTTTGACCATACCAATTTCAACAAGAATGCAATATCAATATATAGATAAGATCCCTCCTCAAGATATCGGGGAGAATGCGCGTTATGGTTAACAAAATTTTTTAAATTGGCATCAGTATAGTATTCATATAGGTGGCATTAGAGGTCAACTAGTACTTGTAGATATGGAAATTTATTGCCCTTCACTTGATTAATTCTTCATATAATCAGTATTATACACAGTTAAAAGTAATTGTCTATCGGTTTAACGTAGTATCAGGCTGTGGTGGCATCTCTGCACGCGATTGCTTCTAGGTCATCACGCAATAACCCTGATTATTTCAAGTATCGTGCGATCGCAAACGAAGAGATCGACAGTACATCACTGCCAACGCAAGGATTTTCCTAGATTAACCACCTTGTATGATAATTTCTGAGCTTGATAAATAAATGTAAAGAAGAAGTTGGCATTGCATAAACTTTGCTTTCTAGCTTGATGAATTAACTAAGAAACTAAAAATTTGAAGGTACAAGATTGAAAATATCTTGTGATCTCCTTAATTAGTTGCTTCAACAACATAGTTCTTCTAAAGGAGAAAAAATGAGTACATTAGAGCAAAGTCTTAGTCAATTCCGAGCTTTACCAAAACCAGAGTCATCTCGATTAATTGACTTTGAAGAAGCAGAAATTCTTCCTGGTATAGTAAGTGACACTTATATTTTAGTTGTCAGAGGAACGAAACCATACTTGAATTTGGAAGTGAATCTTGTACCACTTGTATACGTTCAGCAACCTGAATATTGGGGAGTTGAGGTCGTTGGCACTTTGCCCGGAATCGGACTACCAGCAACCGCACCTTATACAGTTTCTCTGCCAGTAGACGGCATTCGTGGCAAACAAGGTATTGAAGTTATTGGTGCTACTAGTTCCAAGAAATTGCCTTTTATAGATGTTAAGCATTCCTAATTCCCGATATGAATATGTGTAGAACCACCATCTTCAAAGCTGTTACAAAAGCTTAAAAACCGCCCGAAAATTTATTTTCAGGCTATTAGCTCAAGTTAGTAGCAAATAAGATGCATTTGCTCTATGCTAGTGATAGCTATTTAGGCAGTGTCTAGACCAAGAAACCAGGTATCCACTCAATAAATCGGGGCGAACTACCAGTTCAGGAACGAGTTTACTCCATTTGAGCCTTGTCACTGAGCGATTTACCCCGGATTATTGAGCGGTTACAAAACCAGTCTAAATAGATGCTGCATTTATTTGAACTACCTATCTAGGGTTTCTTCCCGCTGGCCTACGGTGTACACACATTTTTCTATAAAATCAAAATTGTTGAAGATCCCCCTAAATCCCTCTTAAAAAGGGTGATTTTGAAGGGCTTTTGCCCCCCCTTTTTAAGGCTACGGTGTATACACAAGTCCTAAAATCCTTGCCTGGTAAGATACAAGCCTTAGTAGGCAAGGTTTTGAACTGAGCAAGCTGATTATCAATCGTGTCAGTTCATTGATAGAGGTTTAACGGAAAATCAAGGATTTTAAAAATAATTTTCCGTTCTTTTGTGTCCATTTGATTCCCAACTCAACTTGTGTATACACGGTAGCTTTTTAAGGGGGGGTTAGGGGATAAAAAGCTTGTGAGGCAATCTTAAAAGACTTCTGTGTACACCGTAGCCCCGCTGGCAGGGCTACTCATAGATGACACCTCTTCCAGCCAATATCTCTGAATCACACTTATAACCGAGGGGATTGATATGGCAGACATTATTGGAGACAACAGCAATAACACTCTAATTGGCACGTTTGATAATGACGCTATCCTTGGTCAGGGCGGTAATGATAACCTCTTTGGTCGGAGCGGCAATGATGACCTCTTAGGTGGGGCTGGCAATGACTCGCTTAATGGCGAGGACGGTAATGACCTTCTCAATGGTGAGGACGGCGAGAACACCCTGCTTGGTGGGTTCGGCGATGATGTCCTCCTTGGTGGATCTGGCAATGACCTTCTCGATGGCGAGGAGGATAACGATCAACTCCTTGGCAAAGGCGGTGACGACACCCTGCTTGGTGGGTTCGGTAATGATGTTTTCCTTGGTGGGTCTGACAATGACCTTCTCGAAGGCGGGGACGGAAATGACCGACTCGCTGGAGAAGACGGTAACGACCAACTCTTTGGCGGAGAAGGGGTTGACACGCTCAATGGCGGGGCTGGCGATGACCAAATTGATGGCGAGGATGGCGATGACAACTTGATTGGTCAGGCTGGCGATGACACCCTCCTTGGCGGGGCTGGCAATGACCGACTCGAAGCAGGGGACGGAGATGACCAAATCTTTGGTGGGACTGGCAATGATACTGCTGACTATTCAAATACCACTGCTGGTGTCATCGTTAACCTAGCGACTGGAACTGCCAGTGGAGGGGCTGGGAATGATGTCCTATTTAATATCGAACAAGTCTTTGGTTCTGGTTTCAACGATTCCCTAACTGGCGCGCGCGGTAATGACACCCTCTTTGGTAGAGGTGGCAATGACCTGCTTGATGGTGCAGTTGGCAATGACCTGCTTGATGGCGAGGAAGGCAACGATATTGTCCGTGGTGGGGCTGGCGATGACACCTTGCGTGGTGGGACTGGCAATAACCAACTCTTGGGTGGAGCTGGTGTTGATACTGCTGATTATTTCAGTGCCACTGCCGGAGTTACGATTAACCTTGCCACTGGAACCGCTACAGGACCGGGCAGGAATGATGTCCTGTTGGAGATTGAAAGAATCGTTGGTTCTAGGTTCAATGACACGATCCTTGGCGGAGCTGGCAATGACTTCTTCCTCAGTGGTGGGGACGGGAATGACTTTGTTAATGGTGAGGCTGGTAATGACCGCCTCTTTGGCGATAACGGCAATGACACCCTCCTTGGCGGGGCTAACGACGACTTTATCAATGGCGGGTACGGCAATGATTCCCTGCTTGGCGGTAGCGGCATTGACATCCTGCTTGGTGGGGCTGGCAATGACCAACTCTTTGGTGAGGACGGGAGTGATACTCTCATTAGTAGAGAAGGCAATGATACCCTGCTAGGCGGCAGCGGCAATGACATTCTGCTTGGTGGAAGTGACAATGACCAACTCCAAGGTGGAGGCGGGAATGACCAACTCTTTGGTGGAGATGGCGTTGATACTGCTGATTATTTAAGTGCTACCGTCGGAGTCACCGTTGACCTTGGCACTGGAACTGCCAGTGGGGGAGATGGGAGTGATGTCCTGTTCAATATCGAGCAAGTCTTTGGTTCTAGTTTTAGCGACTCCCTGCTTGGAGGAGGCAGCAGTGATACCCTCTTTGGCAGAGGCGGCAATGATACCTTGTTTGGTGGGGATGGCGATGACTTTCTTGATGGTCAGGAAGGTAATGATCTCGTCTTGGGCGAGGATGGAAATGACAGCCTGTTTGGCGGGGCTGGCAATGACCAAATCGAAGGAGGAGAAGGCGATGACACCCTCCGTGGCGGGATCGGCAATGACACTCTTCTTGGAGGGCCTGGAAATGATGTCCTTATAGGCGTTGATACTTCTAACGATTCTGATTCTCCTGGATTAGGAGAGGTTGATACCCTAACTGGAGGGCCTGGGGAAGATCAGTTCTTACTTGGAGATGCTACTAATGTCTTCTATGACGATAACAACAGTGGAAGTAGTGGTTTGGCAGACTACGCTACCATCAGTGGCTTCAACTCCAACGAAGATAGAATCCAGCTCAAAGGAACACTGGCAGACTATCGCTTGCAGACTGTGGGAGCCGATACAAGGGTATTTTTGGACAACTCAGGAGAGCTAGATGAACTCATTGGTGTTGTGCAAGCGTCGTCTCTGAGGTTTGATAGTGACGACTTCCTGTTCTACGAGAAAGAAGATGCTGGACAAGGGACAAATAACACACTAGCCACTGCTGAGAAGCTAGGTAATTTAACATCAGGTTCAGAAGTTAATACCTCTGCTCAACTGGCAAGACTTCCAGGGAACAATCCTGATTTCGACTTTTTCACATTTTCTTTAGCCAACCCAGGAACTGTGACTATTAGCACGCCGAATTACAGTGGTAACTATCCAGTTCTCGGCCTATTTAATAGTGCTGGGAACTTACAGAGTTCCAGTACTTCTCAATCAATCACCGCTTCACTAGGGGCAGGTACTTACTCCATTTCAGTAAGTGATTATGATTACTTCCCTCAAAATGGCGGAACTTTCAGTTCTGGCTTTTTTGACCCTGGTTCTTATACGCTAGGAGTCACTGTAGCCTAAAGACAAATGGTGCTAAGAAAAGCGGAAACACTTGCCAATTAAGAAGTTTGCAGTTGTTTACGTAATTCTTGTCAGTCTACTAATGCAAAACCCTTGTTTTGCATTAGTAGACTTTACTTGTGTAGTAGCGAATTATATTCGCCCAATATTTTTAAAACATCTTCATCCTGTTCCTTTGCCAATATTCTTGGATATTGTGGAGACTGCCTTCAAGAAATCCAATAAGGTTATTAATTTCATGTGCCACATCTGCAACTAAATTGTCCAACTTTGCCATTTTTTCATTTTATTTTGCACTATTTGTAATTGGGCTTGCTCAAGTTCTTGCAGCGATCGCTTTAGTTGATGAGCATAATTCTGGTATTCTTGATAAAAAAGACACCATATCTGGCGTCTGGTAACAAGCAAAATAATCTTTAAGAGAAATCCCACCAAAATCTTCCATTACCAACGCATAACCATTTTGATACGCCTCCAGACTGTAGGTTTGGACGATCGCAGATGAGTTAAGATTTTTGGCAATTGTGTACTGATTGCGAAACTGCAACAGATCACTGAAACTGAGATATGAATTTTTTAGCAGTTTAATTACTACAGGTAATGAATGAAAAGGGTGTAGGGGATAGGGTGTGGGGTGTAGGGAACGCCATACTTAAAAGCAGAGGCTTCAAAACGGACGCTGTATTTATTGCACATACGTGTCTGGAAATACATCTTTTTCTTTTTTCCATATTTAAAAACAGGGGCAAGTAAGGCGTTGGGTGTGGGAAAGAAGAGGGTGTTGGGTGTGGGAAAGAAATTTCCTTCTTCACTACACCCTACACCCCACACCTTACACCCTTCTTGGTCAGTTTCTCGATACCCCCAATAAACTAGAGTTCTGGAACCATTTTAGATTTCTTCAGTTATGTCGTATCCGAGAATACTGACCATACTGCTAAACCCTGGTGATTTCTGAATTTATTGTTTCCAAATCAGTAACATCAGCTTATATGTGTTTTTTAATACAAGCAACTACAAGAAATCATCGCAGTAGATAAAACTGTATTTGATGTCCCAAATTCAAAGGCGAATAGCCGTTCAGAAACGAGAACATCTTGCTAGAAGAAAGAAAAGTTGTTAGAAAAGCCTTAAATAATACTCAAAGAAGAAACAAAAGGAAAAAGGTGAGAAAAACCCACCTCTTAAGAATCGATATGATAGAAAAGTAAACAAAATTTAAAAAATATTTATCGAATGGTAGATCAATCATCTGGCTTGTCCAAGGTCAAAGACTCAGTAACACAAAAACTCTTTTTGGGTAATGAACCAAATGCAGAGTTAATTGCAATTCTCACCGTTTACTTTGTCCAAGGAATTTTAGGGCTATCGCGTCTAGCCGTTAGCTTTTTTCTCAAAGATGAACTACTCCTGAGTCCAGTTCAGGTATCGGCGCTATTGGGAATTGTCTTCCTACCTTGGATGATCAAGCCGGTGTTTGGTTTTATCTCTGATGGCTTACCTATATTTGGCTATCGTCGCCGTCCTTACTTGATTTTATCCGGGATACTGGGAACTGCTTCTTGGATGAGTTTGGCCACAATAGTTAATACTAGCTGGGCAGCTACATTAGCGATCGCTCTTGGTTCTCTCTCCGTCGCCATGAGTGATGTTATCGTTGACTCGCTAGTTGTAGAACGAGCCAGAGGCGAATCACAAGCAAAAGCCGGCTCACTACAATCTCTGTGCTGGGGTGCTTCTGCGATCGGAGGTTTAATAACAGCCTACTGTAGCGGTCTATTACTCCAATACTTTACTACCCGTACTGTCTTTGGCATTACCGCTTTATTTCCGCTGATCGTTTCAGGGGTGGCTTGGTTAATTGCTGAGTCCCCCGTTAGCAAAGATGCTCAAGATAGTAATCAGACCAACCCTTTACCAATCAAACATCAACTGAGCCAGCTACGCCAAGCCATTAGCCAAAAAAGTATTTGGTTACCAACGGCTTTTATCTTCATCTGGCAAGCTACCCCAAATGCTGACTCAGCCTTTTTCTACTTCGCTACCAACGAACTCCACTTTGAACCAGAATTTTTGGGGCGAGTAAACTTGGTGGGAAGTTTCGCTTCTTTGGCAGGTGTTTGGATTTTTCAACGTTTCCTCAAAAGCATCCCTTTTCGCGTGATTTTTGCTTGGAGTACTGTCCTTTCGTCACTTTTGGGGATGACGATGCTGTTGTTGGTAACTCACACAAACAGGCTATTAGGTATAGATGACCACTGGTTTAGTTTGGGTGATAGCCTAATTCTGACTGTGATGGGGAAAATTGCCTTTATGCAAGTGATGGTGCTAGCAGCAAGGCTTTGTCCTTCTGGTGTGGAAGCGACATTATTTGCCTTGTTAATGTCAATCTATAATTCAGCCGGAACAGTTTCTCATGCATTCGGGGCATTAATCACATATTGGCTGGGGATCACTGCAACAAACTTTGAGTCACTTTGGCTCTTGGTGGTAATTACTAACCTCAGCACGCTGTTACCCCTACCATTTATCAAATGGCTACCTGCTACTGAAGAGCAAGTTGAGACACTCAAAAATGAGGAACAACTATTTTCGCCTGATTTGATGTCTGAGTTGGTACTGAGAGAACCAAAGTCAGAAATACTAGAATAGTGTAATACAGCACTTTTTAAGTAGATGAGATCAAGAGTGCTGAGTGCTGTTAGCGGTAGCGGGGCGTTTAGCCCGTGCTGAGTATTTAAAATCAGACATATTTCACTTCTTTCCCTCTGCCTCCTGCCCCCTACTCGCTACCCTATTTGGATGAAACCATTTTTTCGCTGGCAATAATATGCAAATCAATGTTTTTGAGCAAGCGTACCAATTTTTGCGTCAAAGATCCTTTGAGGAGCATTTGCCAGCGCGATCGCTGACTTTCTCCAATAACAATTTGGGTGATACGATGTTTTTGGGCGACCTCAGCGATCGCATTAGCTATATTACTGTTGGTAACACGAAGAAAAGTACCTTCAAATTCTTTACACAGTTTCTCACAAGTGTGGATGTGTAAGCTTTCTTCTTTGGTAAGGAAGCGTTCTGGATCGGCTACGAACAAGGTATAAAGCGGCGCGTTCATATAGTTAGCCAACCTCGCACCCCGGCGTAACAGCTGCACTGAGTTGGGATAAGTGGATACACACACCAAAACCCGCTCGTGAATATTACAGAATTGCCCATTGGGAGTAGAGGCGATCGCATTTTCTTCCACGTTGTCTGCCACCTCCCGCAAAGCCAACTCCCGCAAAGCAATCAGGTTACGGCGTTGGAAAAAATTATCGAGGGATTGTTGGATTTTTGGCTGTGTGTAAATCTTGCCTTCTAATAACCGTTCTTGCAGCGTTTCTGGTGTGACATCCACTACCACTATTTCATCTGCTTCATCCATAATCCTGTCAGGAACTCGCTCCCGGACTACCACACCTGTAATTCTGGCTACTAAGTCATTGAGACTTTCCAAATGTTGCACATTCATTGTGGAGTAGACATCAATCCCGGCGGCCAAAACTACTTCTACATCTTCGTAGCGCTTTTCGCGTGGAGAACCAGGGACATTGGTATGGGCAAGTTCATCGATTAAAACTAATTGGGGCGTAGACGCAAAGCGGCTTGTCGCGAGACATCGCTTTAAAATAGCATCTGTATCCATATCCGTCAGCGTCAGCTCACCGCGAGGATATTGCTTACGGGGTATAATTTCCAGTCCCTCTGCCTTTTCAGCTGTCTCTTTGCGTCCGTGGGTTTCCAAAAGCCCAACGACGACATCAATTCCTTCCTGTTTTAATGCTTGTGCCTCTTCCAGCATCCGGTAGGTTTTGCCTACTCCAGGAGCCATGCCAATAAAGATTTTATGCTTACCACGTCGTCGTGCTGGATAAAGCGAGTAACTTGCAGAATTTAAAGGCGCATTCCCAGCCGAACCAGTATTGGTCATTTGTCCTTGGTAAGGATTTTAAGCCTATTTTCGTTTCGTAGCATAATTTGGTTTATTCCCGCCCACTTACTTAGTACTCTTACTTCATCGGAAACAAAAACAGCACTTTACCCATGCCCAATACCCCATGCCCCATGCCCAATACCCATTTATTAATTTTGCTGACGATTAATATCTTGCAAATCAAGAGCATAATTCAATCGGAGAACATTAACTCCCGGTTCGCCAAAAATCCATAAAAATCTGTCATCAGTATACTTATTAATTAAAGGTAAAATCTCATCTTCTTTTACTCCCCGCGCCCCAGCAACTCGCGTCAATTGCTGCCGTGCTGCTCTAAAGGAAATATGCGGATCTAAACCAGAGCCAGAGGTATAAATTATATCAGCTATTGGTTGAAGATTTTCCTCTCGCAATTTATCTGCTTCTTCTAAAATCCGCTTTAGTAGTTCTGGATTGCTGGCAGCGAGATTGCTAGCTCCAGATATGCCAGTTGGCTTGGCTTTTTTTCCTTGGCTATATCTAATAGTACTTGGACGAGAATGGAAATATCGCTCAGATGTGAATAGCTGACCGATTAAAGCAGAACCAATTGGTTCATTACTTAGATTCCGCACGATACTGCCATTAGCTTGATAGGGCAAAAAAACTTGACCGACTACAAGGATTATCAGCGGATAGATGATTGCAGTCAACAACCAAAGCATTAGAGTTATAAAAATTGCTCTGATGGTTTCTCGAATAATAGCCATAAAAAGTTTTCCAATTGCGCCTAAAATTTAATTTTTAATTTTTAATTTTTAATTTTTTGCCCACTTAACAGGAGGTTATAAGATACTGTTAGCA
>JADEXV010000436.1 GCA_015206945.1 Nostocales cyanobacterium LEGE 12452 | reverse complement strand
TGTGCTTTGATTCCTTCGTTCTCTCATCTGAAGTGGATGTTTGAGTGGTTTATCCGACACACCACTTTTGATTTCCCCACTCTTCAAATGTACGGAGCTTTTTCAGAAATCAAATATTAGTCCTATATCACACTAGTATCCCTCATGCAACAGATTAAGGGATTCCTGCGGTGGTAAACTATGCCACAGCAGACGGCATTGTTTGACCTTGCACTTATTGTCCGAAGTATTGATTCACTGCATCATCATTATGGACTCCAACGAGAAGTTAGCATCGCTTCTTGGTGGGATGCACCCACAGACCGACGCGCACGGCAGTAGTTGGAATTGAACTTAATTTTGAAATGGCGCAGTCCATTTAATATAGTTTCTAAAGATATATCAAGCGGAGCGACAATTTTTTCATTGTCGCTGCAATCTAATGTGCTGTATACTGTTTTCGGCAATCAAGAAAGTAATATTTTTTACATAAGCATTCCCTTAAACATAGGTAATATCAAACAATGCTAACGGTACTTCGCTCTTATGCTGCATGGGTTGTTCCAGCAGCTTTGGCTTTACTGAGTTTTGGATCGGGCAACGAGAAGGCGCTCGCACAGACTCTGTTCCCATTTAGTGGTAACTACGACGTAACAATCGCTGTTGAGCCGATTAACGAGAAGTTTTCACGGGCAATTGAACGGGCTGTAAGTACTGATGCAGCATACGGACTCACCGAATATAATGGTTTAGTTTACGCCCTAACTGACTTATCTACTGGTTTGTTCACCTTTAACACCGATCCAACAGCAATCGGCTTAGAGGGCTTCCCAGAAGGCTTTATTGAATTCAGTGGTAGCGGTGCTAACAAGGTATCTGGAACGGCTACTGCCACCGCTTTAATTGACTTTGTAAACCTCAGAGGGTCTGGCTCTGGTTCTTTGATTATCACTGGCGGTGAGGGTATATTCACAGGTGCTACTGGCATACTAGACTTTTTTGAGAACGACACAATCAGTCCAAATCCAAACGATCCCATAAGAGGACAGGCTTTAGTTACTGGCACTATTAAGGTTGTTCCAGAACCAGAAACCGGAGTAGGGACGCTAGTTAGTATTGGCTTAATTGGAGCTGGTTTTATGTTGCGCCGACGTTGCCTTCGCTCTGCTTCATGAGCCACTCCAACCCCTAGAACACCGATTCAGTAACAGGCGATCGCTTCGGCACAAGCCTCTCCAGGCTGATCGCCGATAGCGCAAGCTTCGCTATCGCGTAAGGAATTGCAAAAAATTTCTATTTTTTCGGGAGCAACGCGATTTTCTGAAGTCGAACAAAAACAAGTGACAATGCTCCACCCCAAGGCCAGGCGATCGCTAATGGATCTTCCTGTTTTTGCACAGTAAATTGGATTAAAGAATCAAATTAATCTGCATTATGCATATTTAATTTATTTAAGAACCTTCTGTTATAGCTCCTAGTACCAAAAGTGACGATCGCACAGATTCCGTTAAACCAATGACTCCTGTAATATTCATGCCTTCATAAGGTCTAGGAGTTCTCAGAATTTTCAGACATTCACCTGTTTCGACATTCCATAAGCGGATGGTCTGGTCTTCACTGCTGCTAGCAAGAATTAAACTTTGAACCGGAGACTGGATAAATGCGATCGCAAAAATCCATCGTGTGTGTCCAATCAATACTCTCAAGCACTTCCCAGTTTTCATATCCCAAATTCTCACGCTTTGGTCGGTTCCTCCGCTTGCCAGCAGACAACCATCAGGACTGGCAGCACTGATCACAGCATCAGTATGTCCTTTCAAAGTTCTTAGACATTGGCAAGTCTTGAAATCCCAAATTTTGATGGTTGCATCTTGACTGCTACTGTGCAAGGTTTGCCCATCTGGACTAAATTTAGCTGACCACACGCCGTTTGTGTGCCCACGAAAAATTTTCAAGCATTCCCCTGTAGCAACATCCCAAGCTCGAATTAGGGAATCTGCACAGCAACTAATTAGCATCTTGCCATCAGGACTATAAACAAGTGATGAGACAATATTAGTGTGATTACATAACACACCTAGGCAAACACCTGTCTTGACATCCCAAATCCGTACCTGCTTGTCGCTACCACTACTGGCTAAGGTTTGTCCATCAGGACTGTAGGTAACTGAAAGTAGCCAGTTTCTATGACCTCGCAAGACTTGCAGGCATTCTCCTGTCTCTATGTCCCAAATTCTCACTGTTTCATCTGCACCGCCACTGGCAATGGTATTACCTTGAGGATTAAAAGCTACGGTTCGTACCCAATTAGTATGACCAGTAAAGGTTTTGACACACTTACCAGTATTAATATCCCATAATTTAACTGTTTGGTCTTCACCACTGGCTAAGACTTGGCTGCGGTCATTTTCATCAAGTGGAGAGGTCGCTAATGCCCACACACCACTACCATGTCCGCGAAAAGTTCGGAAACACTGTCCTGTATGAATATTCCAGAACTTAACAGTTTGGTTATCATCACTGGCAATCAAGGTTTTTCCATCTGGAGTGAATGTCAGCGATCGCACTGTGTGGGTGTGCCCTGACAAAGTTTTCACACATTCTCCAGTGTGAATGTCCCACAAGCGAATTGTTGTATCAGCACTGCCACTTGCTAGCGTTTGACCATCAGTACTACAAGCTACACACCAGACATGGCCTGTATGACCGTGGAGAGTTTGCAAACACTGCATTGCTTCTAAATCCCAAATCCTCACAGTGCCATCAGCGCTGCCACTTACCAGTATTTTATCATCGGCATTAAATGCTACAGACCACACAATACCCGTGTGTGCTTGCAGTGTTTTCTGGCACTCACCTGTATTGAGATGCCAAAGTTTGATAGTATGGTCGGCGCTACCACTTGCTAAAGTTTTACCATCTTTACTCAGAGCGATCGCCCAGATCCAATCTGTGTGTCCTTCAAGACTTTTCAGACATTCCCCTGTCTGAATATCCCATAATTTAACCGTTTGATCCATACCACCACTGGCAAGGACTGAATAGTTTTCTTGCCGAGCCTGGGCTACAGACCAAACAAAGCCTGTGTGCATCCTGAATACTTGTAGGCATCGACCTGTGATATCCCATTGTTTAACAGTTTGGTCATCACTGCCACTAAATAAGGTTTGTCCGTCAGCACTAAATACAATAGAACGCACCCAACCTGTGTGTGCTTCCCAGGTTAAACATTGTTGTCCATCTGTTGTTTGCCATAGGGAAATTTGACCAAGGGTATCCCCGATTGCCAGAAGATTGCCATTTGGACTAACTGCTAGTGTAAAGGTATAG
>JADEXV010000063.1 GCA_015206945.1 Nostocales cyanobacterium LEGE 12452 | reverse complement strand
CCTACAACCTGCGAATTTTTGACAGATTTGCAAAACCTGCCATAAGTTTAGCAATTTTGTGCGATACAGACCCGACATGGCGACCCAATCAATATAGTTATAATTATCCCAACACCAGGCTTAACTTTGAGTTTGGAACTGTCAAGCTGCTGGATTATCAAAATCGTTGGACAGAATTAGAAGCCAGCGACAATCCATTTGCAACTGTAGTAATGGCGCATTTAAAGACGCAGCAAACAAGTAAAAAGCTAGGAGAACGTAAAGCTTGGAAATTTAGTCTGATTCGCCGATTGTATGAATTAGGATTGCAAGAAAAAGATATTCGTAACCTTTATCGATTTATTGATTGGGTTATGATTTTACCAAAAGCCTTGGAAGCAGAATTTTGGCAAGAGTTTAAGCAGTTTGAGCAGGAGCGAACTATGAGCTACATTACCACAGGCGAGCGCATTGGTTACGAGCGGGGAAAACAAGAACAAGGACAAACCCTCGTGTTACGCCTACTACAAAAACGGGTAGGAGAGTTACCACAAGAGGTTCGAGAGCGTATTCAAACTCTTTCCTTAGAGCAATTAGAAGCACTTGGTGAGGCTTTATTGGATTTTACAGCGATTGAGGATTTACTTAACTGGTTGGAAGCAAATCAAACAGCATAGAATATTTCTCAATGGGAATAGTTCTATGCAGTAGGGGCACAGCTACTAAATAATCTAAATGATAAAGGCGCGATAAATCGCCGTCTCTACAAAGGACTGATTATTGTAAAGACGGCAATTTATTATATCTCTTACATTAATTACGAATTAGGTTGCCGAGCGAAGTCGAGGTACGAATTACGAATTAAAAAATAATCCCAAAGAACAAATAATTTGAGGTTCTCGCTTTTCTAGTTCTTCTGTGACAATACACAAACGGTCATCCATTCGTAGCGCCACTACTAACTCAGCTAACTGCTGATTATTAATACCGCTTCTCAGTTGGCGGTTGAGAGTATCAATGGCTGACTGTCGCAAAGGATAACGGTAAATTTCATCAATTGCTTTTAAAAGTTCTTCACTAACAAATAGTGTTCCCTTCATTTCTTGAACATAACTTTTCAATCGTTCATAAGTGCGGAACCTTGCACCTGATGGCCGTCCTAATTGACCGCCTGCATTTTTCTCTTCTTCAGCAATCAATTCAGCACCCTTTTCTACTAACTTGTGATGTTGTTTATCTCTGGGTATCGCTGGGGTAGATTCTTCACACGCAGCTACTCGAAGAACTGCTAATTGTGATTGAGTAACGCTATTTCCATCGCGGTCAACATAAATCAAAGAATCATTTCCCTCTGTAGTTTTCATATAAAGCAATACTCCCTCTGGTTGCACAGGTTGGGGAGTATGGGCGCGGGTAGAATAAACTACATTTTGCATTTCTTCAATGGTTTTTTTCAAACCTGGATTACTATCGGTGGCTTTTTTCCAAATTTGAAACGCTTCTGAAGTCAAATCGACTTCTGTATCTTCTTCACCATCTAAAATTCCAGATTTCTCATTGTATAAATCAAGAATTACTCGTGCATCATCATCTTCAAAAAAAGCTTCATCGGTTCCCACTACTTCAGCATTTTCTTGCAATCGTTTACGAAGTCGTCCCCGCAAGTTAATAATCCGTTCCACTCCCTCGGCTGGTAAAAAAGAATAACAGAGGATTTGTTCTGCATTTTGTCCAATGCGGTCTACGCGTCCGGCGCGTTGAATTAAGCGAATAATCGCCCAAGGTAAATCCCAATTGACGATAATTGCACAGTCTTGCAAATTATGACCTTCACTCAAAACATCAGTAGCTATTAAAATACGCAACTCTTCTGATGATGAAATTTGCTCTCATTTTCTATTACTCACAGGGCTAAACTTTCCCGTCATTACTGTTGGGTCTTTAGCTTGTCCTGTCACTCCTGCAATATTAGTCATAAGATTCAACTGCAAATTGTCTACAAGATAGCGGACTGAATCAGCGAACTGGGTGAAAATTAGTACTTTGTCTTTGGGGTGAGTTTCTGTTAAGAGTTTAATTAAGGCTACAAGTTTTTCATCTTTTTGGGGATTCCACTCGCCACACTCTTGCAGTATATTAATCAGTGCTTTGGCATCTTCTAACAAATCCCGTTTCAGTTTTTTAAGATCAAAAAGTGTAGACCTGAGCCATTTAAATCTTCGTTGATATCGAGTTGTATATTCTTGATAAATTGATTCTGCTCTTTGACGAAAAACTTTTTCTGTTTTAGATGCTTTCTCATCCTCGTGAGAAAAAGAATTTAATTCTCCTTCTCTTTCCACTTGCAGCGAAGCAGTGGAATCATCTTCTTCCGTTTCAGTATCAAACAAGGCTGCTACAACAGAATCGGCATCTTCATCATTATTACTTGTATCTAATAATTCAGCCTCTTGAGTTTCAATAGGAATATCAAGCCCATGTTCTAAAGCATATAAATAAATGAAATTTCGTAATATATGGCGTTCAATTGATTGAATAAAAGCAACACCACTACTTTCTAAACGTTTAAATAAATTAGTGCGCGAAAACCCCATTAATCTCCTACCGCCACGAAACAAGCTATTAATAAAACGTTGTTCGGTGTCTGTAGGCGGCTGTTTGGGTTTAGCAATAATGTAATTCCCTAGCCCATAACGCGGTAAATTAAGTTTATTAATGACTTCTACTACTAACTCAGAGTAAAGACGAGCATAAAAGTCTGTGCTAGAACCTTCTAGAGGAAACTTGAGACTACGAGGCACACGCTGGGGAAAATAAGAGCGTCCCCCATCAGAAAATTCTAAATATTTCCGCCCTGTTTCATCTGTGTGGGCATAATTTTCTTTAATAAATGAACGAGTGCGTCGTACCATGTAACGCTTCATCAATTCTCGCCAGTCATCAGGATGTTCGCTTTTTTCAAAAGCCGCTAAAGAACGGACAGAACATTGATGCTTTCTAATAAACTCTAATTCTCCTATGGAACTGCCGCCAAGTTCATTAATTAAAGCTTCTGGTCTTAATCCTAAATCTTGGTCTTCTGGCACAAATAGCCGCAGTTGTGCGGAAAGGTCGAGATAACTTTTATTGTAAGGAGTAGCAGATAATAATATACATTTACTTTCATTAGCTGCAATATATTCTATTATTGTTCGATAACGTTTACCTTCGCGGTTACGTAAATTATGACTTTCATCAATTAACACAACTCGATAACGGCGTAGTGTTGGTAATTTATTTTGTACTTGACTAATTGGCATAATTTCGGCAAGTAACCGATAGTTATCTTTATATTCTTGCCACATTGAAACTAGGTTTTTTGGGCAAATAATCAGCGTTTCTAAATAACAATCTTCTTGTAATATTTTGGCAAGGGCAGTTCCAACTAAGGTTTTACCCAAACCGACCACATCACCCACTAATACGCCGCCACGCCTAGTTACATGACGTGCTGCTAGCTGTACGGCAGCTTTTTGGAAATCAAATAAATTATTAAATTCGCGGGGGATGCGGAATTCTGAAAGTCCGGCGATCGCTTCATGGGATAAGTGGTAAGCTATCTTCAAGTAGATGTAGTAAGGTGAAACTAACTCATCTCTAGCCCAACTCTGGTCAATAATTTCAGCCAACTCTTGGGAAATATCTACACAACCGTAATCTTGCCAGCGATCGCTAAACCACTTTTGCAGTTTATTACAAGCATCGTGGTCTAAAATATCAACATTCAACTCCCCTTGTTTCGCCAGTCCAGGAAGGGTTAAATTACTACTACCCAAGAATCCCACTGTGGGAGTGTTGGGGTCATGGCGATGCACGAGATATAATTTGGCGTGGAGAGAATGACGGAGAAACAGTTTAATAACTAGTTTCTGAGTTTTTAGCTGATGACTTAACCGCCGTAACCCCGCTTCATCTTGATTAGTCGGCGCACCGATAGTCAACTGCTGACGAAATTCCGCCGCCATGCGTTTTTTAAAGCGCACAATACTACTGTTGTCAATCCGTCCATCACCATTACTAAGAGAAAATGCCGCATGAACTTCATCACTAGGCAAGCTTTGCATCCCTATTAGCAAACGACAACAAGCATTTTCACTGCCAACATACTGTTCAATCAAATCATCAATTCTTCGCCAACCTCTGAGGTTGAAGTAGCCAACGCAAAAATCTGCCCGATAGGAGATTTTGAGGGTTTCTCGTAAAATCGGTAGCAGTTGCAAATCAATGTTGTCAAAAATCCGGGGCATTATTTAAAACTCTATAAATATTTCGTACATCTGTTATATAAGTAAAAAATTTTTCCAGCCAGATAGGAGCAATTCATGAATTGCCCCTACCGTAAAATCAGCTATTGTTTGCGTCTCTAACAAAACAAGGCGGGGAAAGATTTGATGTTCAATCCCCAAACACAGGAAACGATGTAATTGTCAAATTATTGCAATTGCTGAAGAGTGAGTAGAAATAGCGATCGCTAATATTCTCATAAAAATAACCCCTTTTATAGGGGTTATTTTTAGATAATACTGTTGATAAGTAGACTAAACCACAGCAGATACTTGCTGTTTAAAGAAAGCTTGCAACACTCTCTCTGCTATTTGATGACTACTTAAACCTAGTTCTGTCTTAGATTCATTGGGTTCAGCATGATCTACCAACACATCTGGTACACCAAATCGCTTGACAGGAACAAGAATATCTGCATCTAGTAAAGCCTCGGCGATCGCAGAACCAAAGCCACCCATTACACAGCCTTCTTCTAAGGTGATAACACGGCCGATTTTCTTCGCTAAAGGTAAAATCAACTCGGTATCCAACGGCTTAACGAAACGAGCATTAATTACAGTTGCTTCAATGCCGTGTTCGCTGAGAATTTCGGCGGCTTGCATTCCTGGATAAACCATTGTGCCATAAGCAACAATTAACACATCATCGCCTGTACGCAGAATCTCGCCTTTGCCGATTTCCAAAGGTTCCCAACCTTCCTCCATCAAGGGAACGCCGTAGCCATTGCCACGAGGATAACGCATTGCGATCGGCCCACTGGTATGCTCAACACCAGTTACTATCATGCTTTGCAGTTCTGCCTCATCTTTGGGTGCCATGATTACCATGTTGGGAATACAACGCAGATAGGCAATGTCATACATACCTTGGTGGGTGGGGCCATCAGCACCAACAATTCCTGCCCGATCCAAGCAGAAGAATACTGGCAGGTTTTGGATGCAGACATCATGAATTATCTGGTCGTAGGCGCGTTGCAGGAAGGTTGAATAAATAGCCGCAACGGGGCGCATCCCTTCGGTTGCAAGTCCTGCTGCTAGAGTAATTGCGTGTTGTTCCGCAATGCCGACATCTATATATTGATTCGGCAGTTTTGCTTGAAGTTTATCTAAACCTGTCCCCGTTGCCATAGCCGCAGTAATGCCAACGATTTTGGGGTTTTGTTCGGCAAGTTTTACCAGAGTGTGAGAAAAGACTTTGGCATAAGCTGGGGGTTTGGGTTTATTAGAAGGAATGGCTTTGCCAGTTGCGACGTTAAAGGGGCTTTGGGCATGGTAGCCAACTTGATCTAGTTCGGCAATTTCATAACCTTTGCCTTTCACTGTTGCCACATGTACCAAGACTGGGCCTATTATCTGATGTGCTTGTTGGAAAGTGGCAATCAATTCTTCGAGATTATGCCCATCCACTGGCCCAATGTAGGTAAAGCCGAGTTCTTCAAAAACCGCACCTACCTTTGGAACAGCCAAACGCTTCATACCTTCTTTGATGCGTCCAAGTTCGGGTGACAGGGATTCGCCAACGAAGGGAATTTGCTTAAACTGTTCCTCAAGATTATCTTTAATAAATTGCACTGGTTGGCTGAGACGCATTTTGTTGAGATAGCGAGGAATCGCGCCGACGTTGCGAGATATGGACATGTCGTTGTCGTTGAGAACAACCAACAGGTTCGTTTTCGGCATGTGTCCCGCATGGTTGATCGCTTCTAAAGCCATACCCCCAGTGAGTGCGCCATCGCCAATCACAGCAACGGCTTTAAATTTTTCCCCTTTCAAATCTCGCGCTAAAGCCATGCCCAATGCGGCTGAAATACTTGTAGAAGCGTGTCCAGCCCCAAAATGGTCAAACTTGTTTTCACCCCGCTTGAGATAACCTGCAACTCCATCCTTTTGTCTAAGGGTGTGGAAGTGATCGTAACGTCCTGTAAGCAGTTTGTGGGGATAAGCCTGGTGTCCTACATCCCAAATCACTTTATCCCGATCTAAGTCCAGTGTTTGGTAAAGTCCTAGTGTTAATTCGACAACACCCAACCCTGGCCCTAAGTGTCCACCATTAACTGCTACTGTTTGAAGATGCTTATCTCGAATCTGACGGGCAATCTGTTGCAGTTGGCGAACAGATAAACCGTGCAACTGATTAGGATGGGTGATTTCGCTCAGATGCATATTATAAGGTTTTCCTCTCTAACTTCGAGTCTCGGTATTTTGATTTTCCCACGGTCGGGTTGTCCACAGAATCAAACTCTTACATTGTTACTAAGTTGTAGTGGAAAGTATAACTTCTTAATTGATAATGGGGAAAAATTTGTTAACCATTAACAATTCGTCAAATTAAATTGCAATCAGTTAATGTTATAACACATTTGGCAATAAGTAATGCTACTTAAAAATTGTTTTTTGCCCGTATAGAAATACAATTTTTCTAGGAGTAGTTTGCGGGATTTCCCTAAGCAGATTACTCAATTTTGTCATCTTTAAGTTAGTACAAAAGAAAGTTAAATATTTTATTTATAACTATATATTTAGCATAATTGCTGGTAAATATTTAACAATAGTTTCTTTTCTTGTGCGATGATAACAGCTAATTTGATCAGCGATCGCAAGTTACTATGGCTATGAAAGCATGTATCTAAAGTTACTTGATTATTTTATCTAAATATTATGTCTGGATAATTAGTAAATTTTAACTATAATTTCCTATAGTGAAGCAGAGCTAGCTGTGTTACCCTACCATAATGGTTAACTACCTGTAAATTGCTGTAATAATATTGACGTAACCAGAGACTTTTCAAAATTATTCGTAAACAACAATATTTCCGACTTCTTAAAGAAGTCGGAAATTTAAAGCTTTCGATTTTTACAAATCCAATAGGATTGCTATATCTCTATTTACCAAAAGCATCTTTGATGTTATCAACAGTACGTTCAACAACATTCTTGGTATTGTCTACTGCTTCTTTAGTCCGAGATGCATCTTCATTTGCTCTTTTCTGAATTGTAGCCGCATCTTTCTTGGCTTTGCGCTCAATAAAGCTACCATTGTCTGTTGCTTGGTCAACTTTACTGGCATTGCTCTTGGCAGCGTCCTTAACTTTATCTGCCGTATCATCAATGAAATTTTTGGTTTGTCCAGCATCTCTACTGGCTTTATATTGAGCGCGATCGCCCGCATCTGATGATGCCACCAAGGTTGCAGCAGGATCAGCCAGTGCTGAGGTGTTCGAGAAAAATGCACCTTGCCAAACGAAAGCGATCGCTAACATACAAAACAGCGCTGTGGCCATCCAGCGTTTTACGGTGGAAAGCTGTTTTGCAACATAATTAGATTTCATACAATACAATCTCATGTGATTTAGTATACTATTTCTACTTCATTTAGCTTATTAACCATATCGATCCCTAGATAGAAGTTCTAGCATCAATAGTTATGAAACGAATTCACTATTTTGATAGATTGAATTTTGGGTAAAGATTATTTTCTGATCGTCAAAAGTAGAATTAAACAGTTTACAGATTTTGGAAATGAGCGATAGAACCCAGGAAAAGCTAGCGATCGCCCTTTAGTTAATTAACTTGCGATCGCTTCCAGTGGGCGGTTACGCCATCACAACTGACTTTTTACGATTGGGGCGTTTGGGTTCTGATTTTTTCTTCAGTCCAACATCTGATGAGTGGTACAACTACTACAAAACCAATGCTGAGTTTCAATTAGAAATCCCTTGGAAGCAGGGTGCAAAAATCACAGACAGAAAGTGAACAGAATACTATAGAAATTTTTTTTTTCGTGCTGAAACTGCTGGTAATCCAACTCAATAGCAGACTTAATCACATCCGTTACTGCTTGATTACTCTGCTGTTGAATAAAGGCTAGTTTGTCAGCATACTCGTCATCTAATTGTGCATTAATTTGCATCGTTAGGTTCCTTTGTCATACAGATTGTATGACAAACATAATATACCTGCTACCTGCTCAACAACTTCCGGCGCAGATTATCCAACGCTGCATTCGCACTCACATGACGAATTAAAGCTCGACCTCGCACAGTTCCAAACTGATACTCAAAACTTGTCACTTCATCCTTTGGCCCGGCTAAACCAATGTAAACTAAACCCACTGGCTTCGTATCTGTCCCTCCTGTTGGACCAGCAATTCCAGTAATACTCAGTCCCCAAGTTGTTTCAAGGCGGGTTTTGACTCCAACAGCCATTTGCTCTGCAACAGTAGCACTTACCGCCCCAAATTTATCTAAATCTTCCTGGTTAACCCCCAGCAGCTTAACCTTCACCGAATTGTCATAAGAAATTACTCCACCCCAAAAGTAATCGGAACTCCCAGAAATCTCAGTCAACATTTGCCCTAAACCACCGCCAGTGCAAGATTCTGCCACTGAAAGCGTTTCTTTTGATCCCTGCAACAACTGACCAACTACGGAAGCAAGAGTATCATTATTAACGCCATAAAAATCCAGTCCGGCAATTTCTTTAAGTTGTTTTTCAATGGGCGCAATTAAGGCTTCTGCGGCTGCTTCTGAAGTAGCTTTAGCAGAGACTCGCAATCTTACTTCCCCCTTGCCTGCATAAGGGGCAACTGTGGGATTGGGCAACTTTAAATACGAAGCAACTTTTTCTGCTAAAGCAGATTCACCAATACCCCAAAACTTTAAACTCCGGCTGTAAATAATTTCTTTACCCCAACCTTGACTTTTGAGAAATGGCACAGCTGTTTCTTCCCACATCAGGTGCATCTCACTAGGAACACCGGGAAAAGTAAAAATCGTGATTTGAGGACGAGGTTGCCAAATAATACCGGGTGCTGTTCCACTGGGGTTGGGGAGAATTTCTGCACCTTGGGGAATCAAAGCTTGCTTGCGGTTACTTGGTGACATAACCCGACCACGTTGGGCGAATTTCTGGGTTATGTCTTCAATGATGTCAGAACGTTCTACCAACGGGACTTTAAAAAAATCAGCGATAGTTTCGCAGGTGAGATCGTCTGGTGTTGGGCCGAGTCCACCAGTGAAAATGAGAATTTGCGCTCTGGAAATAGCAATTTCTATAACTTGCTTCAACCGTTCTGGATTATCCCCAACCACTGTTTGATAGTAGTGGGGAATACCCAGTTGCGCTAATTGTTGCGCCAAAAATTGAGCATTGCCATTGAGGATATCTCCTAGCAATAATTCAGTACCAACACAAATAATTTCTGCACTCATTAGAAGGAATAGTTAGGAGTTAGAAGTTAATAGTTAGAAGTTAATAGTTAGGAGTTAGGAGTTCAATATTTAAAACTCATCACTCCTAATTTTTAACTCCTAACTATCATGTCAGGCTAATGCTGGTACAGGAAGTTCCAGGTGGGGATATAAGGGGAAGCGATCGCACAATGCCGCTACCCGTTGACGACAGTCTTGGGTTACTACGTCGGAATCTGGAGAAAGTAAGCGATCGCTAATAATATTGGCAATCTCGGTAAATTCTGCTACTCCTAAGCCCCGTGTGGTCATTGCTGGCGAACCTAACCTCAGACCACTGGTAACAAATGGCGATTGCGGATCGAAGGGAATAGTATTCTTGTTAGCAGTAATATTAACAGTACTGACTAGCTTATCTGCCTGCTTACCAGTTAGACTTACAGAGCGTAAATCTACCAAGACTAAATGGTTGTCAGTGCCGTTAGATACTAACTTTAAACCACGGTTTTGCAGTTGTTCGGCCAAAGCACGAGCATTTTCAATCACTTGGGCAGAATAAGTTTTAAACTCAGGCTTGAGGGCTTCTCCAAAAGCTACTGCCTTGGCAGCAATAACGTGTTCCAATGGCCCGCCTTGGCTGCCAGGAAAAACAGATTTATCTAGCTTTTTACCTAGTTCTGCGTCACCAGTCAAGATTAAACCACCTCTAGGGCCGCGTAGAGTCTTATGGGTAGTTGTTGTGACTACGTGACAGTGAGGAATGGGGTCGGGATGAAGACCAGTGGCAACTAAACCAGCAATGTGAGCAATATCGGCAAGTAAGTAAGCGCCGATTTCATCAGCAATACTACGGAATTTTTCAAAGTCAATAATACGAGGATAAGCCGAATAACCACAAATCAAGAGCTTAGGACGCTCCCTCAGCGCCAGCTCGCGAATTTGATCGTAGTCAAGTTGTTCTGTTTGTTGACTGACGCCGTAGTGGCTAACTTGGAACCACTTACCTGAAAAATTTACAGGAGAACCGTGGGTAAGATGTCCCCCATGAGACAAATCCATCCCCATAATTTTGTCCCCTGGTTCTAGGAGTGATAGGAACACAGCAAAATTGGCTTGTGCGCCAGAATGGGGTTGCACATTCGCATGAGCAGCTCCAAATATCTGTTTAGCACGGCCGATCGCTAGTTGCTCAATTTTATCGATAAACTCACAACCGCCATAGTAGCGTTTACCAGGTAATCCCTCAGCATATTTATTTGTCAGTACTGAACCTTGAGCCGCCAGTACAGCAGCAGACGTAAAGTTTTCACTAGCAATCAACTCCAAATGGTCTTGTTGACGCTGTAGTTCGTCGTTGATTAACCCTGCGATCGCCGGATCGCTGGAAGAAAGAAAGTCTGAATTAGTCCTAGTCACTTGAATTATCCTTATGGAAATTTGTACAACGGCTGATTTTGGTTGGACGCAGCACCTAAATATACACTCAAGAGCAATGGCTTTTGACTGCTGTACAGAGGCGATTAATCGTCTCCGTACTCTGGAGGTTTATTTGTGCCAACTTATTTATTATTAGACCCAAGCTCGATTAATGCATTAATTATCATAACGTTGCTTTTTGAAATCCTCACCTTGCTGCGTCTTGTGAGGTCGTTAGACAGTATTTTTTATGAACCTATGTTAAATAATGCTTACTGCGAGAACAACAAAAACCCCGACTTCTTTAATAAGTAGGGGTTCTGCGGGTTGGAATTCTCACAAATCAAAAAATCAAATAGGATTCATATAGCGATTTTGATAGTAAGCCAAAATCCGGTTAACTCGTTGCCGATTTTCTAAGCTAGAGTTTGGTGTCCACGAGAGGCTTAAGCCAGCAATTTGACTTTGATTGTAATCAAACTGTTGGGATGACTGGGGAATTAAATCCACTTCCACCCCTTCGACTTGACGTAAATGAGCTGCTATTTCTCTATAAACAGCTAAAGGCAAACCAGCGAATTCAACTTTTTCCTTAGTCTCCATCTTTATGAAGCTCCCACATTAAAGGTATTTTGGGGGGTCGTTGTCACTGAAATAGCATTGCCAGTAGCAGATGCAGCTGACGACGTTGATTTCACAGTCCCTTCCCCTACCATTTTGGCAACTTCAATACCATATTGTTCCAAAATCACGATGGGATTGTAGCCCTGATTCATTTCAATACGTTTAATCAGTACGCCATTTGCTAATCGCTGTCCTGCCTGTACATACCGACTTGTCGGCTCATCCGGTACTTTGATAATTGCCTGTGGTTCTTTACTAATTAGAACTACACCAGTCACAACCACTGCCCTTGCTAACTCAGGCTGTGCTGGCGGTGGCAATACAGAAACTAAAGTGGGGTTAGGGACAACTTGAGGCAAAACTTTAGGCAACACTGAAGTCAAAGTAGGATTGACTTTTTTTGGTAGGGAAGAAACGTTATTTTTCTTTGGATTTAAAGCGATGCTGCGTGTTGGAAGTTTTCGTACTCCTAGTAATGCAGTAGGTAGCTTAGGCAACACGGGAAGTGGTCTTCCAGATGTCTTAGACATTCCAGGAATAGTCTGCCCGAAAAGTTGTGCAAAAGGATCGCTTCGAGTTTTTGATACCACAAGTTCCCGCGTCCGCTCTGTGGCATTCGTGGATTGAATCAAGTTAACAGATGCAAGATTAACTTGTGAAACCTGTTTGGCCGGTATGACTGGATTCTTAAAGGATTGAGCCGCTGGTGGCGACTTTTTTGCTATTTTGGGAATTGGCACAGGATTGATGGCTTGTGGTGTCTCTTCAGAAGCACATCCGGTGATTGCCAAAGTTAGAATAGCTGCAATTGTAATTTTTGAAGTTATGCCCATGAGCCTTTCTCAAAAGCCATTGGAAAATTGAAAAGTGGAAATCAACATGCCTAAAATTTGGATCAAAGGCAAAGTATCTTCCCTTTATAACCTAATTTTTTAAATTTCAAGGGTTATTTTTAGCACTGCATAACCAGTATAACTGCGGTTCGTTTGCAGTCAATCTTCTGCGACACCCATAAGCTCTTTCATCAAATCCAGTCCTTTCTTGACTCGACGGGAAACTGTTACTACACTGATGCCCAGATGTTCTGCAACTTGTTTTTGGGTCAAATCTTGCAAAAACACACATTCCAACACATCGCGGGTGCGTTTTTCTAGCTGAACCAACGCTTGTTGTAAGCGAAGTTGGTCTTCTTGTGCTAGTTGAAAGCTGCGATAGTGAGGATCTGGAACCAATTCTCCCAAGCAGGTAGAACCTTCTTCTCCATCTTGGATTGGCACATCAAGACTTAAGGGAGCGCGATTGACCCATGCTAATTTAATTTCTTGCCATTCGTTTGGAGAAATTTCCAGTGCTGCTGCTAATTCCGAGTCGGTTGGTTGACGATTGTGTTTTTCACGCCAAGAACGTGATACTCCTATTGCTTGCTGTTGAAGCGCTAACCATCTCCGAGGAATTCGCACGGTGACACCTTTATCTCGGAGATAGTGTTGAATTTCACCCCGAATATAGGGAAGAGCGTAGGAACTGAAGGCATGTCCCTTGGAAATTTCAAATCTTTCAATAGCTCTGATTAAACCCAAACATCCAACTTGGAGCAAATCATCGTAGGTTTCATGACATTGATTTGTCCAATAGTGAGCTTCTTTTCTCACAAGTCCAAAATTGAGTTTTACCAGTTGATTGCGGATGTTTTCTGACGGAGATTGCTGATATTCTCGCAACAACTGCCAAATTTCGTGCTTTAGTTCATTGGTGACTGTGGTAGGCATAGCACCGGTTTATTGAGCAAATAAAGAATCAATTATTCGCTTTTTAAATTAAGCTGCGATCGCACGATATCAAAGGAAATATTGCGTTATATTTCCTAGCAAATACTATGGGAGATAATAAAGACTTTCTATTAAAACTCCATAGGTTACTTGACAATCGAGCAAAATTTAAATGGGCGAAATCGCTATTTAGTTGGTTATTTATCTTTGGTATTATCTGTAGCTTTTTTAGAACCACATAGAAATAAAATATAAAATTAATCACTAAATATCAAACCGAGATTGTACTTAACTTGAATTAATTAATGATAAAGTTAATTTAGAAAAACAAAACAACAGTAGTTGAGCTTTTGTTTGATAAGAAAAAGTTAGATTTACAGTGAAATTACGTGCCCTTTTAACTAAAATTCATCCAATACTTCAAAATTACTAGTAATTTAAAAAAAATCCTATGTATATTTACGCAAGCCAATAAAAAAAGGGCATCTCACCCTTTTTTGTACTTAAGTCTATATTCTTTTAATGAAAGGGAAAAGGTTAAAGTGATAAATCAAGTGACCCATAGGACTGAGGAATAAAAATTTTCCCAACTGCCAGGGCTATTTTACTCAGATTTAACTTTTCCCCATTTTTGTAAAAAATCTATCTACCCTCTTTTTTAAAGAGGGTGGATAGTTTAACTTTTGCGAGCAAGTCTGATACTTACAGAATTGTCGTTTTGAGTGCCAGTCAGTTGCTTTACTTTCGAGGATTTAGCCACGAGTCGATTCAACCCGTCCATAAAATAGGCCACGAATCTTGACTTCTTTCGGTTCGCCAGCACCTAAATCTGTATCAGATGGCTGTTCGCTCTCGAAAGTGCCAGCAATTTCACCGCTAGAACTGTCTATTTTGGCGATTTGCAGAGAAATCTTGCCATTAAGATTTTCAGCACGCTTGACGTTAGTGCGGGTAAGTTCTTCATCATCTGCTTGGGCGGGAAGAGCCACAGCATTATCGTAGCCACTGACGACACCACGACCTTTAGGATCTAGGAAGGCAGCACCACGATAGGAAGGAACTTTAAAGCTGCCTTCAAAGTCCGTAGAGGTGTTAATACTGGTCAAGCTGGGTTGGCTTTGAGCAACCAAGTTTTTGATGGTGAAGAGGAAAGGTACTCGCTCACCACCAGGAAGTTGCACAGTGATGGCTTGGAAGTCAAGACCATCAGTTTCCGTAAAGGTCAAGCTATTATCTGCGTTGACTTTTAGATTACCTTGCACCTGGTCAATGGTGGAAGTATATCTGGTCAACAATTTGCCAGCAACAAATTCTGCTTCTTGTCGTTTATTAGCAGGTTCTTCTTTGATAAAGAAGCTAGTTGGTTCCAAGCAAAGTTCTTTGATGGTATAAGACTGGCTAGAATCAATGGCAATGGAACCACGGCTTGTTTCTGCTAGTTGGGGGCATTTGTTAGCCAAGCCAGTGCCGCGAATTTGATCGTAAGTGAGTACATCTCTACCACTACTGCTAGTAGGAGCATCACTACAAGCGGTTATTAGCCCCAGGCACAAAGCCAAGAATGCAACAATTAAAGCGCGATACCTCATGGTCAACCTCAATCTCAAAAATTAATATCTAAGTTGTAAAACTGCATCGAAGCTTTGATCTCTGATGAGAAGCCGCTACTCTGCGAAAAGCTACCTTTGTTCGGACACGGCTTTGCTCTGATTAAGAGAGTTGAAGCAAGTGTTCGGATGTCTAGTTGTCAGACGCTGCTCAAACTTTTCTCTGCTAAACGTAGTTAAACGTGTCGCTATCTTGAGCTTGGGGTGTAGACCCCAGACTAAGTAGCACACTGCATCCATTTTGGATGTGTGTCACTAAGGGAGCAAAACCAGCAGTTAGATTTTACTGTTGGTGGCATTTGTTTAGAGTTGGGCGAGTGTATGAGTAAGCCTCACACAGAGAAGCATAAATGCTTGTGCCTCAAAAAGTGCGAACAGGGGTGTCTGCTTCGCACTTTGCTATTGCTTATCGCAAAAGCGGCATCGCCCAAGTCTTTTTGTATCATGTATGTGACGCCACTACATACAGCCCATTGTTGGATGGGTAAATCAGCCAGATCATACGATTTTTTTTAACTCAAAATCAAAGTTCTCAAAATCCAAGAAAGTCTCGTCCCGATCGCATCTAGCTTCTGTAGAGCCTATGCTAAAGGTTACTACGCTCTTTTTCGAGCGATCGCAATTGCTTTTGAGAAAGATACAAATCTAGTTATATTCACCCCTAACTAGGGCAACTCAGGAGATGCGGTAACAGAGAGACAACTAGACAAACTAGGGAAAATTAAAAATCTCCGGTAAATTTGAGTTGACCTGATTTATACGGAAAAGGTGGCATGAACGATCACAAAAATATTGAATCAGAGAAATTGTCTGGTAAACTGCAAGCGATCGCAACTGTGGTGTATGATGCCGCTACAGCTTGTGAAGGGGATACTGTAGCTCTTTTGGCTTTGCTCCGGCAATTAGAGCAATTACACCGAGAGATCCGGGATGGGGTTTTTCAAGAGAGTTTGCCTGTTAACCGCCGCCAACTTTACTCACTGCTGAAAGATATTGAGTCTGAGGGAGGCTGGCCATATATTGAGCGGATGAGGCTACAAGCCTTTTTAGCGAATTTGCCACAAGAGGCTCCCGAAGAAAATAGCCATGAACTTTTGGAGAGCGATCGCTCTTTTGGCTGATTAGCTCGAAATTTATTTCTAGTTCTGAATTAATAACTCCGATCGCCTCATCAACCGCTAAACCAAGAGCGGTTGCTCATTGAGGCTTCAACCTAATTCGTAATTTGTAATTAAAAAGGGTTTGTACGGGTTATCCCATCACAAAGAAGGCGATCGCGCTCTTCAAGATTGTGGTTGTGCTTAAGGTAATCACCTAGCCAATCGCAACCACGAACAAGCAGATCGTCAAGATGTAAATTCCACAGAATTATCGTGTTGTCATCACTAGCTGATGCTAGTGTTTGACCATCTGGGCTAAAACTGACACTTAATACCGGAGCGCGATGCCCATTGAGACTTTTAATTAATTTGCCATCACGGCTCCAGAGTTTCACTGTACTGTCCCAACTGGCAGCGGCTAGTAATTCACCATTGGGGCTGAAAGTCACGGCATTGACGCTATCACTGTACCCTTTTAATAAAGTTTTTAACAACGTCCCATCCCGTCGCCACAGTTTCACGGTGTTATCCCAGCTAGCAGAAGCCAGCAACTCGTCAGTGGGGCTAAAGCTGACACCCAATACCCAGCTATCATGGGGCGAGAAAGTTTTGAGCAAAGTACCATCCCGCCGCCAAAGTTTCACTGTTTGATCGTCACTGGCAGAGCCTAAAACCTGACCATCAGGGCTGAAATTGACGCTATTTACCCAACCTTGATGTCCCACTAAAGTTTTGAGCAACTTGCCCTCACGGTTCCAAAGTTTCACTGTTTTATCTTTGCTAGCTGATGCTAAAAACTGACCATCAGGGCTGAAATTGACGCTCATGACACTATCGCTATGTCCTTGGAGAGTCATGATTAAAGTACCGTCAAGCCGCCAAAGTTTCACTGTTTTGTCATAACTTCCTGAAGCCAGCATTTCACCTTTAGGGTCAAAACTAACACTAGGAACTTTATTTGTGTGCCCCACCAAAGTTTTGTAAAGTCGAGTTTTGACCTCGCCACTACTGGTGTATCGTTGCCAAAGTTTGACAGTGCGATCGCTACTACCAGAAGCTAGCATTTGACCGTTGGGACTCCAAGCAACGCTCAAAACTCGATCTCGATGCCCTTGAAGAATAGACGGTCTGGGAGCATCTAAACTCCATAGTTTCACACTTTTGTCGAAACTTCCTGAAGCTAACAATTTGTTTTTTGGACTGAAAGCGATGCTAACGACAGCATCACTGTGTCCTTTGAAGGTTTTGAGTAAATTACCAGTGATACTCCAGAGGTTTATGGTATTGTCTTCGCCTGCGGAAGCTAACTTTTTACTATCCGAACTAAAGCTCAAACTCCACACCGTACCGTTATGCTGCCGTAAAGTTTTGTAAGGAAAAAAGTCAAAACCGTCTTTAGTGTTTCTACTCTCCCGCCGCCAAAGTTTCACTATCTGATCTCGACCTGCTGACGCCAGGAATTTACCGTCTGGGCTGAAAATAGACACAATCACGCCTTGCTTATGTCCCTGCAAAGTTGTAATGAGGCTACCGTCCCGTCGCCAGACTTTCACTGTTTTGTCGTCGCTGGCCGAGGCAATGAATTGACCATCAGGGCTGAAGTTTACCCAGTTAACCCACCCTTGATGCCCTCTCAGTATTTTTACTAAGCTACCGTCTTTGCGCCAGAGTTTTATGGTTTTATCCTTACTGCCAGTAATTAATAACTCGCCATCAGGACTAAAATCGACGCTATAAACCCAATCTTCATGTCCTCTCAGGGTTTTATATGGTTTGGGATCAAATTCACCTGTAACCGAGTTTTTGCGCCAGATTTTCACTGTTTTGTCGAGGCTAGCGGAGGCTAGGGTTTGACCATCAGGGCTAAAACTTATACAACTAACAGCATCAGTGTGCCCTTTGAGGGTTTGGAGTAAAGTACCGTCAGGATGCCAAAGTTTCACTGTCTGATCTCGGCTACCTGATGCTATCAACTGACCATCTGGGCTGAAAGTCACTCCCCAGACGATATCAGTGTGCCCTTCCAGGCGGTTAACCTCAGTTACCCCATAAACTGCTTGTTGCAAGGCTGTTACCACCCGCATTCGGGTATCTGGCTGAACTCCATCTGCTTGTTTAAGTCCTCTCCAAGCCCGCAAACTTTCTAAGAGGGCATCAAATTCTTTATTAGATGCAAACAGAGCTTCACTAGCAGCAGTGATCGCACTAATTTGCAAGTTGGTTTCACTGCGTTCAGCTCGTAGAGTTTGGCGGATTGCTGCTCTTTTTTGTAAGTCGGCTTGCCACCATAACGCTGCTATTGTTCCCCCCATAATTGCTAGGATTGCACCTGCTATCCGCGCTTCCCGCAGTCGTCGTTGCAATACCAAATTTAGTTGCTTTTGACTAAGTTGTTGGGCTGCTTCGGCTCTAGTTTTTTCAAGTTTGATTTTTTCTAATTCGGCGAGCATACCATAGTTGTTCTTTTGGCGAATTGGTTCAACTAAATAATCGTGAACCAACTGGTAGCGATCGCCTAACTCTTCTCTAACTCGCAATACCAAGCCTGAACCCACCAATATTTCTAAAATCAGTTCTCCAACTTTGTCAAAGCTTGATATCGTATCTATATCATAATTATTAACTAATGCAGTCGCTAAATCAGCTTTAGTTTTTAAAGGTCGCGTCCCCTTTTCATCTGTTAACTCAAATAATAATTTCCAACTTAACTCTTCGTTCTCTTGACCGCAGTCTTTGATAACTTCCCCTAACCAACGTTCCACCAATTTTGCCGAGCCACCACAAAGCTTATATTCAGCAAGTGTCGTAATGTTTTCTATTTGTAGTTGAGCACCGACTATTTGTAATTCAATTGGATGTACTTCGTCTAGTTCTCCTGTCAAATCCTGGACTAATCGGTTAATTAATTCCTCACTTAGTTCATAATGTGAACGTTGAGTAAGACTGTGAATTATGGCTTTGGCATCTCTGCTAGAAAACTTTCCTAAATAGTAGCGAATATCTTTATCAAGAATATTTTTATTAATTACTCCTAAATCGTATAAGCCAGTACTATTTTTCTGACTCAAACGTTCAAATTCTAATAAATGATGTAAGTAATCTTCTCGTAACGAAAGAATAATTTTTACATAAGAAATATTTAAACATTCACTAAAAAACTTATAAAATTCTATTCTTTGTGTAGGAGGATTACTAACAAAGAAAAATTCTTCAAACTGATCTAATATGATAACTATTGTATAATTGCGTTCAGATGCTAGCCGAATTCTTTCTAGTATTATGGTGGGTGTAGAGTCAATATTAACTGATATTCCTGTGTATGCTAATGCTTGGTTGATACTGCTGCTCAAGATTGTTATCCAATCAGTATAAACAGACAAAACAATCGGTATAGGAATGCGTTCACCGATAACTTTTCCCTTGAGTGCTGGAACTAAACCAGCTTTGAGAATTGAACTTTTACCTACACCAGATGGCCCATAAATAACTGTGAGTTTGTAGTCAGCACGGGCAATTCTTTCAATTAAACGATTGACATCTTGTTGCCGTCCAGAAGCAGATATTTCTTGAGCAATTTCTTCAGGAATAAACGGTATTTTGTGAGGTTCTAGTACTGGGTTAATTCTGGGGCGTTGTGGCTGTAATTGACTTGCTCCGATAAAGGCACGAAAGCCATACTGATGTTCTATTTTAATTTTTTCTTGCTTCAGCTTAAAGGCTTCTGTATAGTTATGACATTCAAAAAAGTAAAGCGATCGCAGTTCTTCTAAAATATCTAAGTAAAGTAATGGCTGATGTTGTAGCTCACAAACTACTCTTGCCCATTCCAAGTTATTGATAGCTTCTTCCGACTCACCCAGATGCCTTTGTGTGCGTGCTAGCAAGAGAAGATACCAACTTTCTTCTCGTCGTCTTCGCAAAGCGTCTCGCAAAGAAACTTGTGTTACTTCTTCGGAGATAGAAAGTGCTGTATTTGCTAATTCATGAGCCAGTACCCAATTCGATTCTGAAGCCGCCACGTTTGCCAAAAAACCATAATTTTGAGCAACTTGTGCGGGAGTTCCATAAGTTTTATGTAGGTATAATGACTTTTGAGCTAATTCTTTTAATTCATCCCAGGCTTGTAAACGTTGCAGCATTTCACAAGCAGGCAAAATGAATTTAGCAACTAAGTCTTCTCTTTGTACTTCCTCCAATAGCTCCAAACATTGTTTAAACCACGACAGAGCATGTTCGCAATAGCTACTAGTATTCTGGTATAAGTCTGCCATTCGGTGATAACAAAGCCCCAGGTGGAATAATACTATTGCTTGCTTGAGTAAAGATGAGGGTGACATAGGTTGAGGACATGAGAGAGGCAAAGAAGAATTACTCTCCCACTCTGCTACTCTCCTTGCTTCCTGCTGCCATAATGCAAGGCTTCTTTGATAATTGGCTAAAGCACCATTAATTTGATCGTTGGCGTATTTATCTCGCCCCAACACAAATTCTAAACTAGCTTCTAATCCTGGTGTTAATTTAACGCCATACAGGCGTAGTAAATCATTACGGGCTGATTCTATTTCGTGGCGGTGTTGCGACTTAGGATCTAAATCTAAAAAGGCATTAGATAAAAACATTTCAGCACCTGCTTCTAAAACTTTGGCAAATAAAGATTCTTCCTCTTGAGAGATCAAAGCAATTAAATCTGCTTTGGCCATTTCAAATTTAATAGTGGTTGCAGCCCAGCTTTTGAAATCAGGTGCTAATCTTGAAAGCAATGATGCCACTTCATCTTGTAGCCACAACACCACCGGAAATGGAAAAGTAGCAGCATAGATATCTCGTGCTTGATTGAGACCTGTAAGTAAGTTTTCTAGGTCGGTAGTTGACTCAATACCAAAAACCATCACAGCAGATGGCAAAGAGTCTGTAAGGACGGCAGGATTATCTAAAGATAGTTCTGAGATTATTGTGCTGTGTAAAGAAGTAGTTGATGGATTAAGAACGATTTCTCTGATATTAATTTCTTGGGTGTTCGAGCGAATATTCTGTAGCATTTGCTCGCGTAATCGCCCATAGTTGCATCGAACTAAAATCAGAGCAAATTGACCTTCGGAAAGTGCGATCGCTCTAATCAGTCTTTGCAAAGTATGCTGATTTTCTTTGGTGTAGAGGCGTAGCTGTTTGTCATTAGTCATTGGATATGGAGTATTAGGCATTGGATATGGGGTATTGGTCATTAGTTCACTAACAAATGACTAATGACAAATGACAATTGACTATTACTTATTTTGTTGCCAAGCCAAAACTTTTTCTGTTTCTGCCAAGGCTGGACTGATGCCAAACCAGCGCCCCACAGGATCGCGATATTCAAACAGATACATGCTTCTTAGTAAGCTCTGATAGTCAGACTCACCTTTAACTCTCTGCTGCTGTACTACTTCAAACAATAATTCCCACTGGGACTCATCAATAGCTAATAGTAGATCGTCACGGTAGTCCTTAATCACGGCTTCTAAGCAGTCCCTAGAAAAAGGCGGATCTTGTCGTTGCAGACAGCTATAAAGTAAGCCCAATAAGTTACGAATGTGACCACCACTAACGCGACATAGACGATCCAAGGTTTGGGAGTGATCGAATAATTCTGTAATTAATAAAAGTCTGCTATTTAAAGGAACTTCTGGAAAAGCTCTAGCTAGTACTAACTGGCGCACTAGCGACATCCCTGGTTCGTAGTCACTGCCATCTCTTTGCCGCACTAATACCATCGGCAGTACTTTGGGTGCAATCCCTCCCCCCAGACGATTTTTTAGTGTCTCATACTCATTGGAGAAAATTAACGCCAGGGGAATTGTGTAAACTAGGTGGCATTTAAGTCGGCGTAATTGTTCGCCTCGGTCAATGAAAAGATATTCTGGTTGCGATCGCCCCGATGCTAAAGGACGCATATCCACTCGATCCAAATTATCTACAATCACTACCAGTCCTTTTTGACCCCTTAGCTTTAGCTGTTCAACAGCCTTGTCTAAAATCTCTTCGTTAATCGCTTGCAAAATACTATTGGTTCGCGGTTCCAGATATTGTCTTAGTTGATTCCGCATCTGGGTGCTATCTTTGGTTTTGGCGGTAATTTTGGCAATACCCAAGGACAACTCCGCTTGTCCAGAAAGCTCTATGGGGCTTTGCAAAAAATCGCCTACTTCTTTAAACAAATTAGTAAAGTAACCAGGCTTGAGTTTGATGCTAATACTTTCTAAACTGGCACTGACTTGACGGGCTACACTCAGCAAAATATCGCTGATATCAATATCCGCCATGTCTAAGTCTTGACTAGACTCAAAATAAACCACATGAAATCCTGCCAATTCTAGTTCTGTCTTGAGGCGCTGCAATTCCGTTGACTTACCGCAGCCAATATGACCCGTAAATAACTGACAGGTTGGCTCATCAGGAGAAATCCGAATGATAGTTCGTTGCAATTCTTCGACAATCTTGCAACCACGTACATCAGCAAAATCTATGTAATACTGCCGATCTAGGACGTTACTTATATTTAGCGTGTAGCTAGGGTTACATGCTTTATAAAAACGTGACAAATTTAATGTCGTTTTCATGTATGTAGAGGTTTATGTAGATGCAGTTTAGTTTGGATTTTTTATACAATTAATCTCTATCTAGGATGTAGATACAGGATTGACTCATAAGGTGCTAGGTCTTGCAAAAGACAGCACTTGTTGCCAGATTACTGCCAGTAGTATCGTAGAGATTTAATTGACCCTAATAGCGAATGGCACTAAGATAATGCAAACCCATTATCTACAAAGCTTTGGGATGTGGGGTGTAGGGTGTGGGGTATAGTGACGTTTGCGCCAGCGTTGCGTAGCAAAGAACTTTATTTATGTTCGCACTTATTTTTACTTTTCTTGATTTTTTACGAACCTACACCCTATCCCCTATATCCATACCTGGCAAGGGTTACATCTTTATATTGGTGCCATTCGACCTGTCAGGTCTTAAGCATATCTGTCCTTTTTACACCTACTATTGAGGTTTTGACAATCTCTCCCTTCTGTTTGACCTGCTACAAAATTGTATGGCTGAGAGAATAAGTAAAAAAAACTACAATTTTTCATTGTTCTCAGTTTAGATGGCTGGCGAGTCTAGCTGGTATGAATTATAGCAAGCTATACAGAGATCCAGGAATACTTATTTATCATTTCACATTCTATTTGTCAAGAAAGCAAAATCCCACATATCTCAATTAATATTTTGTAATCTTTAAGGAAAAATCTTTAAAAATAGCTTGTCAAAAAGACTACAGTCAGTTAAAAATGGACACCGGAAACTTTAATAGGAATAATAACTAGGCCATAATCATTGTGTAGTTACTGTAAAGTGTTACTAAAAATAAAAAAATTCTTGAGGAGAGCGGCTAAAAGATGCCAACAGTATTTATTGAAATTAATAATGATACGAGCTTGTCAAGGAATTTAGATTGCAATCAAAAAGAGGTGTGAATGGCTGGCATAGTATCAGTTTCCCGCACGCATCTAGCCCAGCGTCGTCAGAAATTGCGCCGACAGCGGCAGATGAGAATTATTCAAGCTATTTGGCGAACCTTTGCCATTACTGGTTTGGCGGGTGGATTGTTATGGGTAGCTGTCCAACCGATGTGGATGCTAAAGGCTCCCAAACAAATAGTGATGAAATCAGGCAATAAATTGCTGTCGGATCAAACAACTCAGTCATTGTTGGTGCTGTCTTACCCTCAGTCTTTGTGGCGGATTGAACCGTCAGCGATCGCTAACTCTTTAAAGAAACAACCAACTATTGCCCAAGCGATCGTCAGACGCCGCCTATTTCCTCCTGGATTAATCATTGAAATCCAAGAACGAGTACCTGTAGCAGTAACTCAAACACGTGGCAACAAAAAAGTAACAATCGGCTTGCTAGATGCAAGTGGGGCCTGGATGCCTTTAGAAAAATATACATCACTGAATCCCACTAGAAAATTACCCAATCTCAGAGTAATTGGTTCGCCAAATCAATACTGCCTCTACTGGACTCAACTCCATGAAGCTGTGAGTCAAAGTCCTGTGAAAGTGATGGAAATTGATTGCCAAAATCCAACAAATTTAATTTTGAAAACAGAATTAGGAAATGTGCATCTCGGTGTTCCAGGTCCCCAGTTATCTGAACAAATTAAGGTACTCGCCCAAATGCGCCATTTAGCAACAAAATTTAATCCCGGTCAAATAGAGTATATTGATCTAAAAAATCCCGATTTTCCATTAGTACAGATGAACCAAAAAGACCAAAAATTAACTCCCAAAATCCTTAAAAACATTTAGCATGTTTATTATTTTGATAGCTCCTAGTAAATTAAGAAGCTTTATGCTGATAAATATATTAATTATTTTCAGTTTTCCAGCAAATCGCACGAAAATCGGCATTAACTTCTAATTAAAATGAGAAGATCAATCATAAAATCTCCATTGGGAGTAACATACCCTCAATTGTTACCCTAACATCTAATATTAGGGTGCAAGATGTCAGACGATCTAATAATGGTCTATGGACTGCAAAACGCCTTCTGTGCATACATTCTTTGGCTAAACCCAATGCAAAAAAGAGAAAGTTGCTTGAGCTTTTCATTCAGATTCAGACTAGTGAGTAGAGGCCACTGATGAGAACGGTTTACGCCGTCATCTAAGTGCAGAGACAAAAGGCTCTGACTTTGGTCTGTTGAGGATACTTCCAAAGACAGTTTACCGAAGTTTGAATCTATAACGATAACGCCTAAAGTTGCATAAGCATTGCTTCTGGGCAATCAGTTTGGACTGTTCTGTGCTGTAATTCCTATTAGGTGACGAAATCTCTTAGGAAACCTTGATTTGTTGGCCGCACTAGTGAGGGTTCTTGTAGGATAGACTATTGCTTCAACAAAGTGTCCATTGAGACCACCCAAACAACAAATTAATCAGATATAGTCTGACAAGTAAATTCTTGCTTAGTTTAACCTTAAGGATAAGTAAGTAGAAGGTAGATTTTGTGTATAAAGTTGCAATCATCCCCAATGGTGAAACCTATTAACAATATTATTATTGAGGCAGAGAAGATACGCTGTAGTGTGTCTTTACAAGTTATGCCCTGTGGTAAGACTAATGTCTGGTTGAAGTTATACAGGTCAGTTTTAGATAAATATAGGTATACTTCTCTAGAATTGGCTGTGCGATCGGCTGTGTTAAAAGCTTATCCCATAGCAAATTTTCGCACTGCCAATTCTGTTAGGCTTGGCAGTAGTGAAAATAATAAAGAACAACGCCATAGTATTGTGGCATTGTCAAACTAAAGTTGACTCTTAGGTGAATAATACCTGAAAAAGTCGTTTATCTACCCTTTCACAAATCCAATGACACTTGATAATAACCAAGGACTTAACTATAAAAATTCCCAATCTACGGGACAGCCGGGGTTCTCTCTGGCAGTTAACTCGACCAATCCCTTTAATAACTCTGGGCTGAACTTCGGACAAAATCACGATAATAAGAAAATTTCTCCTGAAAATAGCCGAATTGGCGAGATTGTTCCTGGTCGGGTCGCCAACATCAAAGTGATTGGCGTCGGTGGTGGTGGTGGCAATGCTGTTAACCGCATGATCGAGTCTGATGTCTCTGGGGTAGAGTTTTGGTCAATTAACACTGATGCCCAAGCTCTTACCTTAGCTGGCGCTCCAAGTCGATTGCAAATTGGGCAGAAGCTAACACGGGGTTTAGGAGCGGGTGGTAATCCTGCTATCGGTCAAAAGGCAGCTGAGGAATCACGGGACGAAATTGCTACGGCTTTAGAGGGTGCAGATTTAGTATTTATCACTGCTGGTATGGGGGGTGGTACTGGGACAGGTGCAGCACCAATCGTGGCAGAAGTGGCCAAAGAAATGGGCGCTCTAACTGTTGGTGTAGTAACACGTCCATTTGTTTTTGAGGGACGCCGCCGCACCAGTCAAGCGGAACAAGGTATTGAAGGACTAAAAAGTAGAGTAGATACACTGATCATTATCCCCAACAACAAACTGCTGGAAGTGATCCCCGAACAAACACCTGTACAAGAAGCTTTTCGCTATGCAGATGATGTGCTGCGTCAAGGGGTGCAAGGTATTTCTGATATCATCACGATCCCCGGCTTGGTAAACGTTGACTTTGCTGATGTTCGAGCTGTGATGGCAGATGCAGGTTCGGCTTTGATGGGAATAGGCGTTAGCTCTGGAAAATCCAGAGCTAGAGAAGCTGCGATCGCAGCTATTTCTTCACCATTACTAGAGTGTTCTATTGAAGGCGCTAGAGGGGTTGTATTTAATATTACAGGTGGTACTGACCTGACTTTACATGAAGTTAATGCAGCCGCAGAAGCAATCTATGAGGTAGTTGATCCCAACGCCAATATTATTTTTGGGGCTGTAATTGATGACAGGCTCCAAGGTGAGGTAAGAATTACTGTAATTGCCACCGGATTTACAGGTGAAGTGCAAGCTGCGGTACAACAAAGCGTGGCTAACGTTCGAGTAGCACCTAATACGTCGAAGCGTCCACCAACACAGCAACCCGCAGTTAATCCCTCAACCTCGACTCCAAGTTCAACTCCAACTCCAACTCCAATTCCAGAACCTAAAGAAAAACCTGGATTAGATATACCTGATTTTCTGAGAAACCGACGTACACCAAGGAATTAAAAGATTTGGAATTTGGGATCTTAGATTAACTTAGCAGTCTCAGGTCAGGCTGAATGCTGTATAAAATCTGCTACTTCCACCAGGGTTTTACCAAGGGCAGGGATAAGCAATCTTTTGCCATACCCAATTTTGCCAATTGGTAAAAAAACTTGTCAACGCTACTTTATAGAATGAATTTGGGCAGGAGTCTACTGGCTTGCATGTCCAGCTATGCTTTCAGAACAAAACAATAGGAATACCTGCCCAACTATGGATGCATCACCGATAGCGCAGTATTAGCTAGTCTTCTCCCAGAGGGAGACGCCAAGGGCGAGGGCGTTAGCGAGTCATCGAGCGTCACAGCCAATCATAGATATGAATGAATGCATCTACCCCTAGCGATCTAGTAAACTCATATTCCGTACAAGCAAGTATATTTACTTAAAAAAGTAGCGTAGGGAACCAGCCGAGGCAAGTGTCCGAAAGAAGTCTGTTTGCTGAGGAATAGACATCAAACAAAAAAATGTAAATTATTTTTTGATTTTTAGTGTTTGTTCAATCCATTGAATAACCTGATCGCCAAGGCGAGTACCATCTAGGCGGTCAATCTCACGAATTCCGGTAGGACTAGTGACGTTAACTTCAGTTAGGTAGCCACCGATAACGTCAATACCCACAAAAATTAAGCCGTCTTGGCGTAAGCGTTCGGCTACTTGGGTACAAATTTCATACTCTCTTGGGGTAATTTCAGTTTGAGCGACTGTACCACCAGTTGCCATATTGTTGCGAAAATCAGTTCCACTAGAGAGGCGATTGAGCGCACCAATTGGTTCACCATTGAGTAAGATAATTCGTTTATCTCCTTCTTTTGCCTCCGGTAAATAGGTTTGCACCATTACTGGCACTTTACCTTGGAGGGTACTGAGTTCAACAATGGAGTTAAAATTGCGATCGCTTGACTGCAAAAACAAAATTCCTTCGCCAGCTTTATTACCCAGTGGTTTGAGAACTCCTGCCCCCTTCGCTTCCACAAATTGCCGAATAAATTGCTTATCAGCACTGACAATCGTTTCTGGAATCGCTTTGGTAAACTGGAGGGCATACATTTTTTCATTTGCCCCTCGGATGCCACTGGGACTGTTAATCACCAAGGTTTTATTTTGGTCAATGTAATCAAGAATGTATGTGGCATATAAATAGGAATCATTGACAGGTGGATCTGTCCGCATAAATACGGCGTCCATTGTCTCTAAAGAAGTTAAGGAGGAATCGCTCAACTTATACCAAGAATTTACCGCTACCCAGCGTCCCTCCACTAACTGCACTGGTACAAGTTCGATTCGCTGTAGGACAGCCCAAGCTTTGCCCTCCACCACACTCAGCAGATTTGCCTGAGTCACCCAAACTTCATGTCCCAGAATTTGCGCTGCTTCAATGAGGGCAACACTGGTATCATGACACGGGTCAAGTAGATGGATGGGATCAATGATAAAAGCCAGTTTCACCCTTTATACCTCAATCACCAAGAAATTAAATGGTTATTCAATTATTATCTCTTGATGCTCTCACCAATTGACGTACATGTGTACTGCTGAGTGGAACCTGGAGGGTAAAGTCTTGTGGATAGATATCGCTTTTGTCAAGAAAAAGCCCGTAGACAAGGCAGCGCTTTGTTTTTAGAGTTGTAGCTACTGCCGTGTAATTTGTAGCGGCTTGTTGCTAGTGCAATACCTTCTGAATCTATGCGCTATTGCTAGAAGTTAGTAGCTCATCCAGCTTGCCTTGACTATCTAAGGCGTGGATATCATCACAACCACCAACATGATCGTCATTGATGAAAATTTGCGGTAAAGAACGGCGTCCATTTGCTCTTTGAGCCATTTTATTTCTGGCTGCTTCATCCCCATCAATGCTGTATTCGATAAATTCAACACCCTTGTTTTTCAGCAAACTTTTAGCACGAATGCAAAACGGGCAAGTCCTCCAAGTGTAAATTTCTACTTTTGCAGCCATGATGTCCTCAACTTGATTTAATACTTTTTAATTTTAGAGCTTTGCCACTGACTGTGGCTGCTTTATCCCTTCATAACCTAATTTACAGAAGCCGCTGATGTAAGTAGGTAAAAATAAAAGTAGTGTTAAGTAATGTAAAAATATTGATATTAGTTTGTAGTGTACCTTTTTGGGAAAGCAAGCTACGCCTAGCATCTACAAACCTTGAATTATTTACGCAGCTTATTTAGGCTCCAAGGTTAAGCTAGCCAAATATGCAGATTATTTTTATTTTGCATCTGATTTTGCATCTGACCTAACAAGCTAATAATATTTCAGTTTAAATGTTAGCAATAGCAGAAATTATATTTAGATTGTTTCTGTCGCTCAAATTTTTTCGCTACTAAGCGCCAGTTAAAAAGCAGGAATTATTGGGGTGAGTTCTAGTTTAGCGTTTCTTACTCTAACAAAAATGGGTTTAGAAATGCTTATGCTCTTCTAAACCTATATTTAAGCTCCCTCTTACTAAAACTCAGCAGTGTGGTTTAATTTTGAGGAATATTTTTTTTGTTTTTCTTCTTGAGTCCGAAAATACCCAAGGCAAATAATCCTAATGCTGCGGTTGTACTGGGTTCAGGTACTGTTCTCGGTTGAGGTGCAGGTGCAGGAGGTTGATAGTAAGGCGGTACTGACGGTGCTGGAGCAGGTGCTGGAGCAGGTGCGGGTGCTGGAGCAGGTGCTGGAGCAGGTGCGGGTGCTGGAGCAGGTGCTGGCGTTGGAGCTGGCGCTGGCGTTGGTGCTGGAGCAGGTGCTGGCGTTGGAGCTGGAGCTGGTGCGGGTGCTGGAGCGGGTGCTGGCGTTGGAGCTGGAGCTGGAGCTGGTGCGGGAGCTGGTGCGGGAGCTGGCGCTGGTGTTGGTGATATGCCTGCAAGTTTGCTACTTCCCGAACGGCTAGAACCTGGAAGTCCTACACTCATTACACGCAAGCCAAAGTCTTGATTGAAGAACTGATCAAGATTTAAAGCTGCTGTACTGTGAGACAGGACAAAGGTTGCTGTTTGAAAGTCATCTTGCCCGCCCTTTAAACCTTGCTGACCAATTTCTACACCGTATTCAAATTTGTGGGTATTTCCATCACCGTTCAGATTAGCTTGACCGACACTTTCAAGCTGTCCGGTGGTGTTATATGCAGTCTTCGTTATGGGTACGCCCAAACCTGTGACTTGGAGTCCAGATAGAAGCGAGTTATCTTTAATGTTGAAGAAGACTCCGCGTATGTCGCCGATATTTTTGTAGGTTGAGTCAGTCAAAAATTCCACTTTAAACTGAACCTTTCCTGCACCCGCTACAGTGTCATCTAGAGTGTATCTAACTTGCAGAGGATCGCCTGTAAAGTTAGTGGCAGTGAAACTCATAGAGGCGGCATTAGCAGGGTTGAACGAAGAGGTAGATACAGCTATACCCGCAGCCGCTATCAAAGAAGATCCTAGCCGAATAGAAAATACTCTTGCCATGATGTGATGTACTAAATAATAGTCGTTATATGCAGAAATTTTCGTTAATTTCAACTTCAATTTTGTCATTATAATTTTTAAGTGTCTGCTGTTTTTTACAGCTTTATTGATATCTTTATTTATGGGTTTATTTATATAAACAATTATTGAATAGCTAGTAATAGTACTTAGATGAATAAGTTTGTTTATCACTAAAAATATTAAATTTGTTTTTTGCCATATACTGCATGTGCAACAAATACTATAAGAATAAATACCGTTTAATATTGGTTTTATAAATTGAAAAAATTTTGCACTGCAAACTAAGCCTCTTCAATGCCTATCGCATAAGAGCTTTTAAAGATTATGTGTGGACGAGACAATAAAAATGCTTTCCACAAAAAGTAGAACTAATTTAAGCAACCATAGATTTTACCAGAGGGTTGAGTCAGGTGTATTTACCTAACTCAACCCTTTGGTAATTGCCGAAGGTATTGTCTAACTGCTTAAATTCGCTTATCGACGTATCCAGCCGTTGATTGTAAAACGGCTATCAGCAAAAGCTTTAGACGGACAAATCACAGGCTTCACTTCGTGCATATATCGGCTGATGAAAAATACAATACTATTGTTGCGCGGTTCAATAGTCTTAAAAGACTCTGCATTGACATAAAAGTTATTTTCAATTTTGCTGTCATAAATTAGCAATTCACCGCCAGAAAACTGCTTTGGCTCTCGATTAAAGTAATAAACGTATGTGAGTTCTCTTGTAGCTGTTTCTGGGCTGCCATTATCATTGTGAATTTTGTAATAATTACCATGATTATGTGCTGTCAGTTGACTTTCTATTTGAGATACCGAAAATGATGGTAGCCCTAATTTGCTAATTACATCAGGAATCATCTCCTGAATACGCTTGATAATCAGATCAGCAAATTCGGGAAACGAGTAGAGAACCATTGACTGGCGATAATCTTTATCTTGGGTAGAAGTATTAGCCTGCACAAAATCTGACTTTTTGTCTAACACATATTTAATTAATCGTTCATATTCTTGCTGAGATAAAAAGTTATCTATTTGTATATAATTAGAATTTAAAATATCAGTAGATGGAAGTTGTACATCTTCTACTTGCTGTATCCAAATAGGAGGTTCTGTTACTACACCCACAAGGCGATCGCTTGGAAAACACAAAGCAGAATGACCTTCATTTATGGGAAGTTGAAATAAAGTGTGAGAAGCAGACTCTTGTTTATAAGCACGACCCACAATTGTTGTTAACAGACTATGTAGTACAGGTGCATCTGATTTTAAATAAACAGTATATTGATGTCCTCCAGTTAAAAGAAGCTGAACTTTGACATCTTTAGACTCTCCCAACTCCTGCGAAGGTGATTGCATAAACTTTGCCTGCTATGATGTTAATAGCTGGGACACTTATTAAAAGTCATACTGAAAGGCTAATATAGCGCTCCAATTCCAAACATATAAAATGCCCAGTAATCAATGGTTCTAGCACGTATTTTCTAATATTGTCATTCAGCAAATTCCACATAAACTGCATAATCTGCTAAAGCTTACTTAAGTAGTAATATTATTCATCTTCAAAAGTTAATGCCGTAGTCAAGACAACTACGGCATTAATAATGCTAATTCAAAAATTTATTTTTCGTATTTACCGAGAGTCAACGGCATATTCAATCAGCTGGGCAAGTCGCTGACGTAGGGTTTCTAATCCCAAGCGCTGACTCGCTGAAATAAATACCGCTAGGGGAAATTCTTCTCTAGCTAAAGCTAGTGTCTCACTATTGGCTTGATCAATCTTGTTAAAAATAACTAGCGCCGGGCCAGGAGTTATTGGCATTTGGGCCAAAATTTCTCTGACTGAGCGAATATGACGCAACCAAGCTGGGTGAGACAAATCTACCAAATGTAGTAGGGCATCGGCTTCTGTTACTTCCTCCAAGGTGGCGCGGAAGGCATCCATTAATGATGCAGGCAGTTCGTGTATGAACCCTACCGTATCTGTAATCAGAATTTCCTGATGTTCATTTGTTTCGCCATAAGGAATCACTAGGCGGCGGGTGGTGGGATCGAGAGTGGCAAATAGTTGGTCGGCTGTATAAACTTCTGCATTCGTGAGAGCGTTCAACAGGGTAGACTTACCAGCGTTAGTATATCCAACCAAAGCCACTGAGGGAACTTCTCGATGCTGCCGTCGTTGCCGTAAGCGCGAACGATGGGCTTGCAACTGAGTTACTTCTTTTTGCAGTCGGGAAATGCGCTGCCCAATGGCACGGCGTTCAGTTTCCAGTTTTGTTTCACCAGGGCCACGAGTCCCTATACCACCACCCAATCGGGACATGGTGCGACCTCTACCAGCTAGTCGCGGTTGCATATATTCTAGCTGTGCTAGTTCTACTTGCAATTTACCGGCACGGGATTGAGCGCGTTGAGCAAAGATATCCAAAATTACTTCGGTGCGGTCAACTACCCGGATGCCAATTTGCAATTCTAAGTTGCGGACTTGGGAGGGTGAGAGGTCGCGGTCAAAGACGACAAGATTAACTCCTAGTGTTTGGGCTGTTAGGGCAATTTCTTGCACTTTACCTTCCCCAACTACTGTTTGGGGATGAACGCGCGATCGCTTTTGTTGTATTGTCTGTAATACATCTCCCCCAGCAGTATCAACTAAACGTGCCAGTTCTAATAGGGTATCTTGGAATTGCAGAGGAGTTGTCTCACTGGTCATCAGCCCCACAATTAGGACGCGATCGTGGTCAGCATCTACTTCCTGGGCGATAAATTCGCGCTGGAATTCTGCTTCCAGATTTTCCACCAAGTCTACTAAATCCTGATCTCCCAGATCATCCAAATCCATAGGTGGTGATATATTCCAACTTGGGGTTTGAATTTTGCTCTCTTCTACTTTGAAAGCAGCAGGACTAGTAATCAGGGTACGAGACTCTTGGGGTATTAGATGAGCTAGATAAGCTTCTTTGACATATCCAGTCGCACCGCCTCCCCGCCGTGTAAATCCCGTTCCGGTAATGTTTAGGACAACTAGGGCATCTAAGCGTTGCAGAGCCATAGCGGTGAGTGCCGCTTCATTTGGTGGTTCTGGCTTTAGATGGGTGGCAATACAACGAATACCACTGAGTCGTTCTGCACCGTAACGGGGCAATTCCATCGGTGGTATTTGCGTTTGTCGTGGTGTACCCACCCCGACACGAATCACTTGTCCGCGACGGTTGATATAGGCGCACACCGGCTGATTGACTTCTGTGCTAATTGCTGCAAGACGCTGGGAAAACTCAGGCGTGGTGATGCGATCGCTTGGTATACGCTGGTGATACAGCCGCTGTAGTTGTTTCAGCTGGCTGGACTTTAAACCTTGGAGATTTCCGTAGATAGTTTCTATAGGCGTTTATGACCAGTTAAATGGCCCCCCGAATCCTTATATGTCTATTTTACAACAGGGTTTAGGCTCCTATCTATCTCCTTTGAGGGATGCATTGTGAATTAGTTCACGGTGAGTATTTATTTGACGCTATTTTGGTGGTACTGGCTTAAGTTGCTATTGCAAGTGAGATTGTGAAAGCGATCGCTTATGAGAAAATTCTATTAATTGTGCGATCGCTACATCACTCACTTATTTTTTAATCCTGAAAATCTATATCATCTTCTAATTCTTCAGCAACCTCGGAGTAATTGAACATGAAGACAAATTTGTTTTTAGGTAAAATCAACGTTGGAAGATAAAGCGGTTGATTATCCCAACGTTCTTTATTTTCACCTTTTTCATACATGAGCAAAAGAGTAGGAACATTTGGGTACTCAGTTTTAGGTTTATTTAGCACCCTAGCATTGATGAAACCAAAGCCTCCCCATCCAGACGGCTCTTGTCGTGTCAATTCTAGTCCCTTACCCGTTTTTCCTCGAACAACATTGAGCCGTCCCGTTGAAATATCTTGTGTCTTCATTTGAATAAGCAAGTCTTTAACTCTGTCATCTTGCCAGGGATATCCTGGCCAATAGCGGCTTCTTATACAAGAAAGAATTTTGATGAGAAAGTCAATTTCTACTTCGTGATACTCGCCTTTCTCACCTATACTCTCGTAACTAGCTAGTAGCTTATCTAACTCTTCCACATCTTTTCTAGGACTTACGCATTGACAGAATAACAAAATAGTGAATTCATAAATAAGGGTCGTCTACTTTCCAGGTATCGGACAATTAGAGAAATTACTAAACCATCGACAGGACAATGCAATCTAGAGCTCTAC
>JADEXV010000435.1 GCA_015206945.1 Nostocales cyanobacterium LEGE 12452 | reverse complement strand
GTAGTGAGGAAGAAGTTAATTAATGTCAGTACAAGTTTTCTACTTTTCTTAATTTTTTCCTACACCCGACACCCTACCCCCGACACCCTGTCCTGGCAAAGGTTTCATCTTTTCTTAGTGCCATTCCCTTGATGCCATTGTTGCAGTTGAGAAGAGTCTGGAAAAGCTTCTGACATTTCATCAAACCTTATTCATGTCATAGTCTACATTATGAGCCTAACAAGCCCCAAAGTGAATAACTCAATATTAATCGCCCTGACTCTCACCGCGTCTATAGCCCTATCGCCCGTCAGCATTGCTGATACTGTCCAAGGTTCAACCCATACGATCAAAATGTCTGCATTTAACCTCAATTCTCAAAAATGGCAAAACCGCGTACTATTACTCTTTGCACCGTCTGTTAATAACCATAGCTATCAACAACAGATGCAGTTATTTAACCAGCAACAAAACGATTTTAAAGATCGGGATTTAGTTCTCGTTCAAGTTTTGGCAATAGATAAAAGCTATGCCAACGGACAGTTAATAGATGAGTCTTCTGCCGCCAATTTGCGAAATCGCTTTGGGGTTGATAAAGAAAATTTTCGCGTCATTTTGATCGGCAAAGATGGTGGTGTTAAGCGCCAAGAAACTACACCAGTCGAAGCAACAGCAATTTTTGAGCAAATTGACGCTATGCCCATGCGTCAGCAAGAAATGCAAGAACGATAAATTGGTACAGCAGTTGGTTTTATTGTTTAACAATGCAAGTACAGGCAATTGCCCTTGACTACAAATGCTATCCCAATCCCTAAGTGCAAACTTTTTACAGCACCAGAATTCTACAAGTTGAGTCAACTTAAATGTGAACTTACTAGAGTATCTGCTTTCAAACCTGAGCTTAATTCTTCAAGTAGATGAGAACAATCATTAAAAATGCATATACTGCAATTATCAAGCAATGAATTTATTAGCTCCTGGTTTCAGACTTACTAGGAGCTTTTTTTATTATCCATATCAATTAAGAGAGTTCATCATGAGAAGTAATAGCGTTCATCCTCAAGGTTATCGAGCATTGCTTCTGTTGGTAGATTGAATGTCAATATTTGGATTGCTATTGTGTATTTGTCACTAAAAAACGTTTATCAAATAAAAACAATGAATATTCTTGCTTGGATTGTTTTAGGTCTAATTGCTGGTGCGATGCCTATGGCGGGCTGACGCCTACGCAAAGGCTATCTACCCTGGTCATCAAGGCGGCGGAATTTTAGCAACAATTTTATTAGGAATCGTTGGTGCTTTTATTGGTGGTAGTTTGGGTGTATTCTTCAGTACAAAAAGCTTTGCTCTTGCGGCTCCCTCTTTGAGTATTCCCGGTATTGCAGTGGCAGTTCTGGGTGCAATTGTTGCAGTCTTCTTGTGGAACGCGTTAACTAGCCGCAGTGCTTTGTAATAAATGAAATTGAATTAACTAATTTGGAACTTACGCACTTTTTGTCTTATCTGTCAATGTGTAAGTTCTGTTTATCAACAATTATTGACAGAATTTGCCGCTTGTTATGCTAATAGCCTCAACATTATCAACCTGAATAATGTTGAGGCTATGATTTTATTTTGGATGCCCTATATGTCGCAAACGTTTTTTGAATTGGTATTAGAAGAGTCTTAAATCTCTGCCTTACAGGCTTATAATATCTGTGGCAACAACAGCTAATAGCGTGCTAAATCGCAAATTTGATACCTGTAATCTAACTTAACTTTGTTTGGTGCATAGGCGTAGCCCATCATAGACATGGCCTAACAGGGTAATTAAAAATTTGGGTTAGCGATCGCCATCTATTATTTATACGTATTTTGCTTAAAATTAAGTTATATTTAAGACATGGTAGTATTGGTTTACTAACAATAGTATTAAGTTCTTAAATATTAGTGATGTGTGAATAGATTAAGCTTACCTCTCACCTATTTACCATGAAGTTTGATCGAGAGGTAGTTACGATTTCCAGTGTACAACTTTGACAACTGTCCACAATACTGTTGCATGTATCAAGGTCATGGTAATATTATCTTACTGTCAGGGAGATATTATTTATACATCAATTTGTAACCATGCTGAAAGAGCTAGTTAGGTGCGCTACCTCTAAAAAACAAAAAATTATTCAACCTACCCAGGAAATCAACAAAAGCCCTAACGTGCAAAGCACAGAGCTTTTTAAACTCTGCTTATATAAGGTACTAAAGAGCTAACTAAAGCTCTTTTTTAGGAATCATCATAGCCAGCGAGAAAGGCATAAAACCCTCTTAGAATGGCAAAAAATTAGACAAGAGTAAATAGAAAAGTTTTGACACAATGTCAATAGTTTTTTGTATATGTAAAAATATCAAAAAGCCCAGTTTATCTTGTCAATAAGACGTTGACATTGTGTGTTTTATATTGATTCTGTTTGCGCTTAATTACCTATATATAAAAGTCCTAATTTGATTAGTGAAAACTTAAGCTACCCTCGATCAAATCAGGCAAACACTTAAATTTAACAAATAATTTAGGACTGCTAGATCAATCTCGATCTAGTAAAAATTCGATTATTCACAAAGTCAGTAAGAGTAACAGGAAAACATGAATATCATAGTTCGTTTATTTGGAGCGATCGTTCTCCAAGTCTCTGCGTTGGCTGCAATGTCTAGCATGGCAATGTCTGATGACAAGCCCTTTCGCGTTAATACCCAGCAGACTCCTGCTGTTTATCCACGGAAAACAACACAGCCCTTTCGTCTCAATACCCAGCAGACTCCGGTTCCTGCTGTTTATCCACGAAAAACAACACAGAGGATTTGCTCTTTAGATCCCATTGAAGATTTATTACCTCCACCACAAACTAAGACAAGTAATTCTTTGCTTTCTTACCTTGCTGAACAGGGTTTTACACAAAATAAAGAGGGTTCCTGGGTCTGTTATGCCAACGATCCTAAAAAAGAAGGACGTTACTTTACTTTATTTAAGGTCAAACAAGTTAATAGCAGGCTCATAGCAAGTTCTTTCCTAGATGAAGGTGGTCTGATTCAAGGACAGGAAAATCGTAGCTTGGACTTCTTTATGATGCTGATTGAGCGTCATACGAATAGTACTAAAGAGAATCGTCAAGGTATACGTAGATATCTACAAGCCTTCGTTTCCTTAGTCAAGGAAGGGAAGATCAAACCTACACGTCGTGGGTATCTTTTTGACCAACCAAACCGGGCTATGGTCTTGTATCACACACTCTCATCAGGAAACCTTAAAGGTACGGGAATCACGATCAACATTTATTTACCTAAGAGTTGAATTGGGGAAGTAGGGGAGTAGGGG
>JADEXV010000062.1 GCA_015206945.1 Nostocales cyanobacterium LEGE 12452 | reverse complement strand
TTAAAATTTTACAAGCTTTTCCTACCACTAATTTAAAGCCTTTACTAAATGGCGGAAGCGTTCAACTTAAACTAGGCGAAATTATTCCCGATCGTGTTCTAGAAGCGACTGGTATTTTATGGGGAAATATCTTGACGGGTGAAGGTTTTGGTTTTACTGCTCCTGTCTCTTCATTACCCGGTGTTAAGATTGCCCAGATAGGTGAATTTGATAATTTTGATTTATTAAATATAGCAGTTAATCCTTACTTGACGCCACTTGAGAGAGACTTGTCTTATTTAAATTCTTTATCTTGGGTATCTTTCGGCAAAAGAGATCCCATATTTAAAACTTTATCTGAGACACAAACAACTTCTAATTGGCACAGATTATATGTTAACTATCCTCATAACCGTACTATTGTTCAATATGATAAAGAAAAAATTAGTGCTAGTTATTCTAATATTTTTTCTAGCCCAGGATTGTCTATTACAGCTAATTTAAGTGACTTTAGTATTGATAGCATCCAAACAGCTAACTCTACTTTAGGATTGGCATTAGGCGGAATCTTTGAATTCATTAAAATAGATAATATTAATGAAAGTTTAGCAGAAGCACGAGAAAGCTTTAAAAACGGAGAAGGTTTTGTTGAATTAAATACAAAGTCTACACCAAATCAAAGAAGACAAATTAACAACAGACTAAATCGTACTTTAGCTTATTCTAATGCAACCAGCGATCTAGAACAAGTGTCTGGAAGTATGACACTTCAGAGTAAAATCACTCCCAATAATTCTAGTATTTTGGAACTGAGAACAGGAAATCATAAACGCACAGTCCAATTTTTACAAAGAGATGTTGAACTTTTAGATCCAGGGGATACATTCTTTTCAACCCTCAGACTTTCTAATGAAAGATTTGGCCCTCTGACTTTCATAGGAAATCAGATGCCTTTGACTAATACTGACATTAATCCTATTAACGAATCTAGCGGTGCTGAAGTTATTTTGACTAACTCCCAAGGACGACAATTTGTACAACGATTTAATTCTGAAGATAACACTATAGTACCAATTCCAGTCCGCACATTTGATTTAGCATTCGATTATTTTGAACTCACCAGAGTCGATCGCATAGGTGTGAGTTTTAAAAGCTTTGATGGTTATCTCTCTTTACCTTCAGTTGAATTATTAGCTGCGGGTTCTGCTGGGGATTTAAACTATAGCGCTAGCTTAGGAACTTGGTTTAATATAAATGCCAACTCAGCGCCTGGAGTTTCTAATAATAATTTAGGGTTAGCAGAACCATCTGTAGGTATATATGCCAGTATTCTGGCTAACTATATTAAAACTCATGTCCAGTTAAACTCAAATAAAAAACCTGTAGCTGTCAACACTCACATACCATCATTAAAAATTGACTGGAATAGTGCATCAAATAACAATAATCCTTTTTCCACTGTACTCAGCTATTATTTTAATCATCAAGAAAAACATCTAAGTTTTTCTTTAGCGCCTGCAATAGCTTTTATTCAAGATAATAGCAATGGTGAGTTTTTAACACTGTTTAGTGGTGAAGTTAGCACTAGCACAGGTTTAAATATTAATACTAACTTAGAGTTAGGTAAAAGCCTTTTCTATGAGTTAGAAGGTTTACAAAAAGTTGGTATAAATTTCTCTGTTGGTGCTTATATTAAAAATTATTTTACTAAAAATGTGGGTTTAAATACCCGATTATCTGGTCTAAACTACGGAGCTATTTTTAGATATAATTTTACAGATAATAATATTTTTATACAATCTAAAATTGGTACGGGGGAGAACGGGCTTGATATGCAAATTCAAGGTGGTTATCGATTTTAAATACAAAAGTAAATAGGGAAGCTAAAATTAGAAAGATTTACCCTGGATTATTTGATTAAATAATATAAATTCAATATGTAAAAACAATCAGTATAATCCAAAGAGGCTTCTTTCCCTTTATATCTTGGCTTTTTCCTATTGCCTTTTGCCCTTTACCTCTTGCCTAAGAATTATCAAATATCGTAGATGCAGCAATAAATTTAATATAGTTTTTGCAACTATTCTAAAGCCCCTAAGCCATTAGTACTGTTGATTGTCTGAATTAAAGAGGCTGTATCGGGAATTAATGTTTGATTATTGAGTGTTTCTAAAGTTTGGTTCAAAAACGAATTGTTATTATTTGTGATTATTTCACTGGCTGTGCCTACTATCAGAGATAAAGAAGTTATTGTTTGATTAGTTGCTCCAATATTTGTCAGAGTAGGCATTATTGTGAGAGTCGTATTTGTGCCGGGATTTAAAAAATTATTACTAACAGGTAAAGAGAGTTCACCACTAACACTTTGATAAGCGCCGGAAGGCGAAACTATAGAAATAGCCCCACGTGCCACAGCTTCTTGTGCATATACTGGCACTGCAATAAAATTGCCTACACTGATAAAACCCAGCAAGCAAATGGTTCTTTTAATAGTTCCAGGCAATTGACGAAACACGCTATACATAATTTATTTCTCATGCTTTTTTTGATTGGCATGAGCAATATAGCGGTAACTTTTCAGAAAATTTGATTGCTAGACTACTAAAATTTGGTATAAGAATTGACACTTAGTAAATAAAGGCAAAGTTCAATAGGCAAATAGCAAGATAAATTATTGTGTGATTGTCTTGCATCTATTGCCTTCTAGCTTCTGTCTTTTGCCTTTTGTATTTTACCTATTGGCTAATTTAAAAGATTTCGTAAAGTATCTATTTAAACAACATCAAAAGCCCGATTTCTTCAAGAAACCGGGTTTATATGGTAATATAGTAGATAAGTTTGGAAATACCGCCCCTCAACTACATTCAAGGGGCTGTATTTTTTTCTTCAATCTTTTACATCTCAGTCAATCTCTACTTTATCCCCTGTCAAAACTATGGATACAAGTAAAGGAGAGTCTGTCAAAGAATTGATTCGCGTATTACCAAATTCTTTGATGCAAATGCCCAGCATGGGGATAGTTGTAGACGTTTCGTCTCAACTGATGGCAAAATTTTCTCAAACAATACCCAAACAGAGGTTGAAAATCAATTCAAGAAGTGAAAGCATATAGACTAAAAGCCAATAGCTTTTAACACTATAGTGATTTTCTGTCAGTTAACAATCAATCTATTCTAGACCGTCATTAACACTAGCTGCTCTGATAAGGGCTGCTAGGTCTTCAACTGATGTAGCAGTACCGGCATCAATCTTGGCTGCAATAGCTGCTTCGATTGTAGAACTGGGTGGTGATACCAGGTTTACAACTGCACCTGGATCTATTGTTAAAGTAACTACGCTTTCGTCATTGGCACCTATGGTACCGCTATATGTAGGTGTAACAACTAACGCTGGTCCGGTGAAGTATGCAGAAGTAGGTGCAGTTAACTCAGCACTGACGCTGACAGAAGCACCTGATGGTCTAACAATTGTAACCGCACCACGAGCAGCCGCATCTCCTGCATTTGCAGGTGCTGCAAAGAAATTACCAACACCAACCAAACCTAATACACAAACGCTGCCTTTGAGAATTGCAGAAATTTTCATGATTAACAAACTCCCCGTGTTGTTTCTCTTTACGTTCTCAATATAACCATTGTCTGCCAGAAATATCTCAGCAATAATACTGGAATTTATCAAAATCCCAGAGGTCATAAATTAAAAAAACTAATAGATGGTATTGTTGGTGCGGATCTGAATAAAAGCTTCAAAAAGCTCACAAAAATAGAATTGTAGTAATGCTTGTGCCTACTCAGTGTCTGTATTAAAGTGGTGGCAATGAGTACCAGATTTTTGATTTGGGGAAAACCAAATTCAGAAAGTACTGGAGGTAAGACTTTAGACTGTTACCACCACTCCAATCCTCTGTAAACACTGCTTAATAATCGTTAAAACTTGTCAGATATGGCTATGTGATATCTTTGCTAAATCTTAAGTGCATCTTTATGGTTAATATGCTGTGGACAACAATTTGAATCCCCAGACCGATCGCACTTATTGTATAAATGCAATATTTTGAAAGGGCACATAACTATATGCCAATACCATATTCCACAAAATTGAAAACGGCTATAAAATCTAGTTATAGAGTGGTTAGGGTGATTATCTGGAAGATACCCAAGGCGATGTCTACGACGGGCTATGCCTACGCGCAAAGCACCCAAAAATTTCTTAGAAATGTTGGCTTTCCTGCCTGCACAAGTTAATTTTTGAGTCTTTGACTAAAGTTATTTAAATACAAATAGATTTTTGAAAGTTATGATGTCTGTCCTTTCCTAGTAGCGAGGTAGATCGTAAGCACAGCAAAAAATTACCTTAGCGTTACCCTCAAGCACCATTTAACCTACTATATTTATTGTCCCCCAGTTCAATGGGCTACATCTGGCTGGCATTAGGTCATTATGGCAAAATCTAAGAAAAGCGCTACCCCCATCAATCTCAGCGATCCACAATATTATCTTAACCGAGAGTTAAGCTGGTTAGAATTTAATGCCAGGGTATTACATGAAGCCTGTGACGATCGCACCCCACTTCTGGAACGTCTTAAGTTTTTGGGAATATTTAACTCTAATTTAGATGAGTTTTTTATGGTGCGCGTTGCTGGCTTAAAGCAACAAGTAGAGGCAAAAGTTAGCCTGTTAACTCCCGATGGTCGCACACCACAACAACAGCTAGACGATATTAGGTCTACCCTTACTCCCCATGTCAACAAACAGCACCAACATTTTGAGGAAGTACTTCGTCCTTTATTAGTAAATCATGGCATTCATATTCTGAATTACATAGATTTAAATCAAAAGCAGCGGACTCATCTCAACAGCTATTTTGAGGAACAAATCTTTCCAGTTTTGACTCCCCTGGCTGTCGATCCTAGTCATCCCTTTCCGTTTATTTCTAATCTCAGTTTAAATCTGGCTGTTGTGGTCAAGAACCCAGACACCGAAGAAGAATTTTTTGCCAGAATCAAAGTCCCTAGCGTTCTACCACGATTTTTACCGATACCGCCTGAGTTGGGAGATCAAAACAGTGAAAAACCTGCCCATTGGACTGGAGTACCCTTAGAACAGGCGATCGCTCATAACTTGGAATCACTATTTCCAGGGATGAACATTCAAGAATATCATCCGTTCCGCATTACCCGTGATGCCGATTTGGTCTTAGAAGAAGATGAAGCAGATGATTTGTTGTTAGCGATCGAACAGGAATTGCGAAAACGGCGGCTGGGTGGAAGTCCAGTCCGGCTAGAAATTCAATCCCAGACTCCAGAAATAGTGCGATCGCGATTACTGCAAGATTTGGAATTAACAGAAAGTGATGTTTACGAAGTAGATGGTCTTTTGGGACTGCGGGATTTAATGTACTTTATGTCCTTGCCATTGCCGGAACTCAAAGATCCACCACGCCAATCTGTTGTACCCTTACGCCTGCAAAGGTTGAGAGAACCGAGTTTAGACCCAGATGCGCTGGATACGGACGAAGGAAAAGACTTTTTTGCTGTAATTCGGGAAAAGGATTTACTAGTACACCATCCCTATCAATCCTTTTCGGCTACAGTGGTGCGCTTTATTACCCATGCTGCCTACGATCCGAATGTGTTAGCCATCAAGATGACCCTCTACCGGACTTCTGGTGACTCGCCCATCGTCAACGCCTTAATTGCCGCTGCCGAAAATGGCAAGCAAGTATCTGTGCTGGTGGAATTAAAGGCGCGATTTGATGAGGAGAATAATATTTACTGGGCAAAACGACTAGAAAGAGTTGGAGTGCATGTTGTCTATGGTTTAGTCGGGCTAAAAACCCATAGTAAAACCGTCATGGTGGTACGGCGCGAAAAAGACCGGATACGTCGCTACGTGCATATTGGGACTGGTAACTATAACCCTAAAACAGCACGACTGTATACAGATTTGGGATTGTTTAGTTGCCGTGAAGAATTGGGTGCTGACATCACAGATTTATTTAATTTCTTAACAGGATATTCCCTGCAAAAATCTTATCGAGAGGTGATGGTTGCCCCTGTGAATATGCGCGATCGGTTTTTGGCACTAATTCACCGCGAAATCGAAAATGTTCAAAATGGATTTTCTGGACGGATTGTTGCCAAAATGAATTCTCTAGTCGATCCGCAAATTATCGCTACTTTATATGAAGCCTCCCGCGCCGGAGTGCAAATCGACTTAATTATCAGGGGCGTTTGTTGTTTACGCCCAGGAATCAAAGATATTAGTGAAAACATTCGCATCATCAGCATTGTCGGTCGCTTTTTAGAACACTCTCGGATTTATTATTTTCATAACAATACACAGGAGGAGATATATATCGGCAGTGCTGACTGGATGCGCCGCAACCTGGATCGCCGAGTCGAAGTAATTACCCCAGTAAAAGACCCAGATATTGCGAAAGATTTGCAAGAAATTATGGGAATCATGCTTGCAGATAATCGCCAAGCTTGGGAATTACAAGCTGATGGTACTTACATTCAACGGCGTCCTTATGAGGATTCTCCAGAAGCTAACTCACAAAAAATTCTCATGAATATGGCATTACGCTCAACTGGTGTAGTTCCAACCTGATTGATTCAAAATAAGTTACTTATACCTTGACAATTAGCTCAACTTAGTCTTTTTTTATTGATTTTTTTGAGCAGTTGTCTCAGTTGTTTATCATAGGTTCACACAAGTTATTCAACCATAGGATAGAGTTAGTGCTGGCACTTGTTCTCATAAACTGGAAAGGTTATTCTGAATAAATTTGTCTTTCCCCTCAATGTTAATGTTATCCTGCGAGCTTTCTACCTTGCGTGTTTTAGTAGTTGATGACCACGAACTGACTCGCTTAACCTTACAATTGGTTTTTTCTTGCCAGGAAAATATTCAAGTAGTAGGTTTGGCCAGTAATGGTGAAGAAGCTATAGAAATGGTTAAGCGTTGCCATCCTGACGTAATTGTTCTAGATTTACAGATGCCAGTCATGGATGGGTGGAGTGCGTCTAGTCACATTAAAGCTATATCTCCGAACACTCAGATACTTGCTTACTCCTCAGTAGAAGATGTAAATTTTCATGGGACAAAGGCAATGTCTAGCTTTGATGACGTTTGCAAGAAAGATGTACCTACAAGCGAACTTATTGCCTTAGTTAGGCAGTTAGGTCAGCGTGCAGGAGATGGTTCAGTGGCAGGATAAATGATACAGTGATTTATTGCTTCGCCAATTCAGGCTTAGTTCAATTCTGGGGATTTGAAGACATGATACTACTGAATAATGTCGGTCTAGCCTGAAGTTGAGGTTAAACCGACGTAATTTTTGATAACTTCTACTCTACCGGAATGGTGCGTGTAAATTCATCAATTAGTTCATCCAGTTCTTCCAAAGCCTGATTTACGTCAATTCTCAAAGTTCCCAGGTTTGGTTGCTCCAGTAAGCTTAATAGGTAATCGCGTTTACTTTGAACTGCAACAATTCGTTCTTTTATAGTCTGTAGATCCATTATTTTTTTCCTATTTTTAACTAGCTTTAAATTTAAAGTTAACTCAAAATCTAATATTCTGGAACACTATACGCCCTTAGTAGTGAACTTAGTCTCACTTGCCTTGCCTACGGTATACTGCGCGAGTGTGGACTAAGGAAATAATTGAGTGTTTGAAAACCACAAAGACAAAGGTGGGTAAAGTTTCGTTTAAACGAAGCCAGTGCTTTGGGTGGCAATGCCTGACTTGTGAGTTCTTGGTGTGCAACTAGCGTGCGGTTTATAACCGCCTTAATAATATAGGACTCCTATCTGATTCCTGAACAAGATTTCAGATCAAACCCTGATAAAACAGGCTTTTCAGTCTCAGTATTTTTTCAAAAATCAAATCGGAGTCCTATATAGCAATTTAGGGTTAGTTGAATACTAGCGCCTGGGGACGATGTTCTTCCCTAATTTGTTACTCATAGCCGATGATAATAAAACTAAGGTATTCAGACTTTATACTAATTTACGCTCATGCTACGCCAAATCTCTTTGGGAACACTCGGTCTAACTATCGGTGGCATATTAACCATCATTGGCTTTGTTGCCTATGCTGATAACAATGCCACACTCAATCTTGTCGGATTTTTTTACGGGATTCCTCTATTATTGGGAGGACTGGCACTAAAAGCTAATGAACTTAAGCCAGTACCATTTACCCAAACTACGTCACCATCAGCATTGATACTGCGCCAGCAGCAAGCAACTGAGACTCAAAATAAAATTCGCAAAGACATCACCCGATATTGCTACGGTCAAGATGCTCATTTAGATACAACACTTTCTTTTCTGGGTTTGAGTCCCAATGACCAGGAACGTCCAACAGTCACAGGGTTACGAGAAACAGAAGTTAATGGAAGCTATGCCCTAATTTTAGAATTTGATTCACCGCTAATACCAATTGATGTGTGGCAAAAAAAGCATGAAAAAATGACCAATTATTTTGGTCCTGGATTGGAAATTCAAATAACGCAGCCATCTGAAAATACAATTGAGCTAGCGCTAATCAATACTCAAAAAGAATCACTAGTCAGTAGTCAGTAGTCAAAAGCAAAAACTATCGTTCCCCAAACTTCATTCTTTTATGACTTGTTGTTACCCATATTTTTGCAACAGTCAACATAATTAATAATTCATAATTACAATTAGTGGTGGCTCCTGTACTCTCCATTCTCTTGTTGACCACTAAATTGAGTGTGTAGTCTAGCGTACAGTGTGTTTAACTATGAATTATGAATTAGTAATTATTCTTTTGGGAATTCCCTTAACCACGATTTAACTCCCCAACTTCTTGAAGAAGTCGGGGAGATGGGCACCAATTTTTGCTTAAGATTTATTTAGGATTCTCTCAAGCACTTACCAAAAATTTACTTTTCTAAACGAACTGCGTACCACTGTAAATATTTCCCAGGGCCAATATCTAATTCGCAGCTAGTGTCAATTAAATATTGGGCTTGAGTTTCCACAGTATCAAACTTTTGCAAGTCAGGCGGTAAATCTTTAATTATGAGTTGTTGAAGAGTTATTTTGAGCTTTTCTAATAGCTCTGATGGTGTCATAAATTGTTCTGGTTGATTAGTTTCTAGAACAACAAAATTATCCTGCTGGTACATTAATGAATCTGGCATTTTAAAGATTTAGCGAATGTCAATAGGTTTGGATGGTTTTTGTAAGAGCTTTTGCTTGTTTGTATAGCCAAGGTGAGTTCTGGGCGGTTTATGGCTAGAAGGGAATGGTTATGAAGTCACTTGAAAATAAAGTTTTGCACTAAGTTTTATCTCAATCTTATGTAATTATACTAAACCTTAGCAAGCCTTGTTGGATAGACTAAATAAATTTCATTCAGGTGATATTAGTATTTAGTATTAACTATCTTCTGAGGGTACTTTGGCAATTGCCTTGTTCTGGATCGCTAGGTGTCTAAACTAACTACACAACTAAAGAATTAAGGCGTGTATTTGTAATTCTCAAAAAAATCGTAATTTGACTTTAACAATAGGGAAATATAAAAGTAACATTTCCTCCCATAACCATTGCTGAACAAAAAGGTAGCAATTGCCTTCGTGTTCCAATTACAGATAGTCTATGCAACTTATTTATCTACCGCTTGCTTGGCCCAACAATATTAGGCAGTCCATTGTCAAAAAACAGTTGATTGTCAAGCCAGACACACCTTTGCCGCAAATCCTGGCATTGATGAAAATAGCGATCGCCCCTATGCGATTGAGTTGCACAGCCTTTTTCAGGATAGTCCTGCAAGTGGAAGGCAACTCATGTCAGGCATAAGCCCATTTACTGTTTCTAAGCAACCACCATTGATTCTAGTGGCTGATGATGACAAGACCATCCGGGTATTGTTGCGTAAAGCAATGGAACAAGAAGGTTATCGAGTGGTCGAGGTTAATGATGGTAAGCAATGTTTAGATGCTTACGAGACTATCAAGCCGGATATAGTTTTGCTAGATGCTGTAATGCCTGTGATGGATGGCTTTACTTGCTGTAAGCACTTGCTCCAGATTGCCAGGAATAATTTAATCTCAGCCCTTGCCACCTTTGATACTGACTCGACTCTTAACAATACAGTCATCTCCAAGATATGGGAGCGTACTCCCATCCTGATGATCACATGCTTGGACGATGAGGAATCTGTAAACCGTGCTTTTGAAGCAGGAGCAACTGATTATGTTACCAAGCCAATTCACTGGCCTGTATTACGCCAGCGGTTGCGCCGACTGCTACAGCAAGCACAAGTATACAAACAGTTAGAGGCGGCAAACGAAGCTTTGCATCACCTTGCCAATGTAGATGGTTTAACTGAATTGGCTAATCGTCGCCGCTTTGACGATTATCTCAATACGCAATGGATTAATCTCGCACAAGAGGGATTTCCCTTGTCAATGATTTTGTGTGATATCGACTTTTTTAAATTTTATAATGATAAATATGGCCATCCCGCAGGGGATGTATGTTTACAAAAGGTGGGTGCTGTCTTAAGCCTTAAGGCACAAAAACATCAGGATTTAGTAGCGCGTTATGGTGGCGAAGAATTTGCTGTGATTATGCCATACACTCCTACATCTGGCGCACTTCATGTTGCTGCCGCAATCCAAGCAGGAATCAAAGATTTGCAAATTGTTCATGACGGTTCTGCGGTGAGTCAGCACGTCACTCTCAGTATGGGTGTGGCAACTGTTGTCCCGACTTGGGAATCTTCACCTTCAGAGTTGATCGTGCTGGCAGATAAAGCACTCTACCAAGCAAAGGCCGGGGGACGCGATCGCTTTGTATCAAGTTCTTAATTGTCATTAGTCATTTGTCAATACCCAATACCTAAGAAGGATAAACTGGGAGTGTGAAGTGAAACCATGCTCCGTTATTGGGGGCAGAATCCACCCAAATTTGACCATAGTGTGCCAGAACGATGCGTTGGCATAGACAAAGACCAATGCCGTAACCTTCTGTACTTTCATCTCGTTGCAGGCGGAAGTGGTTTTCAAAGATGCGATCGCGATTCTCTACAGGAATACCAGGCCCAGTATCGCCAATACTAAACTGAACTTTTTGGGTAGTGCGGTGCAATCCGGCGATGCTAATCTTGCCACCTGCTGGGGTGTATTTGATGGCATTATCCAACAGATTTATTAGTACTTGCCGGATGCGTTCTGGGTCAGCATATACATAAGGTAAGTCGTTAGGAATATCTGTTTCAACCTCTTGGGATTTGGAGGTGTAGCGATCGCACAATTCTTCTAGTACATCTAAGCACAATTTACCTAGCTGTACTTTTTGTGGTAAAATAGGAAACTCCGTATCTTTACCACGACCTACCTGCAAAAGGTCGGCAATCATCCGGTCGATGATCTTAGTTTGATTACGGGCTTGTTTTAATAGATGCGCTGTCAAGGATGGTTTGAGGCGTTGAAATTGGCCTGTATCTAAATTGTAGTTAGATTGGAGAGTTTCGATGGCGATCGCGGCGGCAGTTAGGGGATTGCGGAGATCGTGTGCCAACATCGAAATCACCCGATCTTTAAACTGTAGCTGCTCTTGGAGGTTATCTTTTTCCTGTTTTAAGCGAAAAATTTCGTCTGAGAGTCGGATCAGTTCGGCAGAAACAGCAACTGAACGGATAGTGGATTTAGGTGATGTCACCCTAGCAGTATCGTCTATCTGTTCTTGTAAGTCTTCCTGTAATTTCAAATAGGCGTCTACAGCGGCTTGCCAGCGAGGCCACCAGTTTTTCAATTGCGCTATGATATTACTCCCAGCTAAAACCTGTCGTGGTTCCGGGTGAATTTTGATTAAAGCTGGCGTTGCTACTAATTTAAAGTGTTCTGCTAAGTAAGGTTGTTGACCAACATCAATAGTTTGAAGTTCAAAACTATACTCAGCCTGCAACTCTTTTAAGTAAGCACGTATTCGCTGCACCTGTTGGCGGGACTTGGGGCGTCCATCGACAAACAGTAACAGCTGGAGTGGAGCTTCAGAATAAATAGGCTGATCCTGGGAAACTTGCATGTAATCGTGTTTCAGCACTGGTAACAACCCGGTGACGCTTTACAGAAAGTAAAAAGAACTGACGGTTGTCGATGGTCGTTGTTTTTTCTTCTTAATATCTATTTTAGATTTTCATACTCCTATCCGATCTGCGTTTTTGACATCAAACATATCTTATTCAGCCTTTTGCTCCCTTTTGGTTAACTTTATCTCCAAGAAACACCAGGCCCCTTGAATATAAGTCTTAATTTGCCCTAAATCAAAAATTTTCGCCAGAGCCAGCAGGTGAAAGGTTTAATGCTATGTCAAATCGGCTAGTGCAGCACTATGTCAATTTGAGTACTCGCTTTCAGCAAGCGATCGCCCAAGAAAACACAGATGCTAATTGTATCTAATCTATCAGGAAGCTGTTAACTGTTCAGACCAAGTTTGTAGAGGTTTTTTCAACCGCCAGTGCATTTGATGAAGTGTCTTTTTTGCCTCAAGCCAATCATTAACTAGGATTGGTAAAAACAGTCATAGCTAACTATGTACTACTTCTATAACTTGCGAAGCGCACCTTCCAGCTTTCCTAAAAGAACCACAGCCCTATCCTAGAATAACAGGGGATGGGTTGATTGAGGGAAAGTTTTGGATAACATAGAGGCGATCGCGCACTTTTAGAAGAAGCACTCACTGCTTTCGAGGTTGTCAAGAAACTCTTGACTACAGCACAAGTAGCGCTTTCTCTAGAAAATCAATTTAGAAATACTAGGGAAACTGCTGCGACTCTTGACTGCTCTACCTATTTACCCCAGTCGCCAAGAATAACGAACTTACGCTAATTTCCTGGAATTGTTTAACACTGGCATTTTCCAGAGCTTGCCTTACTCACCTTACCATCGTCAGACAAATAATTTCCAGAATCGATTGTCAGCCAGTATTAGTTAACTCGATCTATTCCCCTCTTTGGGTGAGGCTAAGGAGGGCTTTATTCCTAGTCTATCACTTCCAGTTGCTTGGCGTAGGCATCGCATTACAACTTGTGTATCTGGAAGTAGATTCCAGCTTTTGCTAGCTAAACTGTTTTTTGACCAGTTATCAATCAGTTATCTGCTCTACAACTTGGATGTTTAGATAACTCTCTAAAAGATTGGTTCACAATCTAGTATCGATCGGTTTGTAGTCGGTGGCTCTAGTCTTCATCTAAATACTAAAGTCCTGACTACGAACTCTCAAATTATAAAACTCTTATCTAGCAAGGATTTCAGGTTGATTTATGTTTTTTTCCAAAAATGTTAGTTTTCCAGAATTTTAGGGAACTCTATAAATAAGCATAGGAATTATCAAAACCTAATGGCTGTAAAACGAAGACAATACGGTAGCTTTTGCTACCGTTTACTCATTTTTGAAGATATCACCACCAAAATAGACATTTAGGAAGAAGACGTAGTAAGTCGGTAGTGTCTTTTAGTGATATGGATAGTCAGAGGAGAGCAGGGGAATAAAGAAGAATAACCATGTCCCATGTCCCATGCCTCATTCCCATTTAATGGACAGTCTGCGCTAGGGTAGGAATTGAAACTCAATTTGTGATTTCCTGTGCTTCCCTGTAAACGTCCAGCTGTATTTCTAATTTGGGCTGTTATACTCACTTCGTTAACAGCTTGTGCTAATAGTCCTGTCGCCAAAAACCTTGAGGAATCTTTGGCGGCAGATCCGAAACTGCAAAGCGATCAAGTTGTCTTTGGAGAATCTCAAGGTAATCAACCGCAAGCACAGCAAAATGAATCAGCAGTTCAGTTACCAGCTGATTTTCCTAAAGATATCCCACTATATTCCAATGTCAAACTACAGGAAGTTACACCTGCTAGCGGCTCAGAAAACAAAATCTCAACTCGTTGGTTAAGTTCTGACCCCAGTAATTTTATTGCTAGTTTTTATCGCAGCCAGTTTCAAACAAATAACTGGCAGATTTTACAACAGCCGACAGATGATGATACAGGAGGCGCTTTTGAGGCACGTCGCAACGATTTGTTATTGAAGGTTTCCATTCAGCCCAAATCAGTTACTAGCGCCACACCTAATCAACCCCAAACAGCCACTGAATTACTGATTGATTACGTACCAAATAGTACTGCAACAGCACAACCTACTTCAACTACAAATCCTAACGAAACTGCTAACGCCGTTCCTCAACCGGGAAATTCACAGTTCATTGGCCCAATACCACCCACAAACTTGGCAGCACAGCCACCAAGCACAGCTAATAACCAAACAATTCCTACAGCCACTCCTAAATCTCAGGTATTTAACGATCTGAATAAGGCACCACAAGAATGGCGGCAACATATCCAAGACTTGGCTGCATTAGGTGTTTTATCTATAGAAGCAAAGACAACTAAGAGCAACTCTACTACCACAACTAATCAGTTTGAACCGAGTAAAATCGTTACACATCGGGAATATGCCCGTTGGCTAATTGCTGCTAACAATGCTGTATATACCAACAATCCAGCTAAACAGATTCGTTTGGCATCAGAAAGTACTCAACCAGCTTTTAGTGATGTGTCAGCAAAAGACCCTGATTTCCCAGCAATTCAGGGATTAGCTGAAGCTGGGTTAATTCCCAGTCCTTTGTCTGGAGATTCTACAGTAGTTTTATTTCGTCCTGATGCACCTCTAACGCGAGAACAGTTGCTGCTGTGGAAATTACCCCTAGATACTCGCCAAGCTTTACCCTCTGCTAACTTAGATGCGGTCAAACAAACCTGGGGTTTCCAAGACGCAGCGCGAATTGACCCCAAGGCTTTAAAAGCAGTGTTGGCTGATTACCAAAATGGCGAACAATCGAATATTCGGCGGGTGTTTGGTTATACGACTCTGTTTCAACCCAAAAAACCAGTAACTCGTGCTGAGGCTGCTACGGCTTTGTGGTATTTCGGTAGTCAGGGTGAGGGTGTTTCGGCTACTGAGGCTTTGAAATTAAAGCAAAGTTAAAGCTGTGTCTACGACGTGTACTTGATTTAGTTGCAGTTAGTCCAGTCTCTGCATAAAAGTGGGCAATTTCGCCCTTTAGTACAAAATTTTGCTATTTCTTTGTAATATACCTGTTTTTCATCAAGAAAATGTAAATCTAAGTATTTTAAGCGTTTTTACCTGTGTTTCATAAATTTTTGAGGCATAGTTAAGTGAAACAACGTAAATTAACTCAATAGACGCACTTCATTTTGAAGTATCTCAAAAGAGTAAGTTGTTAGACTATCGCCCTTTCATTGCTTTTAAACAAGTTAAAAAGACCACAGGTAAAACAAATATGAAAAAACAGGCTGTAGCAGCAGGATTTGTTCTATTTTCTTTCATGTTGCCAACCAAAGCTTTGGCTGTGAGTTTTGATCGGCTTTATGTATTTGGCGATAGTCTTTCTGATACAGGCAATATATATAATGCCACCGGGAAAACATTCCCTCTAAGCCCACCTTACTTTGAAGGACGTTTTTCCAATGGGCCGCTCTGGGTGGATTATCTCGGAGATCAGCTAGGGTTAAAGCCTACTTTATACACTACTCTTCCTTCCACACCTGCGACCCAAGGGATAAACTTCGCTTTTGGTGGTGCTAGCTCTGGTTCAGGTAACGCTGTCGTTCCTAATCCAAGTTTACCGGGAGTACTCCAACAAGTCCTTGGTTTTGCTGGAAATTTACAAGCAAATAATCAAACTGCTGACCCAAATGCACTTTATACATTGTGGGGGGGTGGGAATGATTTCCTTTTTCTTAACCCCGAAGACTCTACCACGCCAATCAGTAATATATCCCTGGCGTTGAATACTCTGGTAGGAGTCGGCGCAAAAAATATTTTGGTGTTTAACTTGTCAGATTTGGGAAAGATCCCAGCAGCTACAATTGACGATCGCAACCCTACAACCCTTAGTAAATCGACTAGTGAGTTTAACTTGGGTTTAGCACAAAATGTGAACGCTTTGAGTCAAAACCCAAATCTCAACATCATCGCTATTGATACTTTTTCTTTATTTAATCAGGCCAGTGCATTAGATTTTACGAATGTAACCGAGTCTTGTCTATCTAGGCTAGATATATGTAACCCAGCTAACAACAAGTTTCTCTTCTGGGACGATTTCCACCCAACGACTGCTGCTCATAAGTTAGTTGCAGATGCTGCACTGGCGGCGATTGAGGCTAAGTCTGTTCCTGAACCTTCGATAAACTTGGGGATTTTAGCCCTTAGTGCTTTTGGTGCGGTAGGAGTGTTGAAGCGTCAACAAAAAAGGTCAGCAGTCCGGGTTATTGATGCACAGTTTTCTCATATAACAGTTAAAAACTAAATTAATTGATGTGAGATTGCGATCGCTTATTTGAAATACTTGAAGAAATAGCCATGCACCATTCTCCGAGTGGTGCAGAAGCCGAGATTAACCGGTTGTGAATGCAACGATTTGCGGTGCTGGATGTAGAAGTCTGGTGCGTAGGTTGCCGCAGTATGCATCGTTTTCACACTCATTTTGCTAGATGCTTGATTTATGTCAAACTCTAATATTGAGGAATACTTTCATCAAAGCCGATGATGGGATTTGAACCCACGGCCTGCTGATTACGAATCAGCTGCTCTACCACTGAGCCACATCGGCGTACACAATCTAAGAGTATAACATGGTTTAATAATGGTAGATCAAAATCCTAAAAATCGCCTTAACCCTGAACAGTATGCCAGCCTCAAAGCAGAAATAGCCGCTCCTTATCGCGGCTTACGACAATTTTTTTACATTGCTTTCGGTGCTTCTGGTTCACTCGGCGCATTCGTCTTTTTCTTCCAAGTGCTTGCCGGACGCAATGTTGAGAGTGCAATGCCAAGTTTAGCTCTCCAAATAGGAATAGTTGCCTTAATGGTTTTCCTCTGGCGCTGGGAACAGCGTCGGCAACAACGCTCGAATTCAGGTAAAAATCCTAATTCCTGAAGAGAAAAATTTGAGCTAGTTAATTTTTGACTACTTTCTTTTGATATATCTTTATATTATTCAAATTTATTAATGCTGTTATGAAGATTAAAATATCAAGAAAGAAAAAGTAAAAAAATTATTAGGAAACCCTAAAAAGCAAAAATTTCTGAGAAAATAGAAATCATTGAAACGGGGTCAGCCAATATAAACACCCTGACCATAAACCCAAGCCCATTCAAATGGGGTCAGCTATATTTAAAGACCCCAAATTTTATAATTAAAAACCCCTAAATTTAAAAAAATGCACATTAATTGGAAGCGCCAGACGAACAAATTATTAGTCTGGCGCTTTCAATTTGCTAACTAGACATTTACTGAACAGTTACCAAATAAGATGAAGGAATTGGTTGGGCACGTCCAGCATTTACAAGTGCCTGGTAAACAAAGGCAGCAACCTCGGCTCTAGTTGCCTGACGATTAGGATTGAGTTGCTTCACTGTGGGATAGTTGATTACTAGTTGCCGTGCAGTTGCCGCAGCAACAGGAGCGATCGCATAATTAGGAATCTGGGCCGCATCGGTGTAAAAAGAAAGGATATTTTGATTACTCGCAGTTAAGCCCAAACCATTAGCTAAAGCGACTAACGCTTGTACTCTGGGAATTTGCTGCTGCGGCTTAAAAGTGCCATCGGGATAACCAGAAACAAATTGACTCTGGTAAGCAGATTGAATGGCAGCGTAAGCCCAGAAATTGCTTGCTACATCCTTAAATTTAATTGCTGGGCGTTTGGCTGCTGGCGTTAAAGCTTTAGTGACAATAGTGGCGAATTGAGCGCGCGTTACAGGTTCATTGGGTTTAAAGCTGCCATCAGGAAAACCAGCAATAATATTTTGGGAGGCTAAAGCTTCGATGTAAGTTTTTGCCCAGTAATTTGCTGGCACATCTTTAAAGGCAACAGGTCCTCCAGGGGGTACGTCAACAGTTGCAGCAACGAAATTTACTGAGCCGAAAATCTTTTTCTGATCGATATCGTTGCCAACAGCGAGAATTTGACCGGTTTTAGTGGCATTGTTCACATCATAACGAGTGTTGTTGCGAATAAGATTGCCACCAGGATTTTCGTTGGTGCCAAGGTCGGGTAGAGCGTTGACAGTGGCTACAACTCCATCCCGCTTATTGTTCTGAATGACATTCTTACGCAATACGGGCTTTGCTGACTCTGAGATAAAAAGACCGTCTTGGTTTTCGATAATTTGGTTTTCTACAACTAGAGGTGTGGAAGTCCCACCGATCGCAAGACCAAAACCGGTATCCTGAAATAAGTTATTCCGAATTTCTCCTTGGGCAGCTCTAGCAATTGAAATGCCATTCCCTTTGTTTTGCACAAAGAGGTTACTTTCAATTTTAGGATTGCCTGTACCCGTGACAAAAACACCCTCTCTGACACTGTTAGTAAAAGTACTGTTTTTGATAGTGGGATTAGTTGACTCCACCCACACAGCCGTACCCCGGCTATTTGGGTTGGTGACAGTGACACCAGCGATCGTGGTATCTTGGTCGGCCAGGATGGTAATGTCTTGTCTAGCAAAGGTGCGACTAGTGTAGAAACCTCCACCTGTAATTAATATCGCCTGACCTTTAGTAGCTTCATCACCCCGCAGTGTCACCCCTGGTTTCAGTAACAGCGGGAAGGTTTCGCCACTTTCTTGGTTATAGTTCCCAGGTGCTAATTGAATCACTGCACCTGGTTGGGCTTGACTGAGAGCGAAACTGATACTTTTGTAGGGTGCAGCTGAGGTTGCACCAGCGCCAGCCCTATCTGCACCAGTTGCTGGATTAACGTAAATCGCTGCGGCAGTTGCAGGAGCTTGCGCTGTGAGAGTTGGGACGATACTTTCTGGGTAAGTCGCACCGGCATTAACCTTACCCTGTAGTAGTATTGACCCACCAGAAATAACAAGCATTGCCGTTAGTCTGGCTCCTATGCGCAAAGTATATTTGAGATGACTGCTAGAAAGAAGGCGAAAATTTTTCGCTAGAGAAATGTGAGAACCCCGATATTTCATTTTTTCCGTCTGTAATGTGCTGAATTACGGTATGTCGAACAAGGTTAAAGGTAGCAGTTTTGTAGCTGCTGTAAAACCCATGCAAACTATACTGGATGATTAGCACTGATTCAGCTAAATTCCTTAGATAGATCACAGAACTTATACATTAGTTATATTTAGGACTTACGCAGAGGTCACGGAAAATAAAACCAAGAGGATATAGGGGAATAAGAGTTAGAGAGGTTTTTTGCATAAGTCCTAATCTTGTGTGATTTAAAAAATTTTGGTTCTTCAGTACTTACTATGCTAAATTATTAGCTGCAAAGGTTAAAAAGTATAAAAAATTGCATAAAATATTTAGTAAAACCTACTGCCCTACAAAGGTTTCAGCTTAAGCATTGGTGCAACGAGTCCGCAGGAGTATCGCGTTGCGAAAAAAATGGATAAAGTCGAGCTAAGAGGATATTTTAAAAGTCCTCTACTCAGTAGCAAAACGTTGTCTTCTATTAGCTTTATTAGCCGCTTGTTTCTGCGCATCTCCCAAATTTATAATACCTCAATTCTAATGCTGCCCACCTTTCCATTTTTTATCTAGAGTGCCCAGATATACAAAAAAAAATTTCATTCGCAGAGCAAAGCTGGTCATCTTAACAATGACTGATTCGGCGTTAACTGGCTCTCAAAACGGCTGTAAACAATTTGGGTTGGATACCAAGAAGAAAACCAGTACAAATCTTGAATAACTTTGCAATAACTACTTTCATCTGCTGACTCAAAGTGAACCAGACCTAAATTATTAAATCCAACTACTTCTCGCCCCTCTTGAACCCAACGAAATTTCCAAAACATTAGGGGTTGTAACCATTTCCATTTAGCATTTTCGGCTCGTTTCCAGGGAGCTATTAACGATAATATATCTGCTCCATACCGAGAAGTCTGAACACTGTTTCGAGGTATCCACTCCAGCACACAATGCCACTCAGAGTTAGTCAGCATCTGGCGATTATGGTGTAATTGTTTCTCTGAAACTTCTACCATATTGGGTGGATTAATCCAACCTATCCAATGACGTACCTTTTCTGGTAGTAGCCAATGTTTCAATCGTGTATGAATGAGCCGCGTCAAAATTTCTTCATTCTTCAATGCACTAGCGGTTAACTGCACTAAAACAGACTGTAATTTGGAATGAGTGCGTGCATAAGACAAGTGAGCAACAGAACTGTAATGGATATCCCCAGATAGAATAATCACTTGTTGACGTTCTTCAAACAAGGTGGTTAGGAATTTCGCCAGTGCTTCAGTATTAATGTTCCAGGCATCTCCAACATCTGTTGAAAAAACTTTCTCCTGTTGTAACTGCCAATGATGAATCCAATCAATCACTTGTAATCCAAATACATTTGTAGGCGCAACCACAAATGTTGTTTGAATCTGGGTTTGTTCAACTATTTCTTGTAAAGGTAAAACTAGTTGTTGCTCAAAGGCTTTTGGACACAACAGCATCGGTGGAGCAATTGGTTTTTGATCGGCTGGATAACCCCGCCATGTACGTGTATCCAGCACAATTACTTCATGGCGATCGCTCCTGACTATGTAGTGCCAAGTCAGCGCTTCCGGATGTCGATCCAGAATAAATACTGCACCGTCTCGGACTAAAATAGGTAAACCTGTGTGGGGATCGTTGGCTGGCATTCCTACATAACGAGCGATCGCCTCATTAGCCTTTGCATCTCTCCCTTTAGAAGCTGACCAAGCTTGTGCAGCCGCCAACAGCTTTTCACCTGCTTTTCCTTCTGCAAATTGTTCTGGTGTATTGCCCCAACCTTGAAACACCGTGTAAGCTAACAATGCATTTTGAACTATTCTTCGTCCGAAGGGATGCCCCAAGACTCGCAAACACCAAGCTTGGTTCAAATTCCAATCATCAGTAACGTCATGGTCATCAAAGATGGTGTACATGGGAATATTGGCAAGGGCGCGGCGCACTTTCCAAAGGGTATAAATGAATTGGCGCAAATGCTGGACTTCTCGGTTCCACTTCTTGATAGCTTTGCGATCGCGTGTTATTTGGTGTCCTTTGGGAAATGTTGCCGGCCAGCACACTGGCGACCAAGCGAGTAAATAAGTAGCGTAATATTCACCCAGGCTGAAAAGATGACTGTTGACTTTCTCTGCTTTATTATGTAATCCTGCCGTCAAACCAGCTTGATTTGTAGCAGCATCAGCCCGTTCTCCAGGGGGTAGCTGCTGGGGAGTGCAATACACTCCATTCACCGGAAGTCGTTCTTCCCAACCCAAGAGGGCATCACCAAGAGTAGTGGCAACCCACAGAGATGGTTCTGCTACATCATCTCCATAAATTTGATCTCCGGTGAGGAACAGCTGATGAGGGCGGTGTTGGGGCTGATTTGCTGATGCCTGAATCATACTATCGAGAATTGGCAATGCATCAAACCCATGACCATGAGGTTTACGGCAGGAAGCATGGACAATTTGCAAATCTTGAAGACGGTTTGGCGGTAGAGCAAAGGTTGGTTTTTGATGATCGAAGTAGCTGATGCTGACTGGAGGAGAGGAGTTTGAACATAATGCTTGTTGCAGAGTTTCTGTGGTTTGGTCAGCAACAGTAAACTGGAGGTCGTATGCATAGATGTGACTTCCAGTTAGGCGATGTCCAATTGTAGACCGAGCCGTGATGGCAACTACATGAAGATACTTACCCAGAGCAAAGGTAGAGCGTTCTCCCTCCAATAAGCAGTTTCCTATTACTTCACCATCATTTGTTGTGTCATAAACCTTAAGTTCTACCTGACAAGATTGTTTAAGCGCCACCCATACTGTTACAGACTCCGGCTCAGTATATTGGAGGATTGGCCCTCCTAAAATCAGTGGTAGTTCTTGGAAAAACTCGTCCCCAACTTGATACTTCATTGCAAACAGTTGACATGATGGTGTTTTAGATGTGTTACTTTGCTCCTCAATTGGTAGCTCCAACTCATCTAATCACCAATCATGCATCAATTCTCATCTGTTTAACATCAGTTTATAGCGCAAATAGATTGCAGCCTAAAAACTCAGGGACAAGTGAGACGCCCATCCCATAATAGTGATTATTTGAGTTAATTAATTCCGCGCGATACCTTCTTCCCGCGCAGCACGTTGCACAGCAGCAGCAACAGCAGTGACAACACGCTCATCAAAGACTGAAGGAATAATATGTTCCCGATTCAAGTCTGAAGGCTTAACTAAAGAAGCGATCGCACTTGCGGCTTCTAGGTACATTCTGATGGTAATTGTTTGTGCCCGACAATCTAAAGCACCACGAAATACCCCAGGAAAAGCAAGGACGTTATTGATTTGATTTGGGTAATCGCTGCGACCGGTTGCGATGACAGCAACATCTTTACTGATTAATTCTGGCTGAATCTCTGGAATCGGATTTGCCATTGCAAAGACAATTGGATCTTTCGCCATCGATTGCACCATTTCTGGTGTCAAAACTCCTGGTGCGCTGACACCAATAAATACATCTGCCCCTTGCATTGCACCCGCTAATGTACCCTGACCTTTCACAGCAAATTCAAGTTTTTCTTCTGTCAAATCGGTGCGATTGTTAGAGATAATCCCTTTAGAGTCGCACATCCAGATTTTTTCTGCCCCTGCTTTACGGAGTAAGCGAGCGATCGCCACTCCCGCCGCCCCAGCACCGTTAATCACAATTTTGATTTCTGCTAAGGATTTATGTACCAGTTTCAGGGAATTAAACAACGCTGCTAAGGTGACAATTGCTGTACCATGCTGGTCATCGTGAAAAACGGGAATATCTAATTCTTGGCGTAATCTCTTTTCGATTTCAAAGCAGCGAGGTGCAGCGATATCCTCTAAATTCACGCCCCCAAACACCGGAGCGATATTCTTAACTGCTTGAATAATTTCTTCTGTGTCTTGGGTGGCGAGACAAATAGGAAAAGCATCCAGCCCTGCAAATTCCTTGAATAGCATTGCTTTACCTTCCATAACCGGTAGGGCGGCGGCTGGGCCGAGATTTCCCAAACCCAAAACCGCACTACCATCGGTAACTATAGCAACAGTGTTTTGTTTGATGGTTAAGTTGTAAACTTCTTCTGGATCTTGAGCGATCGCAGTGCAAATTCTACCGACTCCGGGCGTGTAAGCCATTGCCAAATCAGACACACTCTTCAAAGGAATTCTACTGGTAATGCTAATTTTGCCACCGCGATGCAAATTAAAGGTGCGATCGTAAACACTAAGTAACTTAATGTCTGGCAAGGCTTTGACGGCTTGCACAATGGTTTCAGCGTGTTCAGTACTAGCAGCATCCACAGTCAGATCGCGGGTGGACTCTTTGCGGGTTTGCTCGATTAAATCAATTTGACCGAGATTACCGCCAGTAGTTGCGATCGCCTGTGTTACCGACGCCAACATCCCTACACGATTGGGAATCTGCAAGCGCAGTGTCAAACTAAAACTAGAATTAGGAGTTAGGTCTGCCATGTTGATTTTGGATTTTAAGTTTTAGATTTTATATTGAATTGAGACAAAAACTAAAAATCTGAGATTTGTAGTCTGTGGAAACACAATGTATGTAAACTCCTGGGATAAGCTTCAGTAGTTAGTTTACTCACTGCTTACAGTTTTGATAATTATTTTTATTTATACCAATGCATTCACTAATATAAATGAGTAACAATTTAGTAATTGTACCCAAATACACCAGATATTTTTTTATATTTTATCTGTGTAAATATTTGTATAACTATAGGTTCATGCATGAAAAAAGCGCCCTCTATACAGAGAGCGCAGTGAATTTTAACTTACAATTAACCGTGAATTATAGGTGCAATCGTTGCCACAGGTACTGATTCACCCGCCGCCAAATCCAGTGGGAAGTTGTGAGCATTGCGCTCGTGCATTACTTCTATACCCAAATTTGCCCGGTTCAGTACATCAGCCCATGTATTAACTACACGACCTTTGGAGTCAAGAATTGATTGGTTAAAGTTGAACCCGTTAAGGTTGAACGCCATCGTACTGATGCCCAATGCCGTCAACCAAATACCAACTACAGGCCAAGCTGCTAAGAAAAAGTGTAAGGAACGCGAGTTGTTAAAGCTGGCATATTGCCAGATTAACCGCCCAAAGTAACCGTGAGCCGCTACGATGCTATATGTTTCTTGTTCTTGACCAAACCTGTAACCATAGTTTATGGATTCAGCTTCTGTTGTCTCTCTGACTAAAGAGGAAGACACCAAAGAACCGTGCATCGCGCAGAACAGGGAACCACCGAACACCGCAGCTACGCCCAGTTGATGGAATGGGTGCATGAGGATGTTATGCTCGGCTTGGAATACCAACATGAAATTAAACGTGCCACTAATGCCCAAAGGCATCCCGTCAGAAAAGCTACCTTGACCAATTGGGTAAATTAAAAAGACAGAAGTCGCAGCAGCTACAGGAGCAGAGTAAGCAACGCAAATCCAGGGACGCATACCCAGACGATAGCTTAACTCCCATTGCCGACCGAGCCAGCAGAAGATACCAATCAAGAAGTGCAAGACAATGAGTTGATAAGGGCCGCCGTTGTATAGCCATTCATCCATTGAAGCAGCTTCCCAAATGGGGTAAAAGTGCAAACCAATGGCATTAGATGTGGGTACAACAGCACCACTGATGATGTTATTGCCGTATAATAAAGAACCAGCAACTGGCTCCCGAATGCCGTCAATATCAACGGGTGGTGCAGCAATAAAGGCAATAATGAAACAGATAGTAGCGGTCAATAGGGTAGGAATCATTAAAACCCCGAACCAGCCGATATAAAGCCGATTATCGGTGCTAGTAATCCATTGACAAAAACGATCCCACAGGTTGCCGCTTTCGCTTCTTCCTAAAGTTGTGGACATAACTGTGTTGTTTATAAGCTGACAACAAACTTTCCCAATTCTCAGGAATTGAGACTTATAGTGTTTTCAAGGACTTTCGCCAAATACTTTCTCCATAATAGCCGGGACTCTCTGGAATTACCTCACACCAAAAATGCTGTTAACTAACTTCCCTAGGGAGACTGTGTAAAAAAGGAAAAACTTTCCCGGCTCCTAGTATCACGTTTTACATTAATAATTTGTATTTTTCAAGACATTATTTTTAAGTTTTGCTAAGTTAAATCCTGAACAAACTCAGCGTGTTCTTTTGAATTTAAACCTTCTTGCAGTAATGCTAAAACTGTCGTCATGTCACCTGTAATTAGTGAGGTGACAGCTAACCACAAACCTGGAAATACTTTACTTTTAATCACACCATTTGCATCTGCCACAAGTGGTAAATATTCACCATTTTGCAAACAGAACCAATCGAGTTTATTCTCTAAAGTCTGCCAGACGATATATTCCTGCACTGCGTTGCGGCGGTAGGCGCGTTTTTTATCGTACAAATCAATAGATGCGCTACTGGCTGCTACTTCGGCTACTAATTCCGGTGCGCCTTCTACGTAATCATCTTCACTTATTTGTGCCTGTCCCTTGGCTGGTTTATCTATCAGCAGCAAAACATCAGGTTGTGGTTCATTATCTAAATCCAAGCGCACGGTGGTATTGTCGCCTAGCTCTACACCTGGAGTGGAAACTTTGTAATTTCCTAACCAGACAATTAAGTTTCCATGAGGTAAACCATGACTTCTAAAACGCAGGGGTGATGCCACGTAGACCACTCCTTCGATTAATTCTGCTTTTTTATTGGGCATTGCTGTATAACGACGCTCAAATTCGTGGCGGGTTAAGCGATCGCCACTTTCTAGGGGAGGGATAAAAGCGTTATTATTTAAGCCATGTTCCACAGAAGTCGTCATTACCTGATTCCTCATCCGCAGGAGTTGTAGCTTGAATCTAACAAAAAAAGCGCCCCCCATTTCTGGAGGGCGCTTTTTATTTAGCTAATACTGAAGAATTAACCGTTGATAGCAGGAGCAGTCATCGCTACAGGAGTAATTTCACCAGCAGCCAAATCTAGGGGGAAGTTGTGAGCGTTACGCTCGTGCATTACTTCCATACCCAAGTTAGCGCGGTTGATTACATCTGCCCAGGTGCTGATAACGCGACCTTGGGAGTCAATGATTGATTGGTTGAAGTTGAAACCGTTCAGGTTGAATGCCATCGTGCTGATACCCAAAGCGGTGAACCAGATACCGACGACAGGCCAAGCTGCTAGGAAGAAGTGCAGTGAACGGCTGTTGTTGAATGAAGCGTATTGGAAGATTAAACGACCGAAGTAGCCGTGGGCTGCAACGATGTTGTAGGTTTCTTCTTCTTGACCGAACTTGTAACCGTAGTTAAGAGATTCGGTTTCGGTGGTTTCACGCACCAAGGAAGAAGTTACTAGAGAACCGTGCATTGCAGAGAACAATGAACCGCCGAATACACCAGCCACACCTAACATGTGGAAGGGGTGCATCAAGATGTTATGTTCTGCTTGGAACACAATCATGAAGTTGAACGTTCCAGAGATACCCAAAGGCATACCATCAGAGAAAGAACCTTGACCGATTGGGTAGATCAAGAATACTGCGGTAGCGGAAGCCAAAGGTGCGCTGTAAGCTACGCAGATCCAAGGACGCATACCTAAGCGGTAAGAAAGTTCCCACTGACGACCCAGGTAAGCAGCGCAACCGATCAAGAAGTGGAAAACTACCAACTGGTAAGGACCACCGTTGTACAACCACTCATCTAAGGAAGCTGCTTCCCAGATTGGGTAGAAGTGCAAGCCGATAGCGTTTGAAGAAGGAACAACTGCACCAGAAATGATGTTGTTTCCGTAGATCAAAGAACCTGCAACTGGTTCGCGGATGCCGTCGATGTCCACAGGAGGAGCAGCGATGAAAGCAATCACGAAGCAAGTTGTAGCAGCTAGTAGGGTTGGGATCATGAGAACACCAAACCAACCGATGTATATGCGGTTGTCGGTGCTGGTAATCCACTCGCAAAAGCGATCCCATACGTTAGCGTCAGAGCGCCGTTGTAAGGTTGTGGTCATTGTTTTATAAGTGCAATGGGTTGTTAAATATGGAACAAGCGGAGTTTAATTCGCCTGCTGAAATACAGTCTACATGAATTTACTTTGAGGCAATCTGTGACTTAATATTCTGTAATAGAATTCTTTAACAAGCTCATCGAACTGTAAAGTTTTCCTACTATAAAGAAAGCCATACAAGGTAGTGAATTAAAGCTTTTTAAGCCACTTTAAGAACAAACTAGCTATCACTTTCAATGATGCGATCGCCTAGTTTTCTTCCTTTACACTTCTTTACAATTTACCATTTAGAAACATTTTAAGTCTTGCTTATTTGTAACGAGATAATAAGTTCTATATTGTCTGATAGTTCAGTTAAAAATCAAAGTAAATGTAGGGCAAACTGCCTTCCGGTGCTAATAACCAAACAGCATAGAAACATAAAGGAACGAATACAAGCTTAAGAGGCCAGTTAAACTCTAACTTCAGGATTCGGTTAAAGGCATAGACTACAGCCATAAGGGCAGCTAAAGCTACAAGTACCCAAGTGAGTTGGGATTGGCTCATATTTAAGGCTTCCACATAGACCTTTTCAGCAAACTGGGCGTCAGCCGGATAACCCCAAAGATGCCGAATTACCAAAGAAGAGTCTTGAAGATTAGGTAGACGGAACCAAATCCAAGAGGTAAAAACCATCAATTGAGTTAAGAACCAAGCGACAAAGATACCCAGAGGATTTTGCCAGAATTGTTCTAGATTTTCAGAGCGATCGCTTATAGAATCTGTAAGTCGATGAGCCACCAAGGCCAATCCGTGGAATATGCCCCAAACGACATAACCCAAAGCGGCACCGTGCCAGATACCAGCAATTAGCATTACAAGAAATAAATTCCAGCAGGTACGGACTAAACCCCGACGGGAACCACCCAAAGGAAAGTAGACATAGTTACGTAGCCAATCTCCCAGAGTCATGTGCCAGCGCCGCCAAAATTCTGAAATATTGGTGCTGAAATAAGGAAAGTCGAAATTTTCAGGTAGAACCAAGCCGAAAAGCATAGCACTACCACGGGCAATATCTACGTAACCGTTGAAATCTAGATATAACTGCAAGCCGTATGCGAATGTAGCTAACCACAAATCGGTACTACCCGCCCGTTGCAAATTACCGAAACATAAATCTACGAAAATTCCCAAGTGGTCTGCAAAAATACCTTTTTTAACTGCACCCCTAGCAATTAACCACAGCGCTTCAGTTACTCTATTGGTATTGGGTAATTCTAGTGTATTAAATTGATTTGCTAAGTTGTGATAGCGCGTAATCGGTCCTGAAATCAGTTTGGCGAAGAATAATTTGTATGTAGCAAATTTGAGAAAATTATCAGTAGCAGGGGCACCGCGATAGACATCTATTAAATAAGCAATACACTCAAAGGTGAAAAATGAAATTCCCAAGGGTGCAATTAACTTAAAAGAGCTATCTGGTGAGTTTATTTGGACATGAAAAACAAACTTAAATAAAGGAGTAAAATACTTAAAAGCTAATAACAGTAAAACATTTAGACTTATACCCACCCACAAAACCTTTAGACGGCGACGATTCCAATCAACTTGAGCAAATTGCCATTCTTCATTAGAAATTTGCCAGTCAAGAGAATGTTTTCCTGGTGATGTATTGTTCCCAATTTCTAGACCTACACGGAAATTAATAAACGTTAATGCTAATAGTAATGGTATGTATTGGATGTGCAAAGATGCGTAGAAAACCAAACTGGCAATTAGCAGCGTCCACAACCGCAATTTATGTTGTGCTAAAGACCAGTAAATTCCTAACACACTCAACAGGAACAGCCCATAAAAAATTGATATAAAGTTCATTTTTTAGTCATTTGTCATTTATTATTTATCCCTACTGCTCCCTTGGCTCCCTCATCCCCACTCTCCACTCTCTACTTCACTGGCCAAGGGATCATCGGATCGTTAGCTAGCTTTTTCGAGACTTCGTATGCACCAAAGCGGTTGAGGTGACTAGGATCGGAAAAGAAATCATTTACTTTTGTCCACTGTTGACTCAAATCACGATAAATAAAGTTGGGATTAATAGCCAAACGCAACATATATTGCTGAAATTGTTGCTCATATTGTTTACGCACTGGATCTAAATAATCTCCCGTCAGAGGCATGTTGACAAACACTAAGGAGATTTTTTGAGACTGGGTAAACTGAAGCACTTCTTGAAAAGCAGTATCTTGCTGCCCTTCTACTTGGAAGGATCTATAGTCGTTGTCATAATTTCCGGGAACTCTAGAATGTTTTTGATAGTATCTCGCGGGATTAAACCGAATAGACAAGGGTAGAAAGCCATCAAAGTCAACCGCTTGCTGAGAAATACTTTCATCTGAAGTACCGTCTGTCAATTGTTTTTGTGATGCAACTGTCTGATTATTACCAAATATGAGCAGTTGTTTTTGCAGTAAACTTTTAATTTGCTCACGGTTTTGATAGCTAGTAGAAACAGATGCTATAGCCTGATTTAATGACTGATTGACAGCTTCATAAGTACTAATGTCCTGTTTTTCTTCCTTTGTCTTTTCTTCTCCCGAATTTATTGTATTTTCTAAATCATTGCTACTTGCTGTTGTTGGTGTTTTTTGGAATGCTTGTTTATAACCGGCTGATGCAGCCAGCGATTTAAAGGTAATATCCTCGCGCCCACCGTTGAAAGCACGCGCACCATCTGCCCAGATAATTATTTTGGGTAGTTCTGATGGTTCTAATACGTGACGAATCACAAATTCTACAACTTGTGCCGTAGCACCGTTGATCCCAAAGTTAAACACGTCAAGATTTGGATAGCCTTGAGTTGCTAAAGCTTTAGAAAGCGCTGCGGGATCTACTCCTCTAAGGGCACGGGAGGAGCCAATAATCAAGACATCTGGGGGACTACCAGTTCTAGCTAAACGCTGTTTATACAGTGCTAATTGCTCGTCTAACTGTCTGACATTAAAACTTGGCATCTGCGATCGCGCTGCTAAAAGAATAGCTGTTGCGGTTGCTTTTTCCTTCAGTGGTGCGGCTGCCAAATTATTTTTTGGGGTATCATCACTCTGGGTAAATTCCGAAGCGTTAAATACAGAACTCTGATTTGGAGGAGATTTTTTCTTGGAAGTGCTACTAAAAAATGTCGTTTTCTCAGTCTGATTTTTCCCAGATGTCAAAGATGCCTTTTGCTCGGATGAAGATGGGAGGGTGGCACTAGCGACTTTTGGCGAATTGGGCGTATTAAGTGCAATAATTCGACCCAATACCCAATCAGTTTGGAGGGTAAGCAATAATCCCAGTGTTCCCCAAACTAGAGCAATTTTAATTCCTTGAAGATCGTGGTTACGTTCCGTTGACTCGCTGCTTTCGGTAAATAGCTGGCTTTTCAACAGGAATTTTCTCGCAGTTGAACTCGCCGTTGCTATCCAATCTCGCGCTACTTCTGTTACAAAATTTTGAACTTCTTCTGTCGTTAAGTCTGGGCGCAAAATTGGCTCACTAGTCTCAGATGTTACTAAATCGTTGATGTATATAGAAGTAGCAGCAAATTCTGGGGTTGCTTCTGGTACTAAACGTTGGCGATGTTCAAGATCGACGCCATAATGCCAAAAAGGTTCTTTATTCCCAGCCCGGCGACCGTAGATACGTACTCCTATAATACCGGAAATTTTTAAATGACGGATAAACTGCGTAATTTTACTTGCTACTTGTTGCCGCTGTGGACAAACAGGCGCATCACACATAATGTGCAATAAACCATTTTTGTTCAGTAAAAGTACGCGAATTCCACCTGTCAATAATCGCCAATCCAAATCAGGATTGAGTAAGCGCTCTATTAAAAATACGATCGCTGGTTCATCACCAGTATTTGCCAAATCAAGTGGTGATATGGCAAAGGCGGGATGCTTGGCTGCGGGTAAAGCTAGCCAATCAATCCAAGTAGGTTCCTTGTCGCCTGCTTTCTGTCCGTATATGGTGGCGGCGAGAATGCCTTGAGGAGCGATCGCTTCTAGCTGGGGTAAAATCGCCTCTAAGCACACTATCTTGTCTGGGATCGGCGCAGTTCCTAAAGGATCGAAAGCTGGGATACAAAATATATGTAGCGTTGATTCTTTCAGAGAAACTTGGACGCCAACTTTTAATCCTGATAATACTTCAGCTAATAATCGAGCGATCGCTTGGACATCTCCCCAACGCGCCCACTCTTTAAGCATCACCTCTGGTGGCGTCAAATCTACCCGCAGCAGCCAATCAGGGGCAGTTTCGCCGCTCACCTGAGAAACAATTACAGCATCTTGGTAGCCGGAAAGCTTGAGATAACGCAACTTTTGTGCTATTGGTTCGGCAAGCAACGATGCATCAGGACTATAGCTTGAATGGCAAAATATCCACAGGCGATTTTCTTCTGACTGAGAATTCTTTGGCTTATATAGCTTAATCTTTACCTGTACTGATACACCTAGCGTACTCAGAGTTTCGCTCAGATATCGAGCGATCGCTTCTGGATTGCCTTGGCGTGCCAAACTTTCGTTAGAGACAATTAGCGCCCCGCCTGATTGCTTTGATTTTTCCGAGTCTGCTAGCAGGGCTTGTTGCACCTGATCGAGATGCTTATCTATTTGATTCAAGTGAACTCGATGGCACCATGAGGGGCGCTGTTCCCCTTTTCTGCGGCCATAGACAAATACTTGATATATTGAGGTTTGTTCGCTGCTTGTGAGAATATCTAAGTTTGTTTGCTGTAGTGCTTGCAGCAAATCAGACAAAGTACGCCAACGCTGCGGACATTCTGTACCTTCACAAAGAATATGAAGGTCATTTCCCCGCAACCGGACTTTCACTCCGAAAGTGTTGATCCCTGTTGCTTGGCTCACCCATTGCACTAAGGATTGCTGGCGATCTGGTACTACTGTTTTCATGCTCAGTTAACTTTACAGGAAGCGATGGTTGGGGGATAGTGCCTGCACTTGTAAACTAGAACCATAGGTCTATCACACTCTGACGGTTTTTTTTAACAATTTTGTTACCTTCGTAGCTCACAAAATCGGACAAGATAGTCTTGTATAGGTTGCAAGTCTGACTAATGTTGAGTTTTGCGTTTATTTTACTAATAGGGAGTCAAAAATCAGAAGTTAGGAGTTAGGAGTTAGGAGCCAGGAGTCAGAATAATTCTATATGACTGGTTGATAACTTGTCCCTTGAAAGGTGGATTTGCGCCCCACTGCCCTAATGCCCCTGATGGGCGAAACAAACAATAAGCTTATCTCATTTCAACTCCATCCCTTGCTCGTTGGAGTCATCCTAACTCCTAACTCCTAACTCTTGTACAGACGCTAATCGCGTCTCTCCTAACAGACGCGATTAACCGCGCCTCTACTCTTATTCCCATAACCAAAAATTAGCAATGCCTCCTACCAACCAACAGTCTTCACCTAAACCCGCATCCAATCTGGATTTATTTCCCATTCCTCAATCGTTCCTTTTACAAATAGGTACAGCGTCTATATTACTGCTGCTGATTACTGGAAAAGCTACAGTAAGAGCATTAGAAGCCGTAGGAGAAGCCAGTGAAGAATTATTTCGAGGCGATCGCCTACCCAATTTAGACTTCCCATTAGACTTCCCAGATGAACACGAAATCAATCAAGATGAGAAGATATACACCAAATAATTATTTGCTCAGGAACAACCCGGTGAGCATTAAGTGCAAAACCTAGAACCGTAAACAGTAATTAGCTTTACAAGAATAGAGAATATGGGTTCCCTTTTATACTCTTCGTCTCAAACTGCGGATTTATACCCGGTGTCGGAATTATTTTTGCGTCATCGTCTCCAGGTAGTGGAAGAATTGTGGGAGTCAGTTCTCCGGCAAGAATGCGGTCAAAATATGGTGGACTTGTTGCGTCAGTTGCGCGATCTCTGTTCGCCAGAAGGACAAGCAACAAATGACCAAGCATCCTCAGCCGTCAAATTAATTGAACAACTAAATATCAACGAAGCAATTCGCGCGGCTCGTGCTTTCGCTCTGTATTTTCAGTTGATTAACATCATAGAGCAGGAATACGAACAACGGCAGCAATTGAGTCGCTATGAAGCAGATACAGAGGAAATAGAGCCGGAAACACCATCCAATGTTAACTATTCCTCCAATCAAAGAGAAGATGACGCGCCTGTTAGCAAGGGAGTAGCAGCAGACTTCCTCAAAAAGAATTATCTCGAAAAGGCGCAAGTCAAACCAAAAGGTACTTTTGCTGCCTTGTTTCCCTATTTATTCAAACTGAATGTACCACCCCAGCAAATTCAACGTCTAATCGCACATCTGGATGTGCGGTTAGTTTTTACAGCGCATCCAACAGAAATTGTTCGTCATACCATCCGGGATAAGCAGCGACAGGTGGTACAACTTTTGCAAAAACTGGATACCTTGGAAAACCACTCTGGTAGCACACCAGGAGCATATCCTTGGGAAGCAATAGATGTCCGCGAACAATTGCTCGAAGAGATTCGCCTATGGTGGCGTACAGACGAACTTCACCAGTTCAAACCCACAGTGCTAGATGAAGTAGATTATGCCCTGCACTACTTCCAAGAAGTTTTATTTGATGGCATTCCGCAACTGTATAAACGTTTCAAACATACTCTATCTAATACTTTTCCTTGGCTAGAACCACCGAGTAAAAACTTTTGCTCTTTTGGCTCCTGGGTAGGCTCAGACAGAGATGGAAACCCATCAGTTACACCTGAAATTACCTGGAAAACGGCTTGCTATCAGCGCAAAATGGTGCTGGGGAGATATATTCAGTCAGTGAAAAATCTGATTGAATTGTTGAGTGTGTCGATGCACTGGAGTGATGTTTTACCAGACTTACTGGAATCTCTAGAATTAGATCAATCCCAGTTGAGTGAAGTCTACGACGCACTGGCGCTACGTTATCGACAAGAACCCTATCGGCTGAAATTGGCTTATGTGCTGAAACGGTTGGAAAATACTCGCGATCGCAATCTCGCTTTGTACAATCGGGAAACGCCAACAAATCAAGATAGCCCTCTGTATCGTTCGGGAGCAGATTTTTTAGCAGAACTGCGAATGATTCAGCGCAACTTGACAGAAACAGGTTTAAGTTGTCGAGAATTAGAAAATCTCATCTGTCAGGTAGAAATTTTTGGCTTTAATTTGACACAGTTAGATATCCGCCAAGAATCATCTCGCCACGCCGATGCGCTCAATGAAATACTGGAATACCTGCAAATATTACCTCAACCTTACAACGAACTATCTGAGGAGCAAAGAGTTGCTTGGCTCACAGGAGAACTGCAAACCCGCAGGCCATTAATTCCGGCAGAATTGCCGTTTTCCGAAAAAACCAACGATGTAATTGAAACCTTTCGCGTCGTGCGATCGCTCCAACAAGAATTTGGTCTCAACATCTGCCAAACTTACATTATCAGCATGTGTCGCGACGTAAGCGACGTGCTGGAAGTACTACTGTTAGCCAAAGAAGCCAGACTTTTTGACCCCGCCATTGCCGTCGGAACTATTCAAGTAGTTCCCCTATTTGAGACAGTAGAAGATTTACAACGTTCCAGAAGCGTGATGCGGAACCTGTTTGAACTGCCGTTATATCGCGCTTTGTTAGCCGGCGGCTACGAACACACAAAACCAGAAGGTACAGATGAAAAT
>JADEXV010000434.1 GCA_015206945.1 Nostocales cyanobacterium LEGE 12452 | reverse complement strand
ATGGAAATCACGCCAACTGGAAGAAAAATAATCTGGAAGCAATTCATGAGAGTTGCCACGATTACAAGCACATGAGCAAAGGCGCAAGCTAAGAACATCGGGAGCCGTGTACACGGAAACGGGTACGCACGGATCTAACTGAGAGGTGCGGGGAATAATATCTCCCATCGACTCAAACAGACCTGGGACGGCGACTACACCGTGAAGATTGAACACCTGAAGTTACTGAAATTGCTTGATGAAGATTGCCAATTCATGCAGCAGTTATGTTTGAGGTTACGGCAGTTGCATCAAGTGGCCAGCCGTGACTCTTCTGTGGATTGGTTGTTACAGGGGTTGGGGAAGCAAGCCAAGCCTTATCTGTCATCCTTGCAGGCAAAGCTACTGGCGGCTGTTGAAAGGGAGTACAACCTTGTGTGGAGACAGCCAAAATAAACTTGATTATTAAGTAAAAATTCAATCTAATGCCTGATCTTTTTTTAAAGTTTTATGCTCTCTTCGTTTAAAGAAGATAACTTAATCCGCCGACTTTCACGCGATAGTGGTACTAAAACTGGGGCAAGACTTTGAGCATTGCTTTCTTTAAAGCTTTCCACCACCTTAGATAATTCTGCAATTGTCGATGCCTCAAATACGCTACGCAAAGGCAACTCTACGTGTAAGGTGTCGCGCACTCTAGAGACAAGCTGAGTTGCCAGTAATGAATGACCCCCTAATTCAAAGAAATTATCATAAATTCCTACGTTCTTAAGTCCCAAAACCTCAACAAAAATTTTCACCAGCACTTGTTCAACAGGAGTTCGAGGTGCGATGTAATTTTCAGGCAATTGGGGCTTCATTCCATCATGGAATGCTCTTAAGGCGCGGCGATTGACTTTACCATTAGCTGTTAGAGGTAAAGACTCCAATATTACAAAACCTGATGGCATCATGTACTCAGGGAGTTTTTGTGCTATGTAAGTCTGCAAATGCGGCACTAACTTACGCGCTGCTTTAGTTTGTAGGGGATTATTGCCGTAAGATTGCCAGGGCCGAGAGAGAGTCGTGCTATGGGGAGAAATAGTTCTTTTACCTACTTCATCTTGCCGTACAAAAACTACATCATAATTTCCTTCAGTACTTGAATGTGACCAGGTAATCTCAACGCTATAAGGTACGTTCAGCGCATAGAAATCTTCTGGCTCTACTCCCAAATTTTCTAGTTCTTGCAAAGCTTTACGTATTTGACCTACAGTTTTAAAAGCTTTTACGTCTGATAGCCATTCTGCTGTTTTAATTGCTGACATCAGCCGCGCATTAGGTACATTGACAATGCTTAATATTTCTGGTTCATTCTCAATTAATAACTGGCGCACTGCTGAGACTGTGAGATTATCTTCAGACCAGTTCAGAACTGAATAATCTTCAGGATTACTAACAATTTCGGAACTAATATGAAGAATCACATTGTAACGAAACTCAGTTAATTCATTGTGATGTTTACCCCGCATCAGTTGGATTTGTACATGATTAATTTGCGGAAAGCGTTGCTTGATTGCAGTAAAAAAAGCTGGGTCAATAACTAACTCTGTTTCTTGAAATATTTGCCTTTGTACCCGTTGTTGCAACTCCAAGCAGGTAAGGGAAGGTTCAGCTTGATACAGTTGGACTGACGCATGGAAAGCTTGCAAGAGTGGCAAACTACGCACATCACCTATGAAGATAAAGCCACCTGGGGCAGTTGTCTGCACAGCACCTTCTAATACACTAATTAGATAATCAATAGTAGGAAAATATTGTACAACTGAGTTCAGAATTACTGCATCAAAAGCTGCTGTTTCTACTTTCTCGAAGTCAGTAGCCATTTGCTGATATAGTGTTACCTGCGGCATTTCTTGTTTTTGTAGCTGTTGCTGAATGCAGTTAAGTGAAACTGAGGAAAAGTCTGTTCCCCAATATTTAGTGCAGTGAGGTGCAATTCTAAATAGAATCAAGCCAGTTCCACAACCAATTTCTAACACTCGTTTGGGTTGCAAAGCCAAAATCTGCTCGACTTGGTTATCCACCCACTCACGCATCTGCTCTGCTGGAATAGGCTGATTTGTGTAACTACTATTCCAGCCGACAAAATTGAATATAGGCTCTGAATCAGTAGATTGATTATAAGTTTCGTTATACAACATCTGCCATTGCAAAACCTGCTCATTCTGCAATTGCATTAATTGCAAATTCTCCTGTTCGTTACTGTATTCAGTTTTTGGTACTACATAAGCTACTATGCGCTTTTCCTGTTCATCCTGACGAGTTATTACTACAGTTTGCTGCACTGCTGGATGCTGACTCAGTACCGCTTCAATTTCTCCCAACTCAATACGATAGCCACGAATTTTTATCTGATCGTCGAGGCGACCTAAAAATTCAATGTTGCCATCTAATTGATAGCGAACTAAATCACCTGTTTTATAAAGTCGTGCTTTTAAGTTATTAGTAAAATCATGATAAATAAAGGATTCAGCACTTAAGTCAGGATGATTTAAATAACCTCGCGCCAACCCATCACCACTTATGTACAACTCTCCCGGAACGCCAATAGGTACTGGTTGTAAATGTTTATCTAATATATAAACTTTTATATTGGCAATTGCACAACCAATTACTGGTGCTAAATTATCTTTCTTCTTAACATAAATATGACCAGAAGTTGTAACAACCGTGTTCTCCGTTGGCCCATAATTATTAAATACTTGAAAAGAGTGAGAAGCTAAAGGATATTGATTTAGTTTGTCTCCACCTGTGAGTAATATTCGTAAAGCTGCGTTCTGAGGAAAATCTAATAATAAAACTTTCTCTGCAAAAGGTGTTGGGATGAAAGAAATTGTTATTGCTTTTGATACTAGCCAATCTCGGAGATAGTCAGGCGATCGCCTGCTTTCATCATCTACAAAATAAATGCTTGCCCCAGTACTCAGATAAGGCCAAATTTCCCAACCGCAAGCGTCAAAGGCAACTCCAGAAATCTGCGTTGCTCGATCGAGGAGTGAAACTGCAAACGCTTTTTGATGCCAAAATACTAAATTTAACAATCCTCTATGTTCAATTTTAACCCCTTTAGGTTTTCCAGTTGAGCCAGAGGTATAAATGACATAAGCTAGGTTATCTACTGTAACTTTACTAGTAAGATTATTTTCAATCTCTTGAAAAAGAATCTCCCAATCCTTATCTAAACAGATTATTTGTGAATTAAAATTTTTCAGACGTTCAAGCCATCGCTCGTGAGTTAATAAAACTGAGACTTGAGCATCTTCAAGCATAAAGTTTAAACGTTCAGATGGATAGCTTGGATCTAAAGG
>JADEXV010000433.1 GCA_015206945.1 Nostocales cyanobacterium LEGE 12452 | reverse complement strand
TCCTTACCCTCCTTCCTAGCGCGTCGTTCGTTCCACTATGCCTGGATCGTCGCTGGTTTAACATTCCTAGCCTTGCTGGTAGCAGCCGGAATCCGCTCTGCTCCTGGAGTTTTTATAGTGCCTCTCGAACAAGAGTTTGGCTGGAGTAGAGCAACTATATCTTTGGCAATCTCCATTAACTTAGTACTGTACGGATTAATTGGCCCTTTTGCTGCCACAGTTATGGAGCGAATCGGCATTCGTCGGATGATGGTGTTCTCACTTGCCATCATTGCGCTTGGTGTCGGTTTAACTACTTTGATGTCAACTTCCTGGCAACTAGTGTTGCTGTGGGGTGTAGTTGTCGGTTCTGGTAGCGGAGTTATCGCCCTGGTTTTGGGTGCTATTGTTGTCAATCGCTGGTTTTTGGAAAAGCGGGGTCTAGTTCTGGGCATCTTAACCGCCAGTACAGCTACGGGGCAACTAGTGTTTCTGCCGATGCTGGCCTCAATAGCCGATCGCTTTGGGTGGCGAACTGCGGCTTTGGCTCTGACTGGTGCAGCACTTTTAATTATTCCAGCGATCGCAGTCTTTATGCGCGATCGTCCGGCGGATGTCGGTTTGCGACCCTTTGGCGACAAGAGCGAAACTGTGGAAATGTTACAGCCTAAAGCAAATTCTATTGCCTCCACCCTTAACGCTCTCTGGCTCGGAATGCGTAATCGTGACTTCTGGCTGTTATTTGGTAGCTTTTTTATCTGTGGCGCAAGCACAAATGGGTTAATTGGAACTCATCTAATTCCTGCTTGTATTGACCACGGTATCCCGGAAGTCAAGGCTGCTGGACTTTTGGCAATCATGGGACTATTCGATTTTTTTGGAACTACTATGTCCGGTTGGTTGTCTGACCGTTGTAATAATCGCTACTTATTGTTTTGGTACTACGGTTTGCGGGGTTTATCTTTGATTTTCTTGCCCTTCAGTTTCAACTTTTCGTTCTATGGACTTTCCATTTTTGCCGTTTTCTATGGACTTGACTGGATTGCTACCGTACCACCGACAGTACGTCTTGTTGCCAACATCTTCGGTAAAGAAAATGTCGGCGTGATGTTCGGTTGGATTGTCGCAGGACACCAGGTTGGTGCCGCTACAGCAGCATTCGGAGCCGGACTGTTGAGAACTTGGACGGGTAGTTATTTACAAGCGTTTATTTTATCAGGCGTTCTCTGTCTGATTGCCGCAGTTTGTGTACTGCAAATTGGTCAAACTCCCACTAAAAGTAATTATCTTGTAGAGAAGAATTCGTAGAGTGTGCGTAAGTCTCAAGAACTTGCTTGTTAAGCTTATCCGTGGTTTCATGTAGTACAGTATCTATATCGAATTATAGTAGTTTACTGACAACTCAATTACCTGAATTAACTTGTCAGCCACAAAGTAAATATAAAACTTTCCATGCCTATCCAAACTATTGGTATTTTAAGTCCGGGTGATATGGGACAAGCGATCGCAGCTGTTCTCAATCAACATGGATTGAAAACTATTGCCGCCCTAGACGATCGCAGCGAACGAACTCGGCAATTAGCAGCCGCAGCCAACATCCAAGATGTGGGTTCCCTCACACAACTGGTAATTGAATCTGATGTGGTGCTGTCAGTTCTAGTTCCCGCAGCGGCTACCCAAGCAGCAAAGCAAGTAGCTGAGGTAATCGGCAATGTGGGTAAACCCCTTCTCTACGTTGACTGTAATGCGATCGCACCCCAAAAAGTTATAAATATCGGTCAACTCATCGAATCAGTCGGCGGAACATTCGTAGATGCATCAATTATTGGCCCACCGCCGCGAGTTCCCGATCGCACCCGGATTTACACTTCAGGAAAACAAGCAAATCAACTCTTACAACTGCGAGATCGTGGCTTAGATGTGCGGGTGATTGGCGATCAAATTGGTCAGGCTTCCGGGTTGAAAATGTCTTACGCCGCTCTGACAAAAGGGCTTACAGCAATCGGCACAGAATTACTAATTGCAGCCCATCGTTTAGGTTTGGACAAAGAATTATGGGATGAAGTATCTAGTAGTCAAAAAGAACTCGCTAGCATTTTAACCTGTTCCATTCCATCGATGACACCGAAAGCCCATCGTTGGGTAGGAGAAATGGAAGAGATTGCAGAAACCTTTAAAGAGTTGGGTCTAACTGAGCGAACTTTTTACGGAGCAGCCGACGTTTACCGTTTGGTGAAAGAAACCTCCTTGGGCAAGGAAACACCAGAAGAGTCTAATCGCGATCGCCCCTTAGATGAAATCATTACAATCCTCTCCAACGAAGCAATTTCCGACACCTAATCTTGAGTATTTTATCGATGGGGTAAAAAGCGAGAATCTATGACTCAAGAGCAATGGACTGCGGTCGATCGTTACTTTACCGATCTGCTCGTGCCGCCAGACCCCGCGCTGGATAGGGCGCTCCAGACTAGCGCCGCCGCCGGACTGCCGCCGCACAATGTTTCGCCGAACCAGGGCAAGCTGTTGCTGCTGTTGGCGCAAATCCAAGGAGCGCGAAGCATCCTGGAGATTGGTACGCTGGGCGGCTACAGTACAATCTGGCTAGCGCGGGCGTTACCCAGCGATGGCCGTTTAATCACGTTGGAGGCAAACCCAAAGCACGCCGAAGTTGCCCGCACCAATATTGCCCACACCAATATTGCCCACGCTAGTCTGTCCGATATTGTTGACCTCCGGCTTGGACAGGCACTCTCTACGCTGCCACAGATTGCCGCCGAGGGTCACGGCCCATTTGACTTGATCTTCATTGATGCTGACAAGCCAAACAATCCCGAATACTTCGCGTGGGCGCTCCAGCTTTCGCATCGTGGTAGCCTGATCGTTGCTGATAATGTTGTGCGTAACGGAGCAGTGATTGATAGTGCCAGCGACGATCCTTCAACGAACTGCTTGCCTTTGAGCCGCGCGTCAGTGCCACGGCAATCCAGACCGTGGGTAGCAAAGGATACGACGGGTTTGCGATCGCGATCATCACCGCCGACGAATAATCCGAAAATGATATTAGACCCTCAATGTTGCGTCAGCTTCCCGCAGAGTATGGAAGTTAAGTAGCTCAAAATCATCGGGATTGAATCCCCTTGAAGTTTGCCCCTCTGCCCCGAATGTCACTAAGAAAACGTGAAACCTCGCTAGGGAAGGGTGTTGGGGGTAGGGTGTTGGGTGTAGTGTTTAAGACAATTAAACTTTAGTTGCGTCAAGGAGTTCAACATTTTCTTGATTCCCCAATACCTGCAACCCCACACCCCACACCCAAAAGCCAGTTATATCATGGGTTTGCGCTTAACTTAGTGC
>JADEXV010000061.1 GCA_015206945.1 Nostocales cyanobacterium LEGE 12452 | reverse complement strand
CAACCTTCTTCGTTCAAGCCCCGTCCTTCAAGGGCGAACGCATTGGTAGGGGTTTCAAGCCCAGACCTTTGCCGTCTTCCCTACACCCAACACCCTACCCCCTACACCCTTCTTGCTGACAAATGACGAATGACAAATGACAAGTATTATCCTTCACGTCTAACAGGCAAAGGAGCAGGTTGAACTCCTACTTGGACAATTTGCCCATTGCGTTCCACTTCTATTGGTAACTTAGTGCCGATTTTGCTCTTTTCTACTAGCCTTTGTACTTCTTCAATTTTAGTCACAGGCTGATTATTAATGCTTTTAATCACATCGCCGACTCGTAGTCCAGCTATAGATGCAGGCGATCGCGGCACAATCTCAATCAGCAAAACACCCTCATCTGCTGTAAGATTTAAGCGATCGCCTGCTCCATTTTTTATTTTTTCTTTAATTTCTGGTGTCAGTGTCACCATTTGAACACCCAAATAAGGATGATCTACCTTACCGTTAGCAATTAATTCCTGGGAAATTCTTTGCACAGTATTAATGGGGATAGCAAATCCCAAACCTTGTGCGCCTCGAATAATAGCTGTGTTCATTGCAACTACCTGACCACGAGCATTTAGCAGTGGGCCACCGGAATTACCAGGGTTAATTGCAGCATCCGTTTGGATGTAGTCAACCCGCTTGTCACTAGCACCAATATCGCTACTAGAACGCCCTGTAGCACTAATAATTCCAGAAGTAACGGTATTATTCAAGCCTAAGGGGTTGCCAATAGCTACTACTGCTTCTCCTGGTTGCAAGGTATCGGAGTTACCCACAGCTAGAGTTGGCAGATTATTAGCGTCAATTTTAATCGCAGCCACATCAGTTACCGGATCTTCACCCAGTACTTTCCCATCAAAAGTTCGGCCATCTTTGAGTGTGACAGTCACTCTATCAGCACCGTCTACGACATGGGCATTAGTCAAAATCTGCCCTGAAGAATTAATAATAAATCCAGAACCGCTACCCCGCTCTACCCGTTGTCTAGGCTGTGGACTTCCCTCTCCAAAAAACCGCCGGAAAAATGGATCGTTAAATTCGTCTGGTACGCGAGAAGTGATTGTTCGGGAAGAATCAATGCGAACTACCGCAGGCCCCACCTGTTGCACTACTTTCACGACAAAATTAGGATCTCCAGACGAAGAGAAAATCTGCGGGGGGACAATTACCGGATTAGGTACTGTTGTGTTTTGGGCTTGAGTATCCCTTTGCTGATTATCAACAGTCCTAGCAGATAGAAGAGAGCAGCTCCCTAAGAACACCACTGCTACCCCGTATGAGAGCATCCACAACCTCTGGGGTAAACCCCTAGTTTTAATTTTTTTGGGCGCTGAGTGATGGTTTGTTATCTTCATGTGTCGTTGCTTCTCCGTGTCAGTCAGTGGATGTTAGGATCTTGCCTACTGGGTATGTCCCAAAATGGTTACTAACTTAAAAGCTTATTTTAGGTCTAGCGTGTCTCAATGCTAAATTAGTGCTTTCTCTTCTATTGTGACGATTAACAGCAAAGGTGGTGGATAATGGAAATTCCCATAGAAAGTCTGTGGAGTCAGGTACTAGAGCGCCTAAAGCTTGAACTATCCCGACCTACCTTTGAAACTTGGATCAAAACTGCTAGTGCAGAGCGATTAGAAAACAATTGTTTGGTTATCCGCACTCCTAACCCATTTGCTCGTAATTGGTTACAGAAGTATTACATTAATACTATTGCTCATGTAGTCCAAGATATCCTCGGTCATCCTGTGGGAATTTACATTACTGTTGCTCAAGGTGATGAAGTTTCTCATTTTAGTGAACGAGAGGTTGCTTGGGAATCACCAAATTCCAGCAGTATTTCTGAACCTATTGCTAATCACAATCATAAAACTACTGACTTAAACTCTAAATATCTCTTTTCGCGATTTGTAGTTGGTGCTAACAATCGCATGGCTCATGCTGCTTCTTTGGCAGTTGCAGAATCTCCGGGTAAAGAATTTAATCCTTTGTTTTTATGCGGTGGTGTCGGCTTGGGTAAAACTCATCTGATGCAAGCTATTGGTCATTCTCGCTATGCGATTTCTCCTAATTGTAAAATATTTTATGTTTCTACTGAGCAGTTTACTAATGATTTAATTACAGCTATCCGTAAGGATAGTATGCAAAGTTTTCGAGAGCATTACCGAGCGGCTGATGTTTTATTAGTTGATGATATTCAGTTTCTTGAAGGGAAGGAATATACCCAAGAGGAATTCTTTTATACTTTTAATACTCTACATGAAGCTGGTAAACAAGTTGTCATTGCTTCCGACCGTCCACCTAATCAAATTCCTAGCTTGCAAGAACGTCTTTGTTCTCGGTTTTCTATGGGCTTAATTGCAGATATCCAAAAGCCAGATTTAGAAACGAGAATGGCAATTTTGCAGAAAAAGGCTGAGGATGAAAATATTAGTCTTCCCCGCGACGTGATTGAGTATATTGCTTCTAACTATACTTCTAATATTCGAGAATTAGAAGGAGCTTTAATTCGGGCGGTGGCTTATATTTCTATTTGGGGTTTACCAATGACGGTGGAAAATATCACACCAGTTTTAGAACCGCCTAACGAAAAAATGGCAGCTACCCCAGAAGCAATTTTAAAGGTGGTGGCTGATAATTTTGATGTTTCAATAGATGACCTCAAAAGTAACTCACGCCGAAGAGAGATTAGCTGGGCGCGTCAACTAGGAATGTATCTGATGCGCCAACACACGGCTTTGAGTTTGCCGAGAATTGGTGAGGAATTTGGTGGTAAAGACCATACAACGGTAATCTATAGTTGCGATAAAATTAATCAACTTCAAGAGAGCGATCGCACTTTAGCACAAACAATCCGCCAACTGAGCGATCGCATCAATATGACTAGCCGTTCTCAAAAATCTTCCTGAAGATTTATTTTAAGTTTTCCACAACCAGCAGTCTAAATTATGAGCTTTGGCGGTTGAAGAATTAGTCAAGAATATTAAGTAACGTCTAAAAATTGATTAAATTTAACTTAGATTGTGCAAAAAACTCGGGAAAAGTTGATATCCTACAGTCAAAACTTAATTAAGTATAATTACCTTGTGGAAAAACTCAAGTACTTTTCCACAAGTTTTCCACAAGGTAAACTTGCTTAACTATATATGATTTCAACAACAATTGCTGCAAGTTTTCCGCTATTTACTGGCATCGCTATAGCGATCCTAAATCATTAATCTTTTCTAAAATTGCAAATAGTCTGCTCACTCTACCGACAACTCACCCACCACCAAAACCCTCAATTCCATCACCCGCTTCAAAGCTGTATCATTGGTCAAAAACGCCTCACAACCAGCAATTATTGCCGCCGCCACCTGCAACGCATCGGGTAACTGAAGGTTATAACGTACCCGAATTCTCGCAGCTTCTCGCGCAATATTAGCATTAATCTCCACAAAAACTACTTGTTCTTGTTGCAACACATCGACAAAAGCTTGCTCTAAATCCACTAACCCCAGACGTATAGCACCCACCAAACACTCTGATAATGTTATTGCAGATGCTACTGCTGTAATGTCAGCTTCTAGCCGATCAAAAATTGGATCGACTAAATCCACAAATTGCGGATTGCGTTCTACAAAATAAATTACGGGTGCTGTATCGAGAAATAAGCGAGAAACTCCAGCTAACGCATCACTAATTCTCATTCCTCTCCTCGCAACAACCGTTCTCGATGCTCATCTCCTTCCCGTCGAGTTCGCGAAACCCATTCCTGAGCATCCTCACCCAATAGCGGATAGGATGCCATACCCTTTAAATTGCTCCACTTGCGTTTTGGTTGCGCTTGAATGAGATGCTTCTTCATACGCTCCACCAAATGCCCCATCACCGTCAATTGCTCTTCTGGAGTTAATTGCTCAATCTCGCTTAAAATTTTTTCAAGTGACGGACTCATCAATTTAACCCCTATCAACTGCTGTAAATTTTAGCGTCTTTACTCTTGGATATATCCCATCCCCTCAAAGATTGCCAGAACAGAACTCTTTTCAGACTGACTTAAAATAGGTCAGCAAGCATATCAGTAACCACAATCCGAAAACCTACCTCGTTGTACCTAACGACACGCGCAACCCTGTAGCGAATCGCTGAACGACAGCGCCCCGAGTTGAAGTACCACGAACCACCACGCAGCAGCCGATTATGATTATCACTCATCCAAGGGCTAGCGTCTGCTGGCGTCCCGTCATAATTCTCGTGCCAAGCATCCTGACACCATTCCCATGTATTACCATGCATATCAAATAAACCAAAAGCATTTGGTGGAAATTTTCCGACATCTGTTGTATGACCACGAAATTCACCCTTTGACCCAGAATTATAGGTGTAGTTTCCATCATAATTCGCTAAATCAGTCGTAATTGTCTCACCAAAATAAAATGGGGTAGTCGTTCCCGCACGACAGGCATATTCCCACTCTGCCTCACTAGGCAAGCGATAGCTCTTACCTGTCTTCTTAGACAATCTGGTACAAAACTCAATTGCATCATCCCAAGAAACACACTCAACAGGTCGATTAGCACCTTTAAAGTTGGATGGTTCGGGATTTAAATCAATATTTACCTTTTTCAGCGCAGCTACAACAGCCCATTGGCTTTGTGTAACCAGAAATTTACCCATGAAAAAGGGTTGAACGGTAACAGTGTGCTGTGGACTTTCATCACTGTATCGTTCTGGCTCATTCTCTGGGGAACCCATTAAGAATTTCCCACCAGGAATTGCAACCATTTCCAGAACTACGCCATTGCCCAAATTTTCTGTAAAAAGCTTTGCTTCCTGTTCTTGCAGAAGTTTTTCTGCTTGCCGTTTTTGATACTCTACTTCTTGCTCCTTCTCTAAGCAAACTGCATCTTTATCTTTAAGTCCATAGTATTGTTGTAATTTATTTAATTCATTTTTAGCTTTTTCATCTAATGGATATCCATGTCGATCTACAAAATCTGGCAAGAATAGCCTGTATTTGTCTATATTTTTCTTATATATACCGTAAGGCTCTAATGCTTTCTCTCGGATTGCACTGGCTTCTAAATCTGTTAATCCTAAATGTTCCTGTAAATCTTTCAATATTTCCGATTCTACAAGAGAAATCTCCCCATCAGACGCAAATTCTTCAGCTTTCTGTCGATACTCAACTATAGCGGCTTCCCTAATTACCCGTTTTTGCTCACGCTCCTTAATTAGTTGTTCAGCAACAAATTTAATTCCCTCAGCTACATTCGTAAATGCATCGTCTTGATTATTCCAAGACTTAACAGGTTGGGCATTTTTGGGCAGAGCTTGTAGTTTAGCAAATGGTGCAGATTGCCAAGAAACATTTCGCAGAATAATTGGAATGACGCAAGCCTCTCCAGTTTCGTGGCGTTCTATTGCTTTGGTAACTTCAACATCCCAGCAGTATTTAGAATATATAAAGTCTGAACTGACGAGCAATAGAATGATATCGGCTGTGTTCAAATTTTCATTAATCTGCCGATCCCATTCTCTTCCAGGTGGTATCTTGCGATCGTGCCAAGTTGAAATTACACCTTGCCGTTCCAACATAGTCAGGTGTTTAGCTAGTTCATCCTTCAGAGGTTCGTCGTTGTGAGAGTACGAACAGAATACTTTGAGCGACACCAACGATACCTCTTGCGTCTTTAGGAGTAGGATAAATTAGGCTTTTCACAAATTATAGTATGTTTGCGTACTACACCGGGCGACTGGAAGTCGCGGCTACACAGATAAAACCCACTTTAATTTCTGTTCGTGCAGTGTGGCGTAGCCATAAATTACTTGGCTTTGTAGGCAACAGGCAAAAGGATTTTAGATGATAAAAGTGTACCGAGTTTTTTTTAATCAAATAGGAATTCTATAGCATATAACTAGACTAGTAAAAGGTTCGCCATGACCCCACAACTCGAAGCTGCGATCGCTGCCATCCAACTGCTCTCATCTACAGAGCGCCTACAACTACTACAAATCCTGACCGAAATCGATTCCGCCTCAAATTCCCAAACCGATCTCAAAACCCTCAGTACCGAGTTTTGGCATGGCTCCACACTCAAGCAGCTACTAGCCACCCAAACCCCCACAACCGTTCATAATCTCAAGGATCTCGCCGCTAACTTTTGGCCCGAAGAAGACTCAATTGAGGACTTCCTCACCTTCCTGCGACAGCAGCGCCAAGAGGTAATTTAATCAAACTCCTATGAGTCTTCTGCTTATTGATACTGACATTGCCTCCTTCATCTTCAAAGGTAGCGACTATGCTGACCCTTATTTACCAGTTTTGAGTAGTCAAGAATTGGCACTGTCATTTATGACTGTCGCCGAACTTCTTCAGTGGGCAATTTTGCGTCAGTGGGGCGATCGTCGCCTTGCACAGCTAGAGCAATACCTGTTGAATTACCTCATCATTCCGGTTGATCAAACCCTTTGCCGGCAATGGGCGCAGGTGCGTGTAGAGCGACAAAGCGCGGGACGAGCGATTTCACCTCAAGACGCTTGGATTGCAGCAACGGCTCTACGCCATGACTTACCCTTAGTTACTCACAACATCAAAGATTTTTTAGGAATTTCCAATTTACGGCTTATTACTCCTTCAACGGGAGAGTGACGATGTTGTGAATCTCCCGTTGGGTAGGCATTGGTTTTCTATTGGATTTTAGCTAGCTGACGATCGCACCCGAAGCCCCATTCATAGATCCATTTACAGAAGAAGGCTGAACAGAATCGGCTGCTAAAGGATTGGTGACTTTGGAATTGCCTACTACGCTTCGCTTCTTCTTGGTATTACCTCGTCTAGCACCACCTGCCATCTCGTATTCCTGGCTGATTTTACCGTAACGACTGGCAACTCCTAGTAACATTTTTTCTGACATTGTTATTACAGCCTGTTCTGCATTTTTCACGTCATCAGTGAGTTTGTCAATTGTAGATAACGCAGTGTTGTAGGCAGCAAGCTTAGACCGGAGATCGTTAATTGTCATATTATAAGCTTGGATAGTCAGTCCTCCGCCAAAGTCAAGTTCTACACTGATAGATTGTAAACTTTCAATCCGGCGATCGGCTCGTTCTAAAACGCTGGAATTTCTTTTACGACGTGCCATAATGCATCTCTGCTACTAGGTTGATAGTACTGTTTTATACAAAAATATATTTAATGTCATGGGGAAATACTACAAATAAGTTGCGTAGATGTAGCTCATAACAGACATCGCATCTCGAAAACCTTAGTTAATTTCACTTAAATTATTTTTAGATTTCAGGTAATAAATCAATTCATAAGTTCATTACAACAAATGCTGCAATGATTTAAGCCTTTCTTATACATGGAAGAGCATGTGTTGCAAAGTATTAAGCCTTTGCAGCAATTAATTATACATTTCTTGGAAATGCTTAAGCCTTTCTTATACATGGAAGAGCATGTGTTGCAAAGCATTAAGCCTTTGCAGCAATTAATTATACATTTCTTGGAAATGCTTAAGCCTTTCTTATATATGGAAGAGCATGTGTTGCAAAGGTTTAAATTATTACAGCCTGAACCGTAGAAGCGATGCTTGTGGCGGACTACGCCTACGCACTAATCAAACAAATAGCGATCGCCTATAAACATAAGGATGTTAGGATATCTTTCACAAGCTGCATCTGACTTATGAAATTAGTTTGCTCCCAAAGCGATCTCAGTACAAACCTCTCACTCGTTAGTCGTGCAGTACCTTCACGACCAACTCATCCGGTACTTGCCAATGTGCTGTTACAAGCGGATGCTGAAACTAACCAAGTAAGCTTAACAGCCTTCGATCTCAGTTTGGGAATCCGCACCAGCTTTAACGCAGAGGTATGGCAAAGTGGTGCGATCGCACTTCCTGCTAAGTTACTTGTAGACATCACCTCTCGTCTTCCAGAAGGCGAGATTACTCTAGATGATGAATCAGCCTTGACAGGTGCAACATCTGGTGGAGAAGGTTTAATAGTTACACTCACACCCAAGAGCGGACATTACCAAGTCCGAGCAATGGGGCCAGAAGAATTTCCCGAACTACCTGTAATTGAAAATACAGAAGTAATCCATCTCACCACCACCGCATTAATTGAGGGATTACGCGGTTCATTATTTGCTACCAGTGCTGATGAAACCAAGCAAGTACTTACTGGTGTGCATTTAACAGTTAAACAAGACACCCTAGAATTTGCAGCTACAGACGGACATCGCCTCGCCGTCGTAGAAACTAGCAACGAGCGTCCTCTAGGCGGAACTAGTCAACTAGAAGTGACAGTACCAGCTAGAGCATTACGCGAACTTCAACGAATGTTAGCTCATAGCGCCTCATCAGATGAACCCGTAGCTTTATATTTCGATCAAGGTCAAGTTGTGTTTGCATGGCAAAATCAACGCTTGACTAGTCGCACATTAGAAGGGCAATATCCTGCTTATCGACAATTAATTCCGCGGCAATTTGAGCGACAAGTGACAATTGAACGCCGACAATTTGTCAGCACTTTGGAACGGATTGCTGTGTTAGCCGATCAGAAAAATAATATTGTCAAGCTTAGTATTGATAGCGAAGCTCAAGAAATTACCTTATCTTGTGAAGCTCAAGATGTGGGCAGTGGTAGAGAGTCAATGCCGGCACAAATTTCTGGGGAAAATATTGAAATTGCCTTTAACATTAAATACTTGATGGAAGGCTTGAAAGAGTTACCATCTTCCGAAATTCAAATGCATTTAAATCAAAGCCTAACTCCAGTAATTTTTACACCATTGGGTGGCTTAAAAATGACCTATTTAGCTATGCCTGTGCAACTTAGAAGTTAAAGGTTATTTATCAAGTAAAAATCCAATTACTGTAGGATTAAATGTCATTTAACCCTGATTTAGAGCCCCAACAACCTTCTTCGTTCAAGCCCCGTCCTTCAAGGGCGAACGCATTGGTAGGGGTTTCAAGCCCAGACCTTTGCCGTCTTCCCTACACCCAACACCCTACCCCCTACACCCTTCTTGCTGACAAATGACTAATGACGAATTTGTTTAATCGGAATTTCAATCCAAAATTCTGTACCTAACCCCGGCTGAGAATCACATCTAAACACACCGCCGTGTTTATCTACGACAATCTGGTAACTAATTGATAACCCCAAACCAGTGCCTTTTCCCACTGGCTTAGTTGTGAAAAAGGGGTCGCAGATTCTTGCTCTGAGAGCTTCGGGTATTCCTGGGCCATTGTCCGCAATGCGAATTACTACGCTTTTGATATTACCTTCAAGCTCTCCAATCGCAGTACGAATGGTAATTTGACTGCTCTGGGAATTTGATTGAGATTCTGTGTAATCTTCTAAAGCATCGATCGCATTGCTTAAAACATTCATAAATACCTGATTTAGCGGCCCGGCATAGCACTCCACTAAAGGAAGGTTAGTATATTCTTTGACTAATGTAATCGCCGGACTTTCTGGTTTTGCTTTCAAGCGATGCTGCAAAATTAGCAAGGTGCTATCAATGCCCTCATGAATATCAACTGGTTTTTTTTCTGCTTCGTCAAGGCGAGAAAAATTCCGTAAACCCAAGACAATCTGCCGAATGCGATCGACCCCAATTTTCATGGAAGATAGAGTTTTGGGCAAGTCCTCCATGATAAATTCTAAGTCGATCTCAAGGGCGCGATCGCTAATCTCAGGACTAGGGTTGGGAGTATTTTGTAAATAGAGTTCTAGGATACCAAGTAAATCTTGGGTGTAATCGTTGACATGATTAATGTTGCCATAAATGAAGTTCACGGGGTTATTAATTTCGTGAGCCACACCAGCTACCAATTGACCTAGTGAGGACATTTTCTCAGTTTGGATCAGTTGGGTTTGAGTTTGCTGTAAATCATGCAAAGCTTGAGCTAGCTTTTGCGTCTGCTCTTTAGTTTGATTATGTAATTGCGCTTGTTGGAGTGCAACCCCAAGTTGATTGGCAATTTGAGTAATAAATTTAATTTCCGAGGCTTCCCAATGGCGGGGTGCAGAATTCTGGTAAGCTGCTAGCAAGCCCCATAGCTGTTGCCCGATAAATATAGGTGCGATCGCATAAGCTCTTGCCTGAATTTGCTCTAGGACTGCAACGTGGCATTGAGAGTGGCCAACTTCGTAGATATCATCAACTGCAAAGCTTTCATTGTGACGATATCGCCCACCTTGGGTTTCTTGTAAATAGCTATCTTGCCAAACTGTCTTCGTATCTGAACTTACTAACTTTAACCAGTTATCACCCACAAACTCGGCAATATATTCACCACTCCAATCAGCCTCGAAGCGGTAGACTGCAACTCGATCCGCTTGTAGTGATTTACAGATTTCTTGGGTAGTTGTCTGAAAAATCGCATCTAGATCGAGAGATTCCCTAACTTTCGCCACAACTTCAAACAATACCCGTTGTTGTTCTGCTGCTTGTTGTAAATCTAATGTCTGCTGTTGTGTCTGAGAGAGTAAATCAGCTTGCTGGAGTGCTACGCCCATTTGGGCGGCAATCTGACTGAGGAAGTTAACTTCAGAAGTTTTCCATTGCCGAGGACCAGTGTGTTGATAAGTTGCTAGCAAACCCCACAGTTTTTGCCCAACAAAAATCGGTGCAAGCACAAAAGCATGAATTTGGAACTGCTCTAGATTGTCGATATGACACTTAGCAAACCCCATCTTGTAAATGTCATCGACTGCAAATGTTTCATTGTAGCGGTAACGTCCTCCTTCTGTATCTTGTAAGTAGGTGTCATTCCAAATTGTATTAATACCTAGTTCCGACTCATTTGACCAGTATGGACTAGCAGCCTCGAAATCCCCGACAAATTCACCACCCCAATTAGAATCGAAACGATAAACAGAAACGCGATCGGCTTTGATTAATTGACAAACTTCTTTAGTTGTGGTTTGAAAAATCGTATTTGTGTCCAAAGATTCTCGAATCTCGGCAATAACTTTAAACACAGCCTGTTCTTGTTCAGCTGTCCGTTGTAATTCAGCGGTGCGTCTTCTAACTTGTTTTTCTAAATTTTCATTGAAGACTTGGACTTGTTGGTGTAGTTCATACTGCTGAATTGCGGAAGCAAAGTGTTTACTAAGGTTTCTAGCCAGTTCAATCTCTTCAATTGTCCATTGTTGAGCTTGTGCTTTTTTAGATTCGCGCCAAACCTCAAAGGATCGCCGGGGGTACTGTTGCCTTTGATCGCACTCATGCTGCCCCGCCCATAAAGTTTCTGTATCTACTTCGTTGCGAAAAATACTTAAATAGCCCAATAACTGCTGACGATACTGGAGTGGGATCATCAACACGCTGCGAATTTTAGTTGGTTGAAAAGCAACTTGCAAACTTCGCAAGCCAGGAGTGTTATATATATCTGAAATCGCCCAAACATCGTAGTTAGTAAACTTGTAGTGTTCCTGCCAGATACTATATTGCTCAATTAGTGGATATATAGTTTGTTCTGGCATTACAGGTTGCTGTCCACAGATATAAAGCTTGATACAAGTATTTCCTGGTATTAAGCATTCTGTTAAGCTGGTGACGTTGCCATTGTGAAAATCAAAAGCTTCATTTCTAATACAAAGCCTACCACCAACACCGTTAAAGGCAGCAACAGCCGCTTCTAGGGCTGGCTGTAAGACAATTGTCGGCAGTGAATGTAATAGGGTAGCAATGCGGTTAACGATCGCTTCTCGTTCGGCTGTTTTGCGAACTTGAGTGTGAAGGGTACTTTGAGCGATCGCTATTGACAGCTGCTCGACTACCATTTGTATGGCTTCTAGTTCGTATTCTGAAATCAAACGCGCTTCAGAATTATGAGACACCAGCAGCCCCCAAAGTTGATCTTGATAGAGAATAGGCGCTACTACAGAAGATTTTACGCCCATTGCCGTCAAGTATTCAATATGGCAGGGGTCTACAGGGCGGTAACGGATCTCCTCTGAGATATCTCCATTATCCAAGTCACGCAGGTGAATTTGACCAATCTCTTTAGTCTCAACATTCACAACAGAACGCACCCGTGATTTGATAAATAGTTCGCGGGCATAAGATGGGATGTCATCGGAGGGAAAATTTAGCTCTAGTAGCGACGGCAAACAATTTTTATTAATTGATTCAGCAATGACTTGACCACTACCATCGGGATGAAATTTGTAAATCATCACTCGATCGGTTTTTAATAGCGATCGCACTTCTGCCGTTGTCACTGTGATAATTTCTTCCAATTCTAAGCTGCGTCGGATACGGTTTGTAATGCGGCGTAGTAAACTTTCTTCATGGCGACATAAGGGTAAATCTTGTTCGGGGTTGGAGGTCATTGTTTATAGCAAAATAAATTAATAATTTGAAAACTGGCATAATTAAATCTAAAGACATTGTGAAATTTATTTCATCATTTTGTCTTCAGTAAAACTACGGTCAAATCATTAATAAAAATATTTTTTTGGCTTTTATTAAAATTCACCAAAACATCATAAAAACAGACGCTAAAAAGATTGCGTCTGTACTAGCTACAAGAGGAAATTCTTGCTTTTTAGTTTTAACTTTTTGTTGACAGAGTAACCTTCAACAAAATTAAACTTTTGTGTTGTCAGCAAAGCGGATTTTTAGATAGTCATTTTCCATCTTTGCTCCGGCTGGTTGTAGTGCTGCTAAGGCTTGTGGCAAAACTAAGTTACGACGATGGTTGCCAATAGTAATGTTTAATTCGTCTCCAGTTTTACTTAGTTGAACTTGGTCTTTAGGAATACCAGGCAAGTAAAGTTCTAAGCTGTATTGGTTTTCCTCTTGCACTACTCTAAGAGTTGTTTCTTTGTAATAAACCTGAGTTGGATCTTCATCTTTATAAAGAGTTTCTTTCAGGCGTTCTAATGAAGCCAGTCCACACATTTCCTCAGAAAATAGGGGAACTTCTTTCACAGGTAGAGGGTGAAAATCATCATGAATTTCTCGGCGATATTGCTCCTGACTTTCCTTCCAACGTTGGAAAAATGGGTCTTGGACTTCGCTCGGTATAATGCGATTAGCCACGACTAAATCTGTTGCAACGTTATATAAACTCAGATAAGCATGGGCACGGAGAGATTCTTTAATCACCATTTTTTCGGGATTAGTGACAAGACGAACTGAGGTTTGAGTATTATCTGTTAATACTTTTTCCAGAGCTTCAATTTGTTCATAAAACTCAAAAGGTGCATCCATTACTTCTTTATCAGGTAGCGAAAAACCAGCAATTGGTCTAAACAAAGGTTCAACCAGAGGTCGAAGTGCCACCGAGATGTTTTGAAATGGTTTGTAGAAACGGCGCATATACCAGCCACCGACTTCAGGTAAACTCAGCAAACGCAGTGCGGTACCGGTGGGGGCTGAGTCGATAATTAAGACATCAAACTCACCTTCATCGTAATGGCGTTTCATCCTTACCAAGCCAAAAATCTCATCCATGCCTGGTAAAATTGCCAATTCCTCCGCCTGTATGCCGTCTAAACCCCTTGCCTGTAAAACTTGGGTAATATAACGTTTCACAGCACCCCAGTTTCCCTCCAGTTCTTGCAGCGCATCCAGTTCAGCACCCCAGAGATTTGGACGAATTTTTTGGGGTGCATGTCCCAGTTCCATGTCAAAACTGTCTGCGAGAGAGTGGGCGGGATCTGTACTTAAAACTAACGTCTGATAGCCTAGTTCTGCGCAACGGAGTCCAGTTGCAGCAGCGACAGAAGTTTTGCCCACGCCGCCTTTACCAGTCATTAAAATTACACGCATATATGCCTTTATCCTGCCTGAGAATTTTTTACATTTATTTACATTATCGACTGTTTAAGGAAAATAAATGTTGTTTCAACACGTCTAGGCATTATTATGAGTGTTTACCCTAACTCATCCGTTAGGTTTTGCTGCAATAACTGGTCAAGCTTAGTTTCCAGTGCTGAGAGCTTTTTAAGAATTGTGGGGCGATCGCCATCAATAGAAATTAGTAAATTGGTTATTCTCTCTTGTATATTCGTTAATTGTGCTACTGCACTCTGGATTTGGAGCATTCCTTCTCGGAGTTCTTGGCGTTCCTGACGTGCTTCCGCCATTTCATCTAACATAGCTTGGACTGTTTTAGCATTACTCTCAATTAAATGTTTGAGTTCTTTATCAGTCATTGCGATCGCGCTTTGGAGTTGAGTTTATTATTAACTCTAAAGTATTGAGGGATTTTGTTTCAATCCCCAGTAGGGCAGCACAGTTGTGCTACCCTGCACTATGGTTTAATTACCTAAAAATTGCGATCGGGGCTGTTTACTGGCAATTAGATTTTTTACTCTCATGGCAAATACCTATACCTCTAGACACCAGTCATTACAAGGCTTAAGGGTTACTCTTTGTAGTGCTAACTTTGGGTAATTTTTAGCACTACAAAAAGTGAAGTGTTCTTGTTGCACTTGAGATAACCGACTGCTGCGGTTATCAAGCCCTCATCCCACTCCACAAGATTGGATAATTTATTTGTTGGAAATTCCTAATTCACAGTCCCAAGTACATTTTGCTGTAGAGGAACGCCACTAAAGGTAATTACCTCAACATTCAAGACATTCAAGGTGAATTGATCCCGCTTAATGGTGTAATTGTTGGGGCTGCCTGTACCCGTAATAATATAATCACTTTTGAAATTAGACAGAATTAGCTTATCCGATCCCGATCCACCATCGAGCGTGGCATTACCGTAACCAACATCAAATATGTCGTTGCCACCTCCACCCTTAATCAAGACATCGGCAATAGCACCCCCTTGGTTGGAAACAGTATTACCGTTAGCATCAATTCGACGAGCTTTGAATTTATCGTTACCGTTTCCGCCATCAATCGTGCCGCCTTGAATACCAACGCTGGCGCCATAGCCAGTAAGGATATCAGCTCCTGCCCCTTGATAAATAATGCCATCAGTATTAAGAATACCTGTGCCTTGACTAATGCCAGTGCCAATGAGGGTATCGTTGCCATCGCCTAAATTGATTGTGCCACTGTTAACAATGCCTATACCTACACCAGCTGCAAGCGCCACTGGCCCTTGCCCAAAAGGGTCATCAGCGTAGAACCCTGCACCGCCTGTACCTGTGCCAGAGAGATAGTCGTTTCCCTGCCCAACAGCGATCGTGCTACCCTTGCTGTTGGAGATGCCTATACCCCTACCCGCATTGTATGATCTAAAAGGTTCTTCGCTTGCATCACTCCCCTTGCCGATACCAACAATAGAATCGTTTCCTTTGTCTCCATTAATGTTGCTACCACCACTGTTCAAGATACCTGTACCTTCGCCTCCAGTACTACTAATTCCACCAGTTCCAGTTCCCTTGATGGAATCGTTCCCTTCTCCTCCATTAATGTTGCTGCCCTGAGTGTTAGAGATTCCTATAGCATTCCCCTCAAATACTCCAATTCCAGTTCCCTCGATAGAGTCATCCCCAAATCCTCCATCAATGCGGCTCTTCTGAGTGTTTTGGATGGCTATAGTGATGGCTCTATTTCCGCCACCTCCGGTTCCGGTTCCCTTGATCAAATCTTTTCCGTCTCCTCCATTAATGTAACCACCCTGAGTGTTAGAGATTCCTGTACCAGGTTGAAAGCTTCTATACCCGGAACCACCACTGCCTGTGCCAGAGATCGTATCGTCTCCACTCCCTGCATTGATGATGCCACTGTTAGCAATGCCTGTGCCTGTTCCACCAGCGTTACTGTCGTCGCCGCCGGTGCCACTACCCTTGATAGTATCGTTACCTGCTTGAGTATCGATGACTCCGTTTTTTAGAACCTCAATTCCAATTGCTGGGATTGCGTTATCCTCTTGTCCCACCACTAGATCGGAACCAGAAGTGCCTAAGAATGGGGGTAAAGAAACAATTAGTCTGGACATAATATAATTTTCCGCAATTGTGGGTGATCAAGTTTTAAAAGCTGAATGTCTTGCTCTTTGAAGAAGAATTTTCTAATTCAGAATTTCAGCAGTTTGAAAAATTTTCGTATCTAATCAAAAATTCGGGGTAAGCAATTATTCATTATTCTGCTGTCCACGATTTTCCCATTGGGATTAAGAGAAGATTTCTGGCAATAATCAGCAGTAGTTTCTAAACAACAGTTAGGCAATGCCAGATCAAGTAAACGACAATTCATCTTCATCAAGCTAGTACCTGTTTACTTTACGCTGGACGCACAAGTTTTATGCAGAGTCAGCCAATTTTTTATAAAAGTTCATAAAAAAATCCTGCCTGATAATTTCACAACATCGTGCATATTGATTTATCATTTCCGGCTCACACCATAAATAAATTATGATCAGTTACAAGATTTAGATAAAGCACAGAGTGAGTATCGATTAGCCGCGCAGGTAAATTTATCAATTGCATATAGTGTCACCCAGCAAAGTTAGTTGTACCTCCTTCACAACAAACCAGTCGAAGCAGGGAAAATTTGCAATATCTTGGGAAAAACTTTCATATACTTATCAATAACCAGAACTATTGCCAAAAAAATCTTGTCCGAGAATAAGTTATACTGCAAAGATTTCAGGGATGATGAGCAACACCAACATAAGCAACATAGTATATGTATGTTTATTCCTCTTTCTGATGATTGCCTTGTTTAAAATGCTAAAAAAGCAAATTCAGGCAAATTCCTTACCAGTAGGCGAACAGCAGGCAATCAGAGTTTTATTTATTGGCAACAGCTATACATATTTCAACGATCTTCCTTGGTTGACACAACAGTTGGCTGCTTCAGCGGAAGAACCTAAAATGCTGGAAACTGAAATGGTTGTGGTTGGTGGAGCTACACTCCAAAACCACTGGAAACGTGGTAAAGCACTCAGACTTTTGAAAGCAAAACGCTGGGATTACGTAGTACTGCAAGAACAAAGTACTTTACCAATTACTAATCCCAAGGAAATGTACAAGTATGCTACTCTGTTTGACGCCGAGATTAAGCGAGTTAATTCCCAAACAGTGTTTTACTTGACTTGGGCAAAGCAAAATAAACCAGAAACGCAACAGATATTAACTGATGCTTACATGAACATTGCTCAAGAACTTAAAGCTAAAGTTGCACCTGTGGGAATAGCTTGGCAAAAAATTCAGGAAGCAAATCTAAAATTAAACCTTTATAGTTCCGATAAAAGCCACCCTAGTCCGATTGGATCGTATGTCGCAGCGTGTGTATTCTATACAACATTTTATGAGAATAGTCCCGTAGGCTTGAATCGTCGTATATATAGTTGCGATTCTAGTAACCCACAAGAAAACAACAGAATTGAGTTGGAAAGTTTAAGTGAAACAGATGCCCAAATCATTAAAAATTTGGTTGATAGCATTGTCATAAAAATATAAAAATAACCTTTTATATATATTTAATTAGTGGATTTATAAAAAAATATGCAGTTAATTGCAAAGTTTTTTATCTACTTGCCTAAAAGATTGCTCGAATTACTGTATTCAGTGCTTTTTCTACGACTGCGGCTTTACATAAATTTATGAGGCTAGTACGATTTAGGGTAATTACCACGTTAGTTTTTTGGGATAGCTGGGTAGTATAAATTACCTAAAAACTAATTTGGTATATAGCGATGTTCAAGACTCAATTATCAGAATCCCATACTTGGGGGGAACTTAAGACCTCAAAGTTCATGGATCGCCATGTAGGAGCGATCGCAGCTTTAATTTTAATTAGCTTACTGAGTTCATTGAGTGGAACGCCATTTGACCATAACATCTCTAACGGCTGGGAAGCCTTTGTCTGGGGATTGGCAGATCCAGTAATTAGTTTAAATTGTTTAGTTGGTATTGTTGCGATTGGCTTACTCTCATCTGTGTTTGTTCGTGGCGCTGCGATCGCTGGATGTTTTGTCTTGGCAACAGTTTTGGGCATTGTAATTCATATATTTCAGTTAGATTTACCAGGCACAGAAATAGCCATCGCCATTTCTACCATCGTTTTTGGTACTATGCTGATGATGCCAAATCAACTAAACTTTCTGGTACTTGCTCTGGTGGGCATCAGTGCTGGTTTATTTCAGGGTTACGCGAATGCTGAATCTATTGTTAGTGCAGGAACAATATCAGTCGTTGCCTATATACTAGGTATTGCCTTAACTCTGTTTGCCGTTGCCATGAGTGCTAGAGAAATTGGTGTTGGGATGGGTATGGGAGAGATAAACCGAACTTTACCCTGGAAAATCAGCCTTGCTGGTTTCGCTTTGTGTGCGATCGGTATCGTGTTTTTGAGCAATTCGCTTATTTAAATCAGATATTTCAATTCAGTGGAATACATTCATTTGTGGGGGCGTACACCTAGCTGTGCGCCCCCACTGCATTTTCAGACTGGATAAGAAAGCATTCTAGTGAATAAGTTGATGCACCTCTGCCTGCGCTAATCTAGAGGCTAGATATAAATATAAGGTTATGACACCTGAAGAAATTGCGGGTACGCTAACAGAACTATTTGACACATCGGCTGTTGTTGCGACTGCTCCTGGATCGTGGCAAGTAGACACTCCTACTTTTCGGCTGTTGGTGCTGCTTTCCGAAGATAATACTTGGCTGCGAGTTTTACTGCCTATCCTGCCCATCCAAGAAGCCCAACCATTTTTAGAACAGTTCCTAGAAGCCAACTTTGATGACACTCAAGAAGTACGTTACGCTTTATATGAAAGAGTAATTTGGGGGGTATTTCAACATAACAGTGAAACTTTAGTGAGTGCAGATTTATCCAATGCAATCAACCGACTTTTATCTCTCCATCAGACTAGATTAGATAATGTCTTTAATCAACTAGTTGAAAGCCGCATCCGGCAAATTATTCAGGCAGCAAAACAGCAAGGACAATCTCTGCAAGCTACTATGCAAAGCTTAGAACGTTTTTACGCCGAAGGAATGATGGGCGAAATAAATCAAACTTCACAAGGGCGAGAAGAAGTCCTAACTGCTTGGCGGCGTCAGTTAGAACGTTTATGGAATGAGGGTTAATTTCAGTTTTTCAGTTTTCATATTAAACCAATTTACAGATATATTTATCTATCATGGATCTCGTTGAAATCCTCAAAGAAGACTATCAAAGATTCCCAGTCAATCAAACTTACAGCATTTATGCCCCAGAGGTTTATTTTCAAGACCCGATGAATAAGTTTCGTGGTGTTAAACGTTACAAATTAATGATTAATTTTATCGAAACTTGGTTTTTAAATCCCAAGATGGACTTACATAATATTCAACGTTTAGGAGACACAATCAAAACTGAGTGGACACTCAGTTGGAATACTCCTCTCCCTTGGAAGCCAAGGATCTCTATTCCTGGTTGGAGTGAATTAGGTCTTAACTCTGATGGTTTGATTATTTCCCATATCGATTATTGGAACTGTTCCCGCTTAGATGTGGTGAAGCAGCATTTTTTCTCTTGAAAAAGTAATAATCATCCTCACTCAGCCGCGTTTGACCACCTGCTTCCGGTACAATTAACAGAACAGCATCGGGTTGAGGTTCGTTATCTAAGTCTAAGCGGACGGTAAGTTCAACTCCCAATGCTACACCAGAAGTCGCAGCTTCGTAAGTACTAAGCCATGTCAAAATCCAACCATGCGGTTGACCGTGACTTCGGAAACGCACAGCAGGCATAATATAGACAATCCCTTCGGTTAACTCAGCTTTTTTCAGGTTAGGGGTAGCATTATAGCGACGCTCAAATTCGTAGCGGGTGAGTTTGTCGCCATTTTCCAAAGGAGGAATTGTCCAAAGCTGGGAGGGTGTTTTCACCATAATTGCTGTGAAAATGAGCTTGTGTACATCTTAGCGAATTAGGTAAAAACGCAACCGACCAGGAAATGAGAGATTCTTGAAGAAGAATTCAGAAGTCAGAATTCAGGAATCAGAATCACTCTTTGTGGGGATTCAGACTTGCCACTGATAGCGGGGAGAGTACAGGATTCATTCTGAATTCTGACTCCTGACTCCTGAATTCTGTTTGAACATTAAGATTTTTTTACAAAATCACCAGCAATGTTGTTGAAATTGATAGCTGTATCCCAAGCAGTAAATAGATTTCAGCCATATCGCCTCCCAGAAAACCCGCAACAAACCTTATTTTTTTTCAACCAGCAGGTTTGAGAAAATCAGAAACGATTTAATAATCAAGCACTTATAAGTAAATGGGATGAATTAAAGATAATACCTCTCTCCAAACCTCTCCCCTTCTCTACCAAGGACACGCTGGGCGATGCCTACAGCGGTAAACTAAGCACCGAAGGGGTTGGTGGTAAGCTCTATCTTATATTTTTTACGCCCACTTACTTAGTTATTTCTGTTTAAAAGGGAGACACAAACATGAAATTGGCTTACTGGATGTATGCTGGCCCAGCCCACATCGGCACTCTGCGAATCGCTAGTTCTTTTAAAAATGTTCATGCGATCATGCACGCCCCCATTGGCGATGACTACTTTAACGTCATGCGCTCTATGCTATCGCGGGAGAGGGATTTTACTCCGGTGACAACCAGTGTCGTCGATCGCAACGTTTTGGCACGCGGCTCCCAAGAGAAGGTGGTAGATAACATCGTCCGCAAGGATGCCGAAGAACACCCAGATTTGATTGTGTTAACTCCCACCTGCACCTCTAGCATTTTGCAAGAGGATCTACACAACTTTGTCGAACGGGCGCAGTTGGAAGCAAAAGGAGACGTAATGCTGGCGGATGTGAACCACTACCGCTACAACGAATTGCAAGCCGCCGATCGCACTCTCGATCAAATCGTCCAATACTACATTGAAAAAGCGCGGAAGCGGGGCGAATTGGCTGAGGACAAAACAGCAAAACCCTCGGTTAACATTATCGGTACTACTACCCTCGGTTTCCACAACAATCACGACTGCACCGAGCTGAAACGGCTGATGGCTGATTTGGGAATTGAGGTAAATACCTTAATTCCTGAAGGTGCTTCGGTGAATGACTTGAAAAAGATGTCCCAAGCCTGGTTTAACCTAGTGCCTTACCGCGAACTCGGTTTGACCACAGCTCGTTACCTGGAAGAACAATTTGGCACACCTTATATAGACATTACTCCAATGGGCGTAGTGGAAACTGCCCGTTGTATTCGCAAGATTCAGCAGGTAATTAATGCTCAAGGTGCAGAAGTTGACTATGAAAACTTCATCAATGAGCAAACCCTGCATGTATCTCAGGCTGCTTGGTTCTCCCGTTCGATTGACTGTCAAAACTTGACTGGCAAAAAAGCTGTGGTTTTTGGTGACAATACCCATGCCGCCGCCATTACCAAGATTCTGGCGCGAGAAATGGGGATTCATGTTGTTTGGGCTGGAACCTACTGTAAATATGATGCAGATTGGTTCCGCGAACAGGTTAGTGAGTATTGCGATGAAGTGCTAATTTCCGAAGATCATGGTGAAATTGGGGATGCGATCGCTCGTGTCGAACCCTCTGCTATTTTCGGAACCCAAATGGAACGCCACGTTGGTAAGCGCTTAGATATTCCCTGCGGCGTAATTGCTGCACCAATCCACGTTCAAAACTTCCCCATTGGTTATAAACCATTTATGGGTTACGAAGGCACTAATCAGATTACAGATTTGATCTACAATTCCTTCACTTTGGGAATGGAAGATCACCTATTAGAAATCTTTGGCGGTCATGATACCAAAGAAGTAATTACTAGAGGAATTTCTGCTGATTCTGATTTGAATTGGACAAAAGATGGTCAAGCAGAATTGAATAAGATTCCGGGATTTGTTCGCGGGAAAGTGAAGCGAAATACTGAGAAATTCGCGCGCGATCGCGGTTTCAAAGAAATCAACGCTGAGGTATTATACGCTGCGAAGGAAGCTGTTGGAGCTTAGTTTAGCGATTAATCGAGAAGATTAAGGGGTAAGGAGTTATGTATACTCTTTACCCTATTTTTTTTGCTTTAGTGATAAAAATTAAATTATGAGATATCATACATTTAATATTAATTTTTATATATTTCTTTCAATAACTATTTAAAACAACTAAATTAAATATGAATGATGACAAAGCGGCATTGTTTGCGGCACTATGTCAGGCTGGTATTAATCACAGTCCAGAAAAAGTTGTGCGGATTGCCAAGCAAGCCGATGGCAAAATCGTATTTTTAGAGCAGGGAAAAGCTGGTAGAAGAGGTAGCGGATTATTACACATCTTAAAGGAACATCAAGATGATTTTGCCAGACACGGAATCTCTCAGAATGAAATCCCTGATGCTGTTATGGCTGCTGTGACAATAGGAAAGTTTCTTGGTTATCAAGGAACGATAGAACCTCGCCGGGAAATCTATGAAGTAATTTTTAATGGACAAACACAATACATAGCAGTGAGTGTGGGCGATAATGGTTATATAGTCGGAGCAAATCCCGCCTCGTTACCATAATTTCACCTGAATAGCTATGGCAGTAAAGATAAAACTAATGGCTGATTATGGGTGTGACCCTTTATGGTGGGCAGATGCTGATAAGGTTGGTAATATCGATCCAGCAAAACTGCCCCTCAGTCAAGAAACCATTAGCCATCTGAGAAAATGGGCGGCTGATTATAATGCAACATTAAATTGGCAAGATCCTGCTAACTCACCAGATTTGAGTGCAGAGGCTGAAGCGGCTTTTGAAGAAGAAGGAATTAGTCTTTGGAAGGTATTGCAAACAGAACTTGCACCTAATTATCAAGTTGTTTATTTCAGTGAGCCATTAGGCAAAGTTTTAACTCATCCTAGTGAATTAGAAGTTTTACGTCCTATTCAGCAATGATTTCACGTAACAGAATATAAATTTAGTGCAGCACCAATAAATTTAATTGCGATCGCGGTTTCAAGGAAATTAATGTTGAGGTGTTATTACGCTGCGAAGGAAGCTGTAGGCGCGTAGGTTAAGGATTTAGTTTATTTTGCTTTAAAGTGAGGAGTCAAAAATACTCCTCACTTTAAAGCATTATTTGAATTTACGGATTTGTTCCCATTCCCCTTGAATACTTTGTAATGCCTTCAAGGTACGATTTAAACGGGCTTTCTTTAACTCAGGAGTCTCTTTTTGGAATAAACTCGGAGAATTTATTACTTTATGTAGTTCAGATTGTGTGGAATGCAAGCGATCGCTCAAACAGCGTTCAAAGACTTCACCATTACCATTGCTTACATTTTCTACTAATTGACGATATATATACTCTTTAAAACTAATTTGATCGTTGAGAGCGATATTAACAATTTCCTCGATTAACTTATGGTATGAGTCAGATAAGGAATCAGATAGTGCGGCTGGCGTAGGTTCTGCTGCAAGATTATTTATTTCAGAAGTAGATGAATCGGATATTTCTTCTTTAGTTGGCGTTACTAAAGTTTCCTCAGAAGTAGGGGATTCTTCTTTAGTAGGTGTTGGTAAAGTTTTCCGAGAATTTGTAGGTGAAGAATTTGCTTTAGAATTAGATAAATAATAATCTGCTAAAGAACCACAGAGAAACTCTTCACGAAAGCGGTTTATTTTGGCACGTGACTGAATTTTATGGTAACGACGTTTCTGATACCATAAACCAGAAACTAGTAAGCCTGCAATGGCTCCGATGCCAACCCCTGCCATAGCAACCTTGCCATCTTCTAAAGCTTGATTTTGTTGCCCAGATTCGACAGTCGGATTGGAAGATGCACTTTCAGCAATAGCATAGTCACTCGCTGAATTTAGCTGCACACTAGTGGCGATCGCCGCAGCCGACAGTATAAGTCTAAATATTAACTTTGATTTCCACATAATTTTACTGGTTAAAAATATGTTGTCTATTTCTGGAGACTAACCGCCTCCCCAAGGAGTGATAGTTAAGAATCAAACTAACTAGATATCTCTTTTACCAAACAAGTTCCACTCTACTCATATAAAAAATAAACTTTCTCAACAGTAGTTTCCACAATATTTTCTTATTTTTTAACATTATTTGTTTGTCTAGGGATTTTGACAAAGCCATATATTAATACCATTTCTCAAAGTATATGTATTAGGTATTTCTTAAAATGGTGATGATTTATAGCGATCGCATTATCAAACAGCATTGAGTTCAGTAAACAATAGTCGAGGATGTGCGATCGCTGCTAGGCTTTCTCTTGATATGGCATATTGCTGGGCATAAAGTCTATAAATGATATTAAATTGTAAGTGTACATCAGAGTTTAGTATAAATAGCACCAGTGCCTCACCAGTAGTGTAGTGTTAGCGATCGTCATAGCCCATTGTAGACATCGCCTCTTGGATTTGGAAGGTATGAGCCAATAAAATGTAAACTTTCAGAGACTTGCGCCAAGTTTCTAACTACCTTGCTCTTTAATTTCTCTGTGTGTAGTTCTATTTATAGAATAAGTGCTTCCCCGAAAGCTCAACTTATGAGTTGCTTGTGGTGTAATGATTCCAGCCGATTGGGTATTAGGATCGACGCCAACAACATAAGTACATCCCCGAAAGCTCAACTTATGGGTTACTGATGGTGTGGTTTCTCCATCTAATTTGGGGTTGAGTCCATGACGATAGGAAGCTCCACGGTAGATTAAGTGATAATCTGGTTCCGATTTGAGAACTGGCTGTTGTGTATATTGTGTTTCCCTGCTAACTACTTTGGTTGTATAATATTCATAGCTTGTACTGATAAGAATAAGAATTAATAATAGAAGTAAAATCTGCCAAGGAGCCAACATTAAACCCAAAATCAGGCTGATAGCTGCAAATACAGTCACTAAATGTGAGATTTCATTATTTCTATTTTTGAATAAAAAATAGCCAGTGATGAAACAAACACACGGAAAAATGAAAAAGTACAAAGCCATATTTCCTACATTCGCAACTAAAAGCAAAGGGTTTATAAAGCAGATTGAACTTATTTTAAAAGTTGTTGTTTATTTTACCTCCAATCAGCTTGAGAAGTTACCGTGCTACTAGGGTAAAAGTTTTACGTCAAGTTATCTGTATTAGCTGCGATCGCAAAGAAAAATTAATACTCAAGAACATCTCAAACCTTTGGAGCGGAGTTCAAGGGTTATGTAGAGTGAGCGTTTTTATCTTTATTCATTCAAAGAGGTTACAAGCGTGGTATGGAGTGGATGCTCAGTGTAAAGCTTTTGCTGAAGTATATGAAGATATTACCTTATAGCGATGTCATGTAGCGATCGCATTCCTTAACGCAGAAATTTACTGATAAATAAAAATTAAAAGCTAACAAATATCACAATACAAAATTATTACTTCGGGGATCTAATAGGCAGAATAACCCACTACAGTTCTAACCGATGTGTCTCCGGCAACGAAGTAACAAAAGCATCATAAAAGCCTCGCAATCTCGCGTATTAAAAAAAAGCAGATGCATGTTACTGTTTTAATCTCATTGTCTTCCCTTCGCGCCTTTCCCTATGCATCTGCACTATTTACACCCCCAACACCTTGAAGAATTAGTCAAGAGTAGTGGTATAGACTTACACTTAGTGCATCTCAATTTTAGGTCGCTCCAAGGTGTAACAGCTTATGAGTACCTGTTGATTTCTGAGCTACTTCCCCGCACCAATACCGGAATGGTGAAAGCCGGATGGCTACAGCGTTACGCTCACATCACTGAAGGCGGTTGGTGGTGTTCGGGACTAGACCCTCTGAATAATTGGCAAATGATGGAATGGGGATGCTTTAAGCCAAACCAACCCCGACAAAACCACAATGGCAAATCCATCAAGTACGAACATCCTCCCAGCACACCAACGCGGGTGTTTTGTTTGCGGGTAACGTTGCAAGTGTGGCAGCAAGTCGCTGGGCGTTACAATCTGGTCATGCCTGAAAATATCACCATTACTCCTGATGGCGAGGCTGGAGGCTTTTGGCAATGGGTGATGCAACAGAACATTCCCCTCATCATCTGCGAGGGTGTAAAGAAAGCAGCCACGTTGTTGACGCAAGGATATATAGCCATTGCCATTCCTGGAATTACCAGTGGTTATCGGGTTGTGAAAGATGAATTTGGTAAAGTTACCCGTCGTCAGCTAATTCCTGATTTAGCCGCGTTTGCGATTACAAAGCGCAGCTTTTACATTTGCTTTGATTTTGAAACTCAAGCCAAGACAATTGCTGCTGTAAATAATGCTATTTCTCAACTTGGCTGTTTATTTCAGCAAAAAAATTGCCTTGTTAAAGTCATCGAACTTCCAGGAACAGAAAAAGGAGTTGATGAGTTTATTGTTGCCAAGGGTGCAAGTAGTTTCGAGAAAATTTATCGCCAAAGTGTTGATTTAGAAATTTATCTTGCTCAAACTAAACCCCACACCGAGTTAAGTATTCCTGCTGCACTTACTTTCAACCGTCCTTATATAGGTGAAATTCCTTTCCCCACCTCTGGATTAGTAGGAGTCAAATCAGCGAAAGGAACGGGCAAAACTACGGCATTGCAAGGCGTTGTTCAACAAGCAAAAAGTCGAAAACGACCTATTTTGTTAATTACTCACAGAATCTTACTTGGACGATTCTTGTGTGAAAAAATTGGTATTCAATGGGGAACACATAAAGAAGATGCAGAGAAAAAAATTAATAAAACGCTTACCCCCGCTCCTCCCATACTGCGCTCTCTATTCCCTCAGCAGTCTCTCGGTTTGTGCGTTGATTCAATTTGGAAACTTAACCCAGAACATTGGCGCGGGGCAATAGTAATTTTAGATGAAGTAGAGCAATCTTTATGGCATCTGTTAAATAGTAATACTTGTAAGCATAAGCGGGTAAAAATATTAAAGTTATTCCAGCAACTTATTGCGACAGTTTTAACAAGTGGGGGATTAGTAATTGCTCAAGATGCTGATTTATCAGATGTTTCACTAGAATATTTGCAGGGATTGGCAGGGATTAAATTAACGCCTTGGGTAGTTCTTAACCAGTGGAAGCCTCAGCATGGTTGGGACGTAACTTTTTATGATTCACCGAATCCAACACCGCTAATTCACCAACTGGAATTGGATTTACTTGCTGGACGTAAATGTTATGTTACTACCGATAGTCGGGCTGGGCGTTATAGTTGTGAAACAATTGAACGTTATTTGAAAGAACGACTACAAAAATTACGGCGACAATTTCCTAAAACGCTGGTGGTTAGTAGTCACACAACAAATACACCTGGTCACGCAGCAGTTGATTTTATCGCTGCGATTAATCAAAAAATATCTGAATATGACGGTGTTTTTGTTACTCCTAGCCTTGGTACAGGAATTAGTATTGATGTCCAACATTTTGATCGGGTTTATGGCATTTTTCAAGGGGTAATTCCTGACTCGGAAGCAAGACAAGCGTTAGCAAGAGTCAGGGATGATGTACCGCGTGTTGTCTGGTGTGCTAAACGAGGTATTGGTCTAATTGGTAGTGGTAGTACAAATTATCGCTTGTTATCTGATTGGTATCAAGAAAATCAAAAAGAAAACTTAGCTTTGCTGAGTCCCCTACATAAAATAGATGTAGATTTACCCTTAGTTTATGACCCGATTCATTTGCGAACTTGGGCGAAGTTATCTGCAAGAGTGAATGCTTCTATTCGCCTTTACCGACAATCGATGCAAGATGGTTTGATTGCTGATGGGCATCAAATTCAGGTGCGGAGTAATGCGGTTCACAATAATATTATTCGAGATTTACGCCTGGCCTTTTTGGCAACCGATGCCGATGATTTAGCTACCCGCAAAAGGTTAATTTTAGAAATTGTTAAAGTTCAAAAAGATTGGGCACAAAGTCGTCAAAAGGCTAAAGAAATTAAACGTAAAATTAAAGATATTAAGCAGCAAAATCAACTATCGGTAGCATCTGCTGTTGCTAATGCTAAAGATATCGATTATGTGGAATATGAGCAGATGTTAGTTAAGCATTCCCTAACGGATGGAGAACGCAACCAAATTAATAAATATGTTCTTAGACAAAGATATGGTGTAGAAATTACTCCTTGGCTGAAATTACAGGATGAACAAGGATATTATCGTCAGCTGTTAATTCACTATTATTTAACTCATGAAAGCGAGTATTTTCACGTTAGAGATGAGCAAGAATGGCATCAGCAACTATCTTGGGGTGAAGGGAAAGTTTTTCTCCCAGATTTAAAAACTTATACGCTCAAAGTTGAAGCTATGAGAGCTTTAGGAATGCTTCAGTTTCTCGAAGACAAACGCGAATTTTCTGAGAACGATACAGATTTAATCTTGCTGAAAAATATTGCTTTTCAGCATAGTAAGCATATTAAAAGAGCGCTTGGTATTAATTTAGTCGGCGAGAAAGAGCAGGTTTCGGCAATAAAAATACTCAGTCGACTGTTGAATTTGTTGGGTTTGAAGTTGAAACGAGTAAATGAGGTTTATCAAATTGACTTAGAAACGCTATATGATGGCAGGGAGAAAATATTTGCTGTTTGGCATCAACGAGATGAGTTGATGTTGGCTCATGTTAAGAGTGTTGGTTATGAGTTGCCTGATTACTCTTCAGACTGGAAGTTTGAAATTATGCAAACGAAGTCTGGAAAAGCGAACCAGGTGGTGTCTATGCCTACTCTTCCGTTATCAAAGATATCGCAATTCTGAATTATTTGTGAGAATTGCAAAGCTTTTAGAGATTGTCTCGTTCCCAGTCTCTAATTCAATACGATTCAGTTAAGCTTGTTAAGAATCCCGATGCTTTAGGCTAGAGAATGTCAAAAGCCAAAAAAAATTATATGAATGCGGAAGATTTTTTTAACCAAGGATTAAACCAAAATTTCCAAGGAGACTATCCAGCAGCGATCGCAGCTTACACCCAAGCAATCAAGTTAAATCCTGATTATGCCGAAGCTTACCATAATCTAGGGCTGATTTTAAGTGGTCAACTCAAAGATTATCGCAGTGCGATCGCTAACTTCAATCGCGCCATCGAAATCAATCCCAATTTTGCCACAGCCTATTACAACCGGGCTAATGCTCGTTACTTTTTAGCCGATTATCAAGGCGCGATCGCAGATCATAACGTAGCATTACAAATCGATCCCAATCTGGCGCAATCTTACCACAGCCGCGGAAATGCCTACTTTGCTTTGGAAAACTACGACAAAGCGATCGCAGATTATATCCAAACTATCGAAATGAGTACCCAATTAGCTGATAATATCAACATTGATATTGCTAATGCTTATCATAATCGGGGTGTAACTCGTTTTGAACGTGGCGATCGTCAAGGGGCAATCGCAGATTTCCAGCAAGCTTTACAATGGCATCCCCATTTTGCCGCAGCTTACAGCAATCGCGGTAACATCCACCATATATTAGGCAATTATCAGGAAGCGATCGCTGACCATAACCAAGCATTACAATTAGATCCTAACTTGGCAGAAGCTTATCATAACCGAGGTAATGCTCACTACGCTTTAGCAGATTATCAAAGTGCGATCGCAGATTACAACCGCGCCTTAAAAATCAATCCCAACTTTGCCGGAGCGTACTATAATCGAGGTTTGGTGCTTGCTCACCTCAAAAATTATCATGAAGCAATTGAAGATTTTAACCAAGCATTAAAGCTGAATCCTGATGATGTGCAAGCTTATTGTGAGCGAGGCCTGGTTCGTAGTACTCTTGAAGACTATGAAGGTGCGATCGCAGATTATGATCAAGCCTTACAAGAAAACCCGACTCTAGCTTTAGTATATGGCTTTCGCGCAAATGCTCGTCGCCGATTGGGAGATTATCAAGGTGCAATTGAAGATAGCAATCGCCTATTACAACTCAATCCTAATTTAGCAGAAGGATATTGCGATCGCGCGGCGGCTCGTCGTTCTATAGGAGATCATAAAGGAGCAATTAAAGATTACGATCGAGCATTGCAAATTAATGATAACTTAGCCGCAGCTTATTATGGTCGGAGTATTGCTCGTGAAGCTCTGCAAGATTTACAGGGAGCAATTGATGATAACACTCAAGCGATAAAGCTTGTTCCTGATTTTTCCCAAGCGTATTGCAATCGGGGAAATGCTCGTCGTCTTTTAGGGGATGAACAAGGAGCGCTCGCAGATTATAATCAAGCATTAAAAATTAATCCTGATTTAATTGAAGCATATTACAACCGAGGTTCAACCCACTATGCTTTAGAAGCTTATGAAAGTGCGATCGCAGATTACACCCAAGCTTTGCAAATCAATCCCCAATCTGCTGCATTTTACAGCGATCGCGCTAATGCTCGCTATGCCTTAGAAGATTATCAAGGGGCAATTGAAGATTACAGTCGAGCGATCGCAATCGATCCTAGCTTTGCCGAAGACTGGTACAATCGGGGTCGTAGCCGTTCTCTGTTGGGAGACTTACAAGGAGCGCTTGCAGACTTAAACCAAGCCTTACAGCGTCAGCCTAATTGGGCTTCAGCTTACATCCTGCGGGCGGATGTCTATCGGAATTTGGGAGACTCTCAGGGAGCAATTAGAGATTTTCAGAAATCCGCAGACTTGTATTACCAAGAAGGAAATATCCAATATTACCAACAAATTATTGAGCTAATTGAACAGCTTAGATGAGGACATGGGGCATTGGGCATGGTTATTCTCCTTATCCCCATTAGTCTGTTCCCCTTGCTCCCCTGCTCCCCTGCCTCTAATCCTCAAAGCGAAAGCGTTCCATGAAACGGCGGTCAATCCAATCTTTGTAATGCCACAAGAGTTTGTGGGGTGGTAAAGTAAAAGTGCCTCGTGTTGCAATAGCTCGTCCATCTCCCGTACCAATTAAACTCAAATATTCTTTTTGTGGTTTATAAGGTTTGAGTGGCTTACCTAATAAAATTCGCTGTAAATTCTCAAATAAAGGTTTACCTTGTCTAACAGCAAATACCCCAGCTTTCGGACGCGGATGATTTAGCATTGTGGCAATATCACCCGATGCAAATACCTGCGGGTGCGTTTGAGATTGCAACGTGTCTTCTACCAAAATAAAACCTTGCTCATCAGTTCCTAGTCCAGTGGTTTTTAACCATTCGGGTGCTGATGCTTGTGTTACCCAAAAAATTTTATTGCACTCTACTGTCAAACCAGATTCACATTTAATTTCAAATACTTCTTTAGCTTCATTCTGGATTTTAGGTGCAATTTTACACACAGATTCTCGCAGATGTAACTTAATACCTCGGTCAATTAAAATGTGCTGAAGTTGATGCCGCACTGATTGATGATAATTGGGCATCAGTTCTTGTCCACGCTGAAATAAATGAATTTCTAGGTTTTGAATAGGTTGTTGAGTTTTATCCAAAATCCGATGTAAACGAGATTGCATCGATAGCGCTAATTCTACACCACCCGCGCCACCACCTACGATCGCAATCCTAATTGGTTCTTGAGGATTTTTACTTACAGCTGCAATTAGTTCATACCAATGCTCTAATAACTGCGATACTGGTTTAGCAGCGATCGCATATTCTGCCGCACCTGATACAGACAGTATAGCTGGAGTGCTGCCAATATCAATAGACAGCACATCAAAATCTACCGCAAGTCCGTTATCACAAAGAACTTTGTTATTTTTCAAGTCAAGGGCAACTACTGTGTCAACATACAATTGTGCTTGAGCAAAGTTCGCCAAAGGTCGCAAGTCAATATGGCATTCATTGTGGCTGTAAAATCCGGCAATATGTCCTGGTAACATCCCAGAGTAAGCTGTCTCTGATGCTGTGGTAATCAGTATCAAACGTACTCCTGTTAACGGTTTCATGCCAAACATTTTCATAACAATAGCATGGCTGTGACCGCCACCAATTAACACTAGGTTTTTCACTATTGGTTGTATATTTTGCTGCATTTTAATATTCACTTTGAGTTAATTACTGATTATAAATAAATCAAAATTATCATGATGAGAGTTAATTGTCAGTGAAGACTAAAGACTAGTGAATACAACTGGTGATTGGAAATGGCAAGAGTATGTATGCTTAAGTCTACTTACTCGAAAGTTATATTTTCCATTTAGTTGGTTACATGAGGATATTCCAATATTGACTATGTATGAAACAATAGCAGACACGAAGAATTTATTCAACAAAAAGCGATACTTTAAATTTGTTTTTATTACTTATTAATAGCCATAATCTGATGAAAAATATTTTATCAAAAACTCACATCGGACTATCAAAAATATTTCTACGGATACCTGTTACTCAGGAGAAACTTAAACAAAATCAGCATCAGTTGCTAAAACGACGCTTAAGAATAGCAAGAGAACAGCTAGAAAATAACACTATAGAAATCAGCCAAGCAGTAATTAATGATTTAGAGCAAATTGGCCATAGTCATCCACAGTACTACTGGATAATCGTAGATATTCTTACTACTTTTGTACGAAAAAATGCTCCTTATATGTCCCAAGAGGAAGTAACGAGTAATTTGTCAACAAAAATTCGTGTAGATATTCAAGCGGCGCTGACTGTTATCGCCAGAAGAAATACAAACAAAGACCCAGTAAATGAGCAACTTGATTTGAGCTTCACAGATATGAGAGGAGCAAACTTGAAAGGAGCGAATCTACAACAGACAAATCTCTATCAAGCTAATCTAGCTGGGGCCAATCTCTATCAAGCTAATCTAGCGGGGGCAATACTTAGTGCAGCTAATTTAGAAGGAGCTAATTTATATCTAGCTAATTTAGAAGGAGCAATCCTCAGTGCAGCCAATCTAGAGAAAGCTAACCTTTCGGGAGCTAACCTGCATGGTGCTAGTTTATATCTAGCTAGCTTGCATGGAGCAATTCTCAATGACACTATATTTGATGGGGCAAACCTGAGAGAAACCAAATTCTCTAGGTAATAAACTTCTTGCAAAAGTCGGGGTAAAGGTGAAGGGGAAAAGGGTAAAGAAACTCAAAATCTTTTCCCTAAGAGTGCAAAAATATTTCAAGAAGTCTAATATCATATCCGCTTGATTGCTTATTAAAGGCTAAAAACTCCACCCCAGCAAAATCAAGCTTTGTCTCCCCTAGCCTTACTAAAGGGACAGGATTAAAGGGTAGAATGCAAGCCAACGAAAATTTTTTCCTACTCCCAGGATAATTTATAATTCTTGTAGCGCAAGCGTTTCTTTATGTCGTGATGTAAAAGTATATGCGATATCATTGCCTAGTTCAATGAGTGTTTTGACACCTATTATAATTTTCTGCTAAATGCTATACTATTTTTCCTCAATATCTAAGTAATAATTCTAGGTTGTAAGGAAAATTTTTACCATGTCTTCTAAAAAGACAGATGCTCTTTTGAATTGGTTGATAACTTTAACAGCTATATTTGGCTGCTCGTTGACTGTAATTTTCTTCGCCTTGTCCAGTATTAAAGAGTTGTCAATTCAAGAAAAAATCCAGTATAGAAACCAAGCTTTAACAACTACTGCAATAGTTTTTCTGGCATCGGCAGCAATGTTTAATACTTATTATGCAGCAAGGCGTGCCCAAGCGATGCAGAAGAGTGCGATCGCATCTGAGAAAAACTTAGAAATTGGCCTGCAAAATGCCAAACTCAATCAAGACAGATTGATTGCAGAACGCTTTATGGGCGCAATTGCCCAGCTTGGCCATGAAAAGGTGGAAACCCGGACAGGCGCAATTTACGCTTTAGAAAGGGTTGCTCAAGATTTTCCTCAAGAACACTGGACAATTATGGAAATTCTCACTGCCTTTGTGCGAGAGAATGCACCCATCCAGCACGTAAAAGGGGAGCAACAACAGGAATATCAAGGAGCAATTTACTCAAGCAGGCGTAGAGGTGGGTCGCGTCCGACACCGCAGGTAGATCAAAATCTCCATGAAGAATTCCCCAAAATACGCACTGATATTCAAGCAGCCCTGACTGTTATCGGTAGGCGTAATTTACTCGAAGACCCAAAAGATCAAAAACTTGATTTACGTAACACCGACATTAGACAAGCAGACTTGCTAAAAACTAACTTGCAACAAGCAGACCTGCGTGGGGCTGACTTGAGTGGGGCTGATTTACGTGGGGCTGACTTGAGTGGATGTGACCTTAGTGGCGCTAAACTCATTAGGTCTATTCTCTATGAAACAAAATTACTAAAAGCTAGTTTATATGGAGCCAACCTTTGTTGGGCTAACCTGAATCGTATTAACCTCTCTGGAGCCAACCTGCGTTCAGCCAACCTCTCTGGTGCAAGTCTGCGTGCAGCTAATTTACAAGGGGCGAACCTTTATAAAGCTAACTTGCAACAAGCGACCTTAAAAGCTGCTAATCTCTCTGGAGCAAAGTTGTTTTTAGCTAATTTACAAGGAGCAAAATTGGGTAAAGCCAACTTGCAGCAAACGGGTTTGATTGGTGCTAACCTCTGTGGAGCTAACTTGAATGGAGCTAACCTTTCTGGGGCTAATTTGAATGCAGCTAAACTCCACCAAACAGAGGTATATTTTGCCAACCTCTCAGAAGCTAGCTTAACGGAAGCTGACCTGTATCAGGCTAATCTGATTGGAGCAAACCTGTATAGGGCAACCTTTTATCAAGCTAACCTGACTCAGGCAAACCTGATGGGAGCTAACTTTTCACAAGCTAATCTCAATGATGTCAAATTGGAAGGGACTATTTTGACAGGAGCGAAAAATTTAGAGTTGCACCAAATTAGAGAGGCAGTTGGCGATCGCACCACTCGTCTACCTGATTATATCGAAGCACCGACACATTGGCGGCAATCGGGTTAAGCGATCGCAGCATCATTAGTTATTTAGGCGCATTCTACCGTTTTCACTTAATGCTATAGTTTTTCCAAAAAGTCTCCGTAACAATTCTGAAGATGAAGAAGATGAAAGCTATGTCTGATAACAGCACACACCAGCTAGAAATTTGTTTATAGTTTTAATTTTATTTATTAGATTATTTATTCATTTAGCAAAAAATAAGAAATAGATGAGAGTAGTGCCAATAC
>JADEXV010000432.1 GCA_015206945.1 Nostocales cyanobacterium LEGE 12452 | reverse complement strand
ATCAAGTTGGACGAACTCAACTCAAAGTTAAAACTCGTGAAGATTGGTTGCTAGATGGTACAGGATTAACGATTCAAGGAATTTTGATTCCCTTACTACAAGCTACTTTAGTTTATTGGATTTATCAACATTTATTACCAAATCAACAAGGATATTTAAAAGTATCATTATTTCTGACTTTTGTTACCAGTTTTGTTGTAGTTGATTATTTATATTATTGGAATCATCGTTTATTACATACTAAATTGTTGTGGAATGTTCATCAAGTCCATCATACTGTTACTCAGATGGATGTATTAGGAACTTCTCGCAACACAATTTGGACAAGTTTGTTAATTATTTATTTATGGATACACACTTTATTTGTATATCTGTTAGCCGATCCCACTGGTTATTTACTTGGAATAAGTCTAACTTCTGCCTTAGATTTATGGCGACATAGCCGCTTAATCATTCCTGTAAATACCAGCCTATATCAATTTTTATCTCCTTGGTTAATTTTACCGCAGGATCATGCTTGGCATCATTGCAGCGAAATCCACAATTATAACTATGGGGCTAATCTGAAAATTTGGGATAAGTTACATGGAACATATTATGAAAGCGAAAAATTGCCATCTATAATTGGAATTCCTAGCTCATTAAACTTGTTCCAAAAACTTTTATTCCCATTTTCATGACAGTTATCAGTAAAATCCTTTCGTTTTTCCCCACGTTTATATTATTGCTAACTGGTGCAGCAATAATTTACCTTGCCTATTCACCCAACATCTTCAGTATTCTGGCAGTGTTGCTTTCTATTTATGGGCTACCAGTGCTAGTTTACCGCTTACATGAACGGGTTTATCCTGTGCAGGAGGGGATTAGTTATCTACTAGGTAAGGAATATAGTTCTTGGTGGGGTAGTCATCAAATCCAAGTAATTTTTATTGCAATTCCGGTGTTGGAAGCAGTGCTGCGACTGATTCCGGGGGTATTTTCCTGTTGGTTGCGATTGTGGGGTGCTAAAGTGGGGCGAGATGTATACTGGACAACAAGATTGGAGATTGCCGATCGCAGTTTATTAGAAATTGGCGATCGTGTTGTTATCGGGCATGGTGTAGGTATCTATTCTCACATCATTAAACCCCGCAAGCAAAATTTAATGTTGTATGTCAAAAAAGTCAAGATTGGCAGCAATGTCTTTGTGGGAGCCGGATCTAATCTTGCTCCCGGTGTAATCATTGGTGATGGTTCTTATTTACCAGCAGCTACCAAGCTTTATCCTAATCAAAAGGTGCAATAATGCGTCCGATTATTCAGCTTTTTGGGCAAATTCTCGCACCAACTGCGAGGCGATTTCATCAAGCTTTGGATAACCCAGAGTTAATGCAGACATCTGTACAAAAAGAGATTTGCGATCGCCTAATCAAGAGTGAGTATGGTAAAACTTTGGGGATTCATTCTGTAGACGATTGGCAGCGTGTACCAATTGTAGATTATGATGCGCTCGAACCCTGGTTAAATCAAAAACAGCAGCAAATTTCCCTCACACCAGAACCCGTTTTGTTTTATGAAAAAACCTCTGGTAGCAGTGGAGCGGTGAAATGGATTCCTTATACTCAATCTTTGCGGCGATCGTTTAATCAGATGTTCTGCGTATGGGCGCATGATTTGATTCTACACGGGCCGAAATTTTCCACAGGCAAGCTTTATGCTTGTATCTCGCCGCAATTAAATGTAGCTGATAGCCAAAGTTTACAAGATGATTTAGATTATTTAGATGGCTGGCTGCGTTGGTTTTTGCGTCCTTGGTTGGTGATGCCAAATAAACTTAATCGACTGCATGACGCGAATGTATTTAAACATCAACTCGCTTTGGCATTATTAGAAGCTGAAAAACTAGAAATTATTTCTATTTGGAGTCCTAGTTTTCTCCAAGTACATTTAAAATATATTCAAGAAAATCAGGATTTATTGCGAGCAGAATTACACAACCGGATTTCACATCATCGGTTGCAACACCTGTGCGAAAGTAATATTCCCTGGATGCAACTCTGGCCAGATTTAAAGCTAATTTCTTGCTGGGATAGTGCCAATGCAGCAGATCAAGCTCAGGGATTGCGATCGCAATTTCCAGGTGTATTAATTCAAGGTAAAGGACTACTAGCAACGGAAGCCCCAATAACGATTCCCTTGATTGTAGCTGGGGGATGTGTGCCGATTCTTGATGAAGTGTTTTTCGAGTTCGAGGACGATACTGGTTCCCTGTATGCATTGCATGAACTCAACATTGACAAGGAATACACGATTATTTTATCGCAGAAAGGCGGATTGTATCGTTATCGAATTGGCGATCGCATCCGGGTAACTCATTACTATCGCCACACTCCCTGTTTAGAGTTTCTCGGACGACATCAAGCCGTTAGCGATTTAGTGGGCGAAAAGTTGCAAGAAACCTTTGTAAATAATGCTCTGACTCTGTTGAACTTGCAAGAAACTAATTTTAAAAGCTTGATGCCCATTGCCGATCCTCCACACTATATTTTATTACTAGATTCGGCAAAAGAAAGCCCAGAAATTATCGCTCAACAACTGGATCTGGCTTTATCAGAATCGTATCATTACAAAAGAGCGCGATCGCTCGATCAACTTGCACCACCACAGGTTTTAATTTCTAGTCAAATTCCTGAAATATTAGTTTCCCATCGTATCCGTACTGGAAGTGTCTGGGGAGGTATTAAGCATCCAATTTTGGCAAAATCACCCATTAGCACTGAACTTTTACAAGAATTGAAGTTGAAAATCGCCGTCAATACGAAAGACTGATTATTGTAGAGACGGCGATTCATCGCGTCTCTTGCTTTAAATAGTACTCGTTTTTAATTTTTAATTCCGCCTTGCGATACTACCCTTTTGAAATTTGATTAAATATTTAGCGTGATTCTAATTTAGCAACTCGCGCCTCTAATTTATTAACTTGTTGCTTCAATTCAACCACCAAAGTTGCAAGCCGATCAAACATCGGATCTTGCTGTGATAAGTTCCTTCTGGAACCAGTTGACTGTCGTGGGGTAAGTGTTGTTCTTGAGGATGGAGACTGTCGAGTTTTACCTAGCTGAGACTCTAGCTGATTTAACCGCGACTCAACACGATTCAAATCTGCTTCCAGATTGTAAATGCGGGACTCTACTTGCTGCGATGAGGCAGTTTTAGAAAAAAAACTGCCCCAGATTATTGTTACTAAAATCCCGGCGATTACTACCACCTTGATTTTTTTCATACCAATAGCTGACTTGTTAGAACAGTCTATAGTGTGTTCCAATATCCACAATGTCTTTCATACTCATGTTCCAAACCTATATTG
>JADEXV010000431.1 GCA_015206945.1 Nostocales cyanobacterium LEGE 12452 | reverse complement strand
ATCGGGAGAGGGATTTTCAAGAATTGTTTAACTTTCAGCGACTCAACTCTGCCATTTACACTTGCTTGTCGACAATAGCAGGAATGTCTAGTTTGGCGGTTTGTTCCAAGTCTACTCAAAGCCCTACGACTGCCTGTATTTTGCCTGCCGGTTTAACTTATACCTTGAAAGGCTAGCACGGTGGCCCTTTGTCTGTGCCGCACTGACGCCATGAAAGCGATAGGAGAAGATTATTTATCAAAATCCAGTAGAGAACCGAAACGGTAAAGAGCGAGAAGGCTAGTTTTTGATGCTTTGCTCTGCTTGTTAATTCCTCAAAAATCGTTTGCTTTGTCCATTTCAACGACAAGCATTGTAGATTTTCTTTGAGGATGGCAGATTTCGATTTTTCAACCTTAAATAGCAGTGACCTTGAACGGCTCGTTTGTGATCTACTGAATGCGCAGGAAAGGTCTAAGAACTCCGAGATAAGATTCAAAACGTTCAAAGAAGTTATGCTCAGACAGCTGAAAAAGGAAGAAAAGCCGAAAGTTGACAAGCTTGCGCCTGAAAGATATTTGTTTGCCACGTCGATTGATCTAAGTGTACAAAACTCAATCGAACTAGTTAACTTATTCATCCCTTATTTAGCTGGTAACGATATTTATGGGAGGCAGGAGCTTAACCGACTATTGGATACGCACCATGAGGTTTTGACGAGCCATTTCAAGCTATGGTTTTCTAGCAGTGCGGTGTTGCAAAAAATGCTTGCCTACGAAGTAATCGGGCGGTCCGCTGAGTTTACCGAGTATGATCTTAAACGTCGATTGCGACTTTACGTCGAAACTCCGGCTCTTTCGCGAGCACGAGACCGTATTCGGACCGAGAATATTCTCATTTTATCTGGCGAACCAGGAGTTGGTAAGACTACAACGGCCGAAATACTCCTTTATGAATTTATCAATGACGGTTACTCGTTGACCTACATTCTAGACGATATAAAAGAGGCGGAGAAGACGTACAGACCCGACGACAGCAAGCAGATTTTCTATTTTGATGACTTTCTTGGCCATACTCAGGAGGAGATTAGGAAGTCTAAGGGGTCCGAGACCGCGTTGATTCAAATCTTCAAGCTAGTTTCTCGCCGGCCAAGTAAGAAATTGATTCTATCCACCAGAAGCTTCATTTTAAATGGAGCGATGGAAGCATCTGAACGACTTCGTACCTCGCAACTGAGCTCGTATGCTACAGTTGTCGAACTTTGCGAACTTTCATGGGAGGATAAATCGCAGCTATTAAGAAATCATATTGAAGAAAGCGAAATTTCAGACGAACTTAAATATGTCCTGAGACAAGCTGATGTCCATGACTTTATTATCACTCACGCGAATTTTTCGCCTAGATCTATTGAGTTTATTACCTCTTCCAACCAAGTTTCCGGGTTCAGCCCGGGGGAGTTCAAAAAGTTCATTCAAAAGAACTTCAATTTGCCCGATAAGATTTGGCGACATGCTTATGAGCAACAAATTGACGAGAATGATCGCATCCTGCTGAATACAATGACTAGTTTCGGGGACACGGTTCATGTATCTGTGTTGGAAAGAGCCTTTGACGCAAGAATTGATTACGAGATTGCATTCGGAGGCCATTTGAGATCCATGAACTGTTTTAGTCGTTCAATGCAAAGATTGTCCGATGGATTCATCGTTAGAGACTCTTACTTTAGCGACGGGAATTACCGGTTTATAAATCCCTCATTAATCGATTTCCTAATATCTTGCATCAAGGGCATTAGCGGCGAAGCGACTAGAATTGCTAACTCAGCCGTGACCCTAGATCAGTTAACTCCAAGACTTTTCCCTATATCGGTAAGAGCCAATAATCTGGAAACCCCGAGCTTATTGGCGGATCGACTAATTGATCATTGGGAGACTTTTGTAGACCCCGACAATGTAAATTATTCGAAGCTGACACTTGCAATCCTAACTTACTACTATGTTAAGGACGGTCGTAAAGAAGAATTTGTCTGTTCACAATTGGCAGGGATTACAGATTGGAGCTTTATCGCACCGGGTTCAGAACCCTACATTGCGGCAAGCCGCTTCATCGCGGAAGTCTCGTCAGATTCAGTTATACGGACGCTGTGTGGTGCAGCGAATGGTATTTTATCAGCAGTAATAGGGAGTGCAGATAACCTCGACGAGGGATTAATTAATTTACATCTAGTATTAAACAAGTTTGACCAGGAGCTTCTTTCGAAAATTGCTCTCATCGCAAAAATTGAACTGGAGGAATCATTTACGTATCTAATAAATGTAAAAATAGCCGATCGGATAGACAAAATGATCGAATACAAGAACGCTGTTTCTGCCGTACGGGAGCTAGAAACTGAAATTTCGGAAACGCAAATTACGCTTCACAAGGCTGGTCTCACCATTTTGCCGGATATGGCTTCGTTGTACGACTATGAATGGCAATTAATTGAGAACGATAAATACCTGGATCAGCAAATGCATCTAGATGACTAATTCGCAATTGTTTGCGACAAATCACTAGTTTGGAGCATTGGTAACAGACGAAGCGACCATATTATTCAAGTCTGCCTTCAAGGTCGCATTCTAAGCCATTCATGATCTTGAGAAAATATCGCGAGACGCTCTAAAATGTTCTTTCGAGCTTTCGTAACAACTAAAAAGATCGACTCGCAACCCAATTGCTTCGTACACAACTGTCGACAATTGACAGAGGCTGCGCTAGACGTCAATTTCGTCGGTCAGTTCAATTATACGTTGTTCATATTTCCGAATCACGATCACTAATGATGGATTGAGGTTGTTGATGCTTTAAATTGGATATCAGCTGATATGCTGCTTGCCCAAAAACCTCATATGTTTCTGAGCTTCTAATCGCTTAAAAACGGTGACATACTTGCGACTAATATGTACGCTCAAAAAGTTGCCCTTGTTTTCAAACTAGTTGGATCTATCAAGCTGTTTGCTAAATTTGAATTACCCTCAAACACTCAGAAATATGACTATAGATAGTTTTAGCATTATTCCCAGTGCCCAAGCTTATAAAATCGTTAGAAAAATTTCAAAACGTAAAGTGAATCTGGTGTTCAAGGAATGCACAGAAAAGAAAATTGGTAGATATGTTTTTGAGCAGATCAAGATTCCTTTTAACCTTGGCGCTGATAGTGCCGTCTATTCAATTGTTGTTTTCAAGCTTGAAAATGAGCCTGGATTTCTTTCAAATACCTCTTTGGTTGAAAAAAAGTATGGGTATATTTTGCTCGTCGAATTCGGGGGATACATGTTTGTGTTCAAAAAGCATGTTGAGACCATAGATGGAAAATTTGGTACCGATCTATCACCTTTAGGG
>JADEXV010000060.1 GCA_015206945.1 Nostocales cyanobacterium LEGE 12452 | reverse complement strand
TAAGTAATTATTTAATAAACTCTTGCACGAATACAAAACTAGCGCACCCTACGGGAAGCAAGCTACATCCTCCAACTCCTTCTCCCAATTTTGGCAGAAGGGGAGACAAATTCAAAGTCCCTCTCCCAAGCTTGGGAGAGGGATTTAGGGTGAAAGCTCATTAATTCATGCAAGAAGTCTAATTGCTATGAGAACATTTACCTATTCTGCTGTTCTAAGATTTTGCGATCGCTATCCCCACACATCTATATAATAAGAAAACAGTCGCGATGAGCGATAACTATATTTTGAAACGTATACATACATACAGACAGCAAATCCTAAAAGAAAATAAAGAAACCTGTCTTTCGCCTATCCAAATAATAAGATACTAATAGTAATAGGATATACAGAAAATAGATTTATAGCCTTACCAAATTCATATTTGAGTGCATCTGAGTACAGCTTAATATATTGCAAAATATCTTGATAAAATCTTAGCAAATGCTTACGGGTAAAGTTCCTTGTAGCGTGAACAGAAATTCTTAACCCCTGCCCCAAAAATACTAGTACCCCCATCATTAAATACTAGTGCCCCTACCCCAAGACAAATTTTAAGTTTATCTGGAGTCGGGGTTTCGGCGTTTGAGTACAACTTCAATCAATCCAATAAATCCAATCAGCATTGAGTTTTGTATCGAGTTGGAAGTCACCTGATATAAGCATAAAAATAGCAGATGACTCTTTTACCAGATAGACATTACCGATGCAACAGTCTTTAGACAGTATTAGCGATACCCCAAGTACCAAAACGCAGGATTCTGCCCGTACATCCATGCTGAAAAATTTACTCTCTGGCGTTTTTTTTGAGCCATTATTGAGTGATTTTCGCATTATTTTTGAGCGCGATCCCGCAGCACGTAATTGGCTAGAAGTGGTGTTTTGCTACCCTGGATTGCACGCGCTATGTTTGCATCGTCTTGCTCACTGGTTACATTGTCGAGGAGTCGGTTTTATCCCCCGCTTAATTTCTCACTTAGGGCGATTTTTGACAGGTATTGAAATTCACCCAGGTGCAGAGATTGGTGAGGGCGTGTTTATCGACCACGGAATGGGAGTAGTCATTGGCGAAACTGCGATCGTCGGCGACTATACACTGATTTATCAGGGCGTCACCCTTGGCGGAACTGGTAAAGAAACTGGTAAGCGTCATCCCACAGTCGGCAAAAATGCAGTGATTGGGGCGGGTGCGAAAGTTTTAGGTAATCTGCAAATTGGCGATCGCGTCCGTATTGGCGCAGGTTCCGTTGTCTTGCAGAATGTCCCCAGCGATCGCACTGTTGTGGGAATCCCCGGTCGAATTATTTCTCGCAACGAAAACGCCAGCCTTTCTCCTTTAGAACATGGAAAGCTACCCGATGTGGAAGCAACCGTGATTCGTTCTTTGCTCTCGCGCATCGAACAACTCGAAAAACAACTGCAAACTTTAGGCGTTAAGAGTCATTAGTCACTTGCAAAGGACAGAGGACAACTGACAAATGACAAAGGACAAATGACAAATGACAAATCACGTTTTGCAGATTCCTTTGAGCGATCGCTGGCGAATCTATCACCGTTTGCAAGAGTTAAAAATTAATTGCTCTTGTCCCCCCGATGGTTCTTTACGAGTGCAAGTGAACAATTTGCTGGAAGCAATTCTAATTCGTAGTACAGTTATGCAACTTCTTGCTTCTCGTCACGAATTATTAGAATGGCTAGAGCGTTGCTGGCATTACAGTGATGAGTCATGATTATTTCAAAAAGACCTAATGTAGGCACGATTAATCTTGAATTCATGACGCAAGTACTGGACTTCATCCTTTTTGTCCATAGATGCACAAAGCTCAAATAGGTTTAGAGTTTGAAGCTACTGTCCGCTAGCAGAATTTGTTGCAGACTGAGATGGATTAGACGGGGTTTAGATTTTGTTGGGTCTACTTAATCTGAAGTTCCTCTGACATATAGCAACAATTAAAAAGGCGAAATTCCTAAATATAAATTGGAATTTCTAATTTTTAACTTTTCCCAAATTAAGAAATTGAAAGTTCAATCAATTATGGCGACTCGGAACAGAGATATAAAACTACTCAATTTTTTGCACAATGAACTTGAACTTTCAAATGCTGATATTGCTGTAGCTCTGCGACACCGTGAATTAGAAAATGGCCCGCTCCCAATGCTCCTCTGGCAGTATGGTTTCGTTGATTTAGAACAGCTAGGAAAGATATTTGATTGGCTCGCAGACCAAAGTTAGTTAATTGAAATTCTGTAGTTCTGAATACCATTACCTGCCTCACTTACACCCATATACACTAGAAAAGATGAGGTTACGAAGATGATTACATCCTTAATTGCTGGCTTTTGTGTATTACTTTGTTCGGGATTTGCTAATAGTTATATTAGTTCATTGCTACTCGAAGATATTTCAACTGACATCGGTAAAAACGATTAGTAAATTATACATTGATTTAGTTCCCTGCCATACAGATGTGATGCTGATAATCGGACAATAATAAAGGATCATGTATCCTGCATTATGAATTGTCATATTTTTAGCATTTACCATCACTAGGGGTTGTAGAGAGAAAGGATATTAAGAATACTTCCAAGAGAGGGATATTTGCAATGAATCAAATCATAATTAATGACACTACATTACGTGATGGCGAACAAGCAGCAGGTGTTGCTTTTACCCTAAAAGAAAAAGTAGCGATCGCGAAGTTTCTCGATGCTATTGGTATACCGGAATTAGAAGTGGGTATACCGGCAATGGGTGACGAAGAAACGCGTGCGATCGCCGCAATTTCAGACTTGGGTTTACAAGCAAAACTCTTGGGCTGGAACCGCGCTGTCATCTCAGATATCAAGGCTTCCATCGCCTGCGGTTTGAATCGGGTGCATATTGCCATTCCCGTCTCTGGTATCCAAATTGCCACTAAATTTCATGGTCAGTGGCGAGTAAGTTTGCAAAAACTCAAAGACTCAATCCACTTCGCCCTGGATCAAGGTCTTTGGGTAGCAGTCGGCGGCGAAGATTCTTCCAGGGCTGATGAAAACTTCCTTTTAGATGTAGCACTTTATGCCCAAGAATGGGGTGCATCCCGTTTCCGCTTCTGCGACACCGTGGGAGTTCTCGACCCCTTCACCACCTACACCAAAGTTCAAAGGCTTGTTTCCGCGTTGACGATTCCCTTAGAAATCCACACGCATAATGATTTTGGTCTGGCAACTGCCAATGCCCTTGCGGGTATCAAAGCCGGAGCATCATCAGTGAATACCACAGTCAACGGATTGGGTGAACGGGCAGGAAATGCAGCATTAGAAGAAGTTGTCATGGCGATCAAACGCATCTACGGCGTTGATTTGGGCATTGACACACCCAGTTTGCTGGAATTGTCTCAACTAGTTGCAGCCGCATCAGGAGCCGATGTACCACCCTGGAAAGCGATCGTTGGCGAAAACACTTTTGCTCACGAATCTGGCATCCATGCTCACGGAGTATTGCAAAATCCCATTACCTACGAACCATTTGCACCTGAAGAAGTCGGTTGGGAACGGCGTTTAGTAGTAGGTAAACATTCTGGACGGCATTTAGTTGCTAACTTGCTAGAACAGCATGGAATTTTCTTGAACCCCCAAGAAACCCAATCTGTTTTAGATGCAGTGCGCCATCAATCGGTACAGAAAAAACGCAGTTTGACGACAGAAGAATTGTTGAATTTGGTCAGAGAACAGAGGTACTCTCATGCAACGCGATGAATTAGAACTAAACTTGCCACCCGCTTTTGAAATCGGTGAAAAAGTCAGAGTTCGTAAACTGCTAAAAAACGATGGTACCTTTCCCGGTAAGGAAGTCGGCCAAGTTTTAGTTAACAAGGGAGATATCGGTTACATAGCGAGTATAGGCACATATTTGCAGACTTCCTATATATATGCTGTGCATTTCTTAGAAACAGGGTTTGTCGTCGGCTGCAAGAAAAAAGAACTAGAATCGGTTGAGGAGTCTCATGAAAGTAATGCTACGGATGAATGATGCCGGCACTTTAGTAGTTTACGTTGCTAAAAAAGACCTGGAAGAAGAAGTCGTCAAACAAACCGATGGAAATGATGGCAAAATTCTCACCCTAGCAAATGGTTGGGAATTAGAATTTCGTGATTTGCCAGACACAGCAAATTTACCTCAAACAGTAGAAGCTAAACGCCTAGCTTAAAAACAGTTAGGAGTTAAGAGTTATGAGTTATAAATTTTAACTCCTAACTCCTCACTCCTAACTCTTCGCTTTTAACTCCCCACTCCTAAATTTTTATCAATCATGGGTAACAAGTATTTGACGTTATCAGAATTGAACCTTGAGGGACAGTTACTAGGTTTTGTTGGTGGTGAACCAGGAAAATATAAATACTTGCAATTGGCAGTTCCATCTGGAGATGTGGAAATTAAACTGCCTAAAGAGTTACGCCGTTTACTAAGTTCATCCTTAGTTCCTGGCCAGAAAATTCGCGTTTGTGGCCATAGTGAGATAGACTCGCGCACAAGTAAAATTAAAATTAAAGCCTATCGAGTGACACCAATTGATGCGTGTCCAAAGCAAGAGTTACCACCTCAAACCAAAGCGAGGATTATGGTATGTCAAAAAGGTGGTTGCCTCAAGCGTGGTGGTAAAGGATTATTATCAGAATTAGAAAAAACTTTGTGCGATCGCGGTTTATTAGACAAAGTTACCATTGAACATACAAGTTGCCAAAAATGCTGTGGCAGCGCTCCCAACTGTGTTTTACAGCTTGGTAAAAAGAAATACAAGAATATTCATCCTGAAGCGATCGCAACTTTGCTAGAAAGTCACTTAACTTCAGAGTAATAAACTTCTCTAGCTATTCTTAAAATAATACATAAATTTGTAGGGGTAAAAATTTATCCCTATTTTTTGTTGGTATAGTATAGCACCCTTGTCAAAGTGCTATCGGCTAAGTTATAACTGCTGCAACGTTAGTAATATCGAATACAAAGATAACTTATAAAAATTTTCAGTAGCCTTGTTCAAGCTGGAATACAACCCTCGTTATTGTGTATAAATTTTCCGCAAATATCTTAAATAGCTAAAAATCAATGTCTTTGTTTAGCAATTTACTCAATCTACATTCAGGAAATAAGCCGCTTGAAGATTTTTTTACTGAGATTATTGCTTATTTTTTGTCCCTAAATAATGATATTTTACTCAGTTGGCTCAAACATCACTCAATCATTAGTGATGATAATTATTCCAGCATTAAGATTTCAACTCAACAAGAACATCAAGCACTGGCAAACCATACTGAGGATAGTAGACTTGATATTGTGGTTGAACTGTCAACTGGTTTAACTACAGATGTAATATTTATTGAATCAAAAATTGGATCTACCGAAGGATGGAGACAATTAGAAAAATATGCTGACATTTTAAGTAAGTTACCAAATATTAGACATCGAATTTTAATTTATATCACCTGTAATTATGATCCAAAAGAAGAAATCAAAACTCCAGCATTTAATTTAGAGCCAAAAGTTATTTTTTATCAATTGAGGTGGCATCAATTTTATGCCTGCTTACAACAACATACGACTGATATCTTAACCCAAGAAATTTTAATTTTCATGAGGAAGAATGGAATGTCTCACACAAATCAATTTTCATCAGTTGACTTATTAACAATGGTGAATTATAACAAAACTCTCAATCTCATGGAATCAACTCTCAGTGAAGAAGTACAACGCGAATTCAAGCTAGCTTTTGGAGGTGTTATCAACGGTGCAGCAAGTAGGACTCAATGGAAATGGGACGAGAGATATATTATCTACACTCACCTTTCTCCCTTAAAATGGGACTTTTGTTGTGGTGTTGGATACTTCGGTTTAAATCCAAGTAATTTAACTGATTATCCATATTTAGGTATATTTTTGCAGGTTTCTCATAAGTTTGCACAACGCCCAAAAATTATTGAATCAATGCAGAAAGTAATTGATGTAAAATTATCTGTTTATGCAGAAGCTCGTATTTCCGACTATTGGATATTTAATTTAGTAGATAACTATCTAGAATCTTATAGCAAACCTTATAAAGATTTACAAGGTAAATATGGTTATCGCCGCAAGTTAATTTTCCTGCAAAATGAATCAGTTAGTCTGCCATATTTTCCTGATTTAGTTCTGGATTTATCTAAGGTATTTCCAGGATGATATACCAAGGTCTATTAAGTTAAATTATCTTTGAGAGACTAAACCAAGGCCCAGTAAAATTTCCAGAAAGAAGAGTGAGAAATTCTCAGAACATTTTGTAGAAATATTTTTTCACGAACCGATAATATAATCTTTACTTTTGCATTAGTTCCCTGAGCAAACTCTATGTTTGTCGTTTCTTCGACTTCAGGGAGTAAATGTGCAACACCAAATAGTTTTCCTAAAGGAGATGTTTTTAGAAAAGCTTGCCGTTGGGCGTGAGTCATTATCTCACTCGATCCTACTCTTATTTCATCACTGCTCATATAGCTTTGCTTCTCCCCATTGACTTTCGTGTAGCTGACAGAATTTTGCTGCTGCTGTTCGTGAAAATCTGAAGCCATATAAATCTTCTCTAGGAGTGCTACGTGCGAATCCAAGATATTCCATCTGCACTTTATCTCTATAGTATGACACAGCTGTATCTATAGCTTCCAGAATAATTAGCGGCTCATCTGCTTGTGTTTGACAAAATTCTAGACCCACCTTGGTTGCATACCAGATTAACCATTTGCCGATTGGTTCAATTAACCGTTCAGCAACATCTCCTCGACTTGTAGGATGGGCTTCTATATGTTCTATTTCTAGAAAATAGGGATATCCAGGATAGGGATAAAGACCATATTGCACTAATCCCCAAACTTTTCCCTCATAAACGAGTTTGACTATGTTTTGGCACTCAAAACTAGTATTTTTCCATAAGTTTAACCAGTTACAGAACCAATCGTTGGGCATATCGTTTTCTCTAGCTGGGGAAAGAAAAGCTATTTCCTCAAGCGTCGATTGAATTCGGACTTTTACCTGATAGGAACCAATGGTAGTCAATTAAGTTTTACGACCTTTTAGTAGGAATCTTGCATATCCAAAGATTCTAAAGCAACTACCAAATAATATAAGATAATGAGCATATAAGTTCCATGTTTTTCAAATCAATCCTTCCAATGCGTGTTGTAAATCATTTGTCACATCAGCAACCGCTTGTTTAGCAGCCAAACGATTTTCCTTATACGCTGGGTAATGCTCAGAAATAGATATTGGTTCACCCACAGTAATTTTTACTTTTTGCTTACCCAATTGCGGACGCTGTAAACCTTTATCGCCTTTAATTTTAGCAATCATTTGCCATAAAATTAAAGTTGTCTCAGCAAACCTTTCTGCTGTAGGATTTTCACGAATATAATTACCAGAAACTGCCACAAAACTTTCTACTAACCGCATGTGCCACATCCGCGCATTCGCTTCTTCAGCAACGCGATCGCCTAAAGCTTTCTCTACAGCAGATATTCCTTTTACATCCTTAAAATCTTCTCTAAATATATAATTCCACCCAGCTTGTTCTACCCGTCGACATCGGTCGCTCAAAGTACCTTTGGACTGCAAATCAAAATGCTGTTCTGATATTAGTAGCGCCGCATTCAATAAGGCTTGCAAACGAACTGCTAACGCTTCATTTCTATCTTCAATTTCTCCTACTCCTGTTTTGACATCTGCTAGCTTTAAATGATAAAAACGTGTGTAAAATTTTTCCATTAACGAAAGTAAATGTTCTGCCAAGGTTAATAACCGGGGATAAAGCGACTCTATAGAAGCTTGTTCTGGTGCATTCACAGGTAAACCACTAGCCGCTTCCATTTCACTTAAAAGATTAGCGATCGCATCCCAAGGAGCATCAACGTAACTATATTTAATCCCAACTGGTACAATTAGAACCTGTTGGTCGCGTCCAGCTTTGTGCAAATCTTCAGCACACCAAAAGCCTAATTGGGCAATACCAGGTTCTAGAGGGCTAATATTCTCTGATAAACCATTGGTTGCACCCTCTGGCGCAGCAGCCATCGGAAACTTCCCATTGGCGAACAAGTCACGCGCCGAACGTAACCCCGTCCAGTCAGCTTTACCTCGCTGAATCGGAGTACCACCTAAACGCGAAGCAATCCAGCCGACGTAGGAACCTGCCCATAGAGGAATGCCGCGATCGTAGATAAAATGAGCGTGAATGGGATGTTGTAGTGCTGTACCTTGCGATCGTGCTATCTTTGGCACGAGTTGAGACAGTAAGTAGGTCAAACAAAACGGATCGTCTGTTTTTGGATGGCGAAATGCCAGCATAAAACGGATCTTACCCTCCTGAAACTGGCGATAGAGATCCACCAGAACCTCTACGTTGTCTGCTTCAATTTGGGTAATAGGTGTTTGCCAGTTTATCCAACTGGGTAGCAACAGATGGACAAATCGTAGAAATAAGGGGTTAAACGCTGGAGGAATAAATTCTAAGGGTGGCTGTGCTTGATAAATTACATCTGCCAAGGTAGTTTTCTCCTAAAGTTGCGATCAAAAAAGGCGGAAGGCTATAAGTAAAAATGAAAAATAAATAACGCTGTGTACTTTGTACTTCATCCTTAATACTTCATACTTTAGTTGACATAGAAATTAGCGATCAAAGAAAGGCTATAAACGATGCGACTGTCACAAATGTTATTCGTTACACTCCGGGACGATCCAGCTGATGCTGAGATTCCTAGCCATAAATTATTACTCCGTGCAGGCTACATTCGTCGCATCGGTAGTGGTCTTTATGCTTATTTGCCTTTAATGTGGCGGGTACTGCAAAAAGTTTCCCAAATTGTGCGGGAAGAAATGAACGCTACAGGCGCACAAGAATGTCTTTTGCCACAATTACAACCTGCTGATTTATGGAAGGAATCGGGACGCTGGGACACTTATACCAAAGCTGAGGGGATCATGTTTTCCCTAATTGACCGCCGTGAGCAACAATTAGGATTAGGCCCAACTCATGAAGAAATAATCACAGCGATCGCTCGTGATATGATTCGCTCTTATCGCCAGTTACCCCTACATCTCTACCAAATTCAAACCAAATTCCGCGATGAAATTCGTCCCCGCTTTGGTTTAATGCGTGGACGCGAGTTTATCATGAAGGACGGCTACTCCTTCCATACCGATGAAGCCAGCCTCAAAGAAACTTACCAGGATATGTATAAAGCCTACAGCAATATCCTACGGCGTTCTGGTTTAGCTTTTCGCGCAGTGGAAGCTGATTCTGGTGCAATTGGTGGTTCTGGTTCTACAGAATTTATGATTTTGGCGGAAGCTGGTGAAGACGAAGTTCTCTACACTGAGGATGGTAAATACGCCGCTAACGTAGAAAAGGCTGTTTCTTTACCAATTGACGCCGAAACCTCACGGTTTACAACTTATGAGAAACGCGATACACCTGGAACAGAGACGATTGAAAAGGTCTGTCAACTCCTTAACTCTTCTCCCACCCAATTAGTGAAAAATGTCCTTTATCAGACAGTTTATGATAATGGTTTAACGGTGTTAATCTTGGTAAGCATTCGAGGTGATCAGGAAGTTAATGAAGTCAAATTGCAAAATGAATTGACCAAATTAGCTTCTGAATATGGCGCTAAAACTATTATTAGTTTGAATGTACCAAATGTAGAAGCCCAGCAAGCATGGACAACTAAATCTCTGCCTTTAGGCTACATTGCGCCTGATATTGCAGATGAGTATATTACCTCAAATAAGCAGATCCATCCTAAATTTTTGCGCTTGGTAGATCAAACAGCCGTTGATTTAAAAAACTTTGTTACAGGCGCGAATGAAGCTGGTTATCACGTAGTCGGTGCTAATTGGGGTGAGCAATTTAAGTTACCAGAGCGAGTAGTAGATATTCGTAAGTCAAGACCAGGCGATCGCGCCATTCACAACCCAGAACAAATCCTACAAAGCGCCCGTGGAATTGAAGCAGGTCACATCTTCCAATTAGGTACTAAGTATTCCCAAGCGATGGGTGCAACTTATACCAATGAACAGGGTGAAGAAAAGCCGCTATTGATGGGTTGTTTTGGTGTAGGCGTGTCACGATTAGCACAAGCTGCCGTCGAGCAATCTTATGACAAAGATGGGATTATTTGGCCAGTTGCGATCGCACCCTACCACGCGATCATCACAATTCCTAACATAAAGGATGCTCAACAAATCGAAGTCGCCCAAAAGCTTTACACTGAACTCAATCAAGCCGGAATTGAAACTTTACTAGATGACCGCGACGAACGGGCTGGAGTGAAATTTAAAGATGCTGACTTGATTGGCATACCTTATAGAATTGTAACCGGACGCGCGATCGCTAATGGCAAAGTTGAAGTTGTAGAAAGAGCCACCCGTAAATCTCAAGAAATAGTCATTGATGAAGTGACAACTACACTTAAACAGTGGATTACAGAAGCTACTAGGGCATAGGGCATAAGTATGGAGAAGAGACAAGGAAGAGGGGGGAGACAAGGGAGAGACTTGTTCAATAATTTCCCCTTGTCTTGCTGTCCCCTTGTGCCCAACTTCTAACTCTGAACTTTTCACTCTCGACTCTCAAAAATTTACATAATTTGGCAGGTGACGGATTATAAATAAAAATTCTAGAATTGGATTAGGGACTCGCAGAATTAAAAGCCATCAAGTCTCCTCTAGATTGTGGGAAACTCTCTACTTATAAGTATCGTCTTTAACCAGGCTGCTCCTCACATAACTACCATATCAGCCCTCAGTTAGGAAGGTTTTGAACATGAAAGACCAACAAGGATCTAATCGTATTTCTTCAGGCGTAATTGCAGCCGTATCAGCAGCGGTTGTAGCGGTGGGTGGCGGTGTAGCTTGGTTTACCACACAATCCAGCAATACTCCCACACCATCAAACCCTTCTGTCCGCATTGAACAGCCAGCACAGCCATCAACTAGGCAGCCAGCTAATGAGCAAACCCCCAATGTTTACTGGTTAAGATCAAACAACAAAAATGTTACTTTGGTTCCCCAGCCTGTTAAAGTCGCTTCTATTCGACCCAACCAGCCTTTAGAAGCAGCTTTCCAAAGTTTGTTAGCAGGGCCAACAGAAGGGACAGATTCGACAACCATCCCTAAAGGAACCAAGCTATTGGGACTGAAGGCAGAAAATAATGAGGTTCACGTTAATTTATCTGAAGATTTTACCAGCGGTGGTGGTAGCACCTCAATGATGGGCCGCGTGGGACAAGTTGTTTACACTGCCACAACTTTAAATCCCAAAGCCAAGGTATACATTGACGTGAACGGCAAACCTTTGGATGTTTTAGGCGGCGAGGGTGTAGAGTTACAACAACCACTCACTCGCGAACAGTTTCAGAAAGATTATCCACTTTAAAAAAGTTAGGAGTTAGAAGTTAGGAGTGAGGAGTTTGAATTCATAACTCATAACTCATAACTCATAACTCTATTCAACTTACCGTTTGCTATTTAATACACGAAAATTACGGGCTTGCTGCTCTAACCTTGTGGCGAGGCGATCGCAAACCCGATTACACAACTCAAAAATCATTTGATCTTCCACCCGGTAATAGGCGCAAGTTCCTTCACTGCGGCGGCTAAGGATACCTGCTTGCCACATTACCTTCAGGTGTTTTGACACATTTGCCTGAGAAGTCTGTGTTGCCTCTACCAACTCTTGCACGCATTTTTCTTCATCCCGTAATAAGTGTAGTAGCCGTAGGCGCATTGGCTCACTTAACAGGCTGAAGTATTCAGCTACTTGTTGCACCACTTCTGGTGGTAAAGGCAACGTTTGTTTCATCAGGGTTGACCCGCAAGGACTGAAAATTTTAACAATGACTCACATCATATATACATTAATACTTAATCGGGGTTAATTCGCATCAAAGGTTGACCATATTCTACAGCGTCGCCATTTTGGAGGAGAATTTCCATCACCTGTCCAGAGACTTCGGCTTCGATTTCATTCATCAGCTTCATGGCTTCAATGATACAGACTGTTTGACCCTTGCGGACGCGATCGCCCACTTCCACAAATGCCGCTTCCCCAGGCGCAGGAGCGCGATAAAACGTTCCTACCATTGGGGAAGGCACTTCTACTAATCTCTGGTCAATGGTTGAGGGAGGATTTACTGATAACTGCATTTGTGTGCTAGTTCCAGTATTCTCAAATACACGAGATGTGGACACCTCCGTTACCTGACTTCCGCTCATCTGGTTTACCCCAGATGAACTTGATGTCAAGCCTGAACCTACCACACCGCCTAAAGTCCCTTGACCTAACGACAACATCTGATTGCTAACGCTCACAGCCTTACGGACTGTTAGCTCAAAGTCATCGCTTTTGAGTATGACTTCTGCAATATCTGTTTGTGCGATAGTTGCCAGAAGTTGGCGGATTTCATTAAAGTCCAATGGCACAGTTTTTATTACCTCGACCTATCCGTAAATTAGCATTTTAAGTGTGGCAGGGAATTAATCCCTATGTAGGGATTTCAAGCGGGACTTGCATCTCCGTAGAGATGAAAGTTATTCCCTGCTGATATATTTATCTTCCTGGGTATCAACTTTGATGCGTTCTCCTTGGGAAATAAACAAAGGAACCATCACAACTGCACCAGTTTCTAGAGTTGCTGGTTTGGAGCCACCTGTAGCAGTGTCACCTTTTAAACCTGGATCTGTTTGGACAATTTCCAGAACAACAGACTTAGGTAACTCTACTCCCAGAACCTGTTCGCCCCATTTAATCACTTCGGCTTCCATACCTTCCTTGAGGTACTTGACGCGATCGCCAATTTGTTCGCGAGTCAATCTGCCTTCTTCGTAGGTCTCCATATCCATAAAGACAAACTCATCGCCTTCTTTATAGGTATGCTGCATCGTACTTTTTTCTAGAGTGGCTTGCGGCACTGTTTCCCCTGCGCGGAACGTTTTTTCCATAACGCTTCCACTCTGGACATTTTTTAGCTTAGTTCGTACAAAGGCGGAACCTTTGCCTGGTTTGACGTGCAAGAATTCAAGCACTCGCCATACAGACCCATCCAATACAATTGAAACACCGGGTCGAAAGTCGTTACTGGAGATCATGAAACTTTCAAATTTTGGAAGACAATCGGCATTTATTGTACCCTTCTAGGGTCGTCATTGGGCATTTGTCATTAGTTTAGTGTCATTCTCATTAGTTATTTTTCCTCTGCACTAGACCTCTGCTCCACTCATCACCTAACGTGGGAAGATTATTTATGGGTTACGTCCAGTCAACAATTCACTGCTGCATTTGAGTTATCCCATGCTTAACTTATTAAAATCCTGGCTGAAGAACAGCCTAATGGCAATACTGCTGGTAACAATATTTTTAGGCATAACTACAGCTGGGTGGACTCCCTCCAGTAGCGCCGCACTGCCAGCCGGCAATGCAATTACCGACGGAAAGGCTTTGTTGCGGTATGCACTCCCGATAGATAACAAACCTGTGCGGCAACTGCAAGGCAGTTTAGAGGACATCTCTGCCCAACTGCGGGCGAATCGACGTTGGGGTGCTATTTCCAAAGACATCAGCCAAGCATCCCGCATTCTCGATAAACCTTCCCAAATCTTAACAAGCGTTCCCGCAGAACGCCAACCCCAAGCCGAAGCTTGGATTACCGAGTTGAAATCTGGGGTGGGGAAATTGCAAGAATTGGCGAACAGCAAAGATAAAGAACAAATTCTGCAAGAGAGAAATAAACTACTAAATCTCGTTACTCAGCTAGAAGAGTCAATGGTGAAACAATTCCCCTTTGAAGTGCCTACTGAGTACAGTAACCTGCCACAACTTAAAGGTCGTGCCACTGTAGAAATTAAAACCAACAAAGGCGATTTGACCATTGTTGTAGACGGTTATAGCGCCCCTGTAACTGCTGGTAATTTTGTAGATTTGGTACAAAGGGGTTTTTATAATGGCTTAGAATTTACCCGTTCTGAAGAATCTTACTTTCTCCAAACTGGAGATCCTGCGGGGAAAGATGTGGGTTTCATTGACCCAGCAACAGGCAAATATCGCGCTATTCCCTTAGAAGTTTTAGTTAAAGGCGATAAAGCACCTACTTATGGCATTACTCTAGAAGAAGCTGGTCGTTACGTTGATATGCCAGTTCTACCTTTTTCTGCCTTTGGTGCAGTAGTGATGGCTCGTCCTGAAAGTGAAGTAAATGGTGGTTCATCACAATTTTTCTTCTTTTTGTTTGAACCAGAACTCACCCCCGCCGGACGCAACCTATTGGATGGTCGCTATGCCGTTTTTGGCTATCTCACTGAAGGCAAAGAAGTTTTGGATAAACTGAAAGCTGGTGACAAAATTGAATCGGCAACTGTGGTTCAAGGAATAGAAAATCTGGTTCAGCCACAAGCTGCATAAGAAGAGAGCGGGGGAGAATAATTCCTGTACAGACGCGATTAATCGCGTCTCCCCTGATTTAGATTTCCGGCGGTGAATATCTGATCAACTGTAATCGCTAATTCTGGAAAAGTCCGTGATACAATTTGCTCAGTGGCTGTAAAAACTGTTTCTTCGTAAAATCCATCTTCCAGTAGTAACACCGAAATATTTGCTTTTAGTGGGTCTACAATCCAATATTCAGGAACCTCTAAGGCCGCATATTCTGAGCGTTTATAACGATAGTCCCGTTTCACAGACTCTGGACTAACCACCTCGACAATTAGTAACGGCGGTGACTCAAATACTGCTGAAGCATTCAACAATTCTCTAGCTTGCTCCAGTGTCACTATACACAAATCAGTCAACCTAGATTTATTTCTACCCGTTCTCACCCCACTTTCCCGAAAACTCAGCCAAGTAGAGTTACAACGTTTGATTTCTGCTTTCAAGGCAGTATACAAAAAATCGACAATCAGAAAATGTTCAATAGTAGGTGGATTCATTAGCTCTAGCTTGCCATCCACCAGCTCATAATGGAAATCGCTACCATCATCATAGGTTAAGTACTCCTCAAATGTGATGCTGGTTACTGGTGTTGTTACCATCCCAACTGGCTCCTAGACGATACCCTTATCTTAAACAGTAAAGTGAATTATCAGTTTTATTCGTAATTTCGCAACACGGAAAACCGATTGTGAACAGTGAGTTATCTTCTCAACAAGTAAAAGACATTGGCGAACAAGGTCTTTTAGAAAGATTACAGCGCTTCTGCCCACCAAAAATTATCGGTGATGATGCAGCAGTACTTGAGACTGCACCGGGGCAATCTTTGGTAGTGACTACAGATGTACTGGTTGATGGCGTGCATTTTAGCAATCTCACCACTTCCCCAGAAGATGCTGGTTGGCGAGCTGCTGCTGCAAACTTATCAGATTTAGCAGCTATGGGCGCTTCTCCATTGGGAATAACTGTCGGGTTGGGACTTCCTGGCGAACTAAAGGTTAGTTGGGTTGAGCGACTATACCAGGGAATGACAGAATGCTTGCAAAAATACAATACCCCAATTGTTGGGGGTGATGTGGTGCGATCACCTGTGACTACTCTGGCAATTACCGCTTTTGGTCAAGTTAACCCTAGTCAAATTATCCGCCGTTCTGCTGCTGTTGTAGGAGATGCGATCGTCGTTACAGGTATTCATGGAGCCTCCCATGCAGGCTTACAACTGCTCTTGCATCCCGAATTAGGACAAAACCTCAACAACGAAGAAAAGACGGCTCTAATCCGCGCACACCAACGCCCACAGCCACGATTAGATGTCTTACCAATCCTCTGGAAAATCTTAACTCCTAACTCCCAATTCTCGATTGCTGGTATGGATAGCAGCGATGGTTTAGCAGATGCAATGATCCAAATTTGCCGCGCTAGTGGCCTTGGCGCCGTCTTAGAACGCAGAGAAATTCCCGTACCAAAAACTTTTAACCATTGGCTGACACCAGACCAAGCGCTAGCTTATGCTCTATACGGTGGCGAAGACTTTGAATTAGTGCTGTGTTTACCACAAGATTTAGCATCAGCCTTAGTAGAACATCTTGGTGAAGGTGCTGCGATCGCAGGCAGAATTACAGCCGGATCGACAGTAATATTGCACGATGAGCAAAAAAAATTCCCTGACCAAGTTCTAAATCTTAGCCAGGGATTTCAACATTTTAGTCAATAGTGCTTTGTCCTTTGTCCTTTGTCCTTTTTCTAATGACCAATGACCAATGACCAATGACCAATGACTAATGATAAATTAATTATTGCCACTTCTCAGCTACCAACTCTGCCAAATCTAAGACTCGTTGGCTGTAACCCCACTCGTTGTCATACCAAGCCATAACTTTTACTAAGTCATTGCCCATAACCAAAGTTAAGCTAGCATCAACAATCGAAGAAGCATCACTACCTTGATAATCGGAAGATACTAGTTCTAGTTGGCTGTAGTCCAAAATCCCTTTAAGTGGGCCTTCGGCAGCATCTTTGAGAGCTTGGTTAACTTCTTCAGTAATAGTACGCTTCTCAACCTGAACTACGAAATCTACCATTGAGACGTTCGGGGTTGGTACGCGCAAGGCAACGCCATTTAGCTTGCCTTTGAGGTCTGGGATAACCAATGCCACTGCTTTTGCTGCACCAGTAGAAGTGGGTACAATGTTTATCGCTGCGGCCCTCGCCCGTCGTAAATCCCGGTGAGAAGCGTCTAGCAAGCGCTGATCGCCTGTATAGCTGTGGGTGGTGGTCATCGTACCTTTGATAATGCCGAACTTATCGTTCAACACCTTGGCAATTGGTGCCAAGCAGTTGGTAGTACAGCTAGCGTTACTGATAATGTGGTGTTTGTTGTGGTCATAATCATGATGATTTACACCAACCACAAAAGTACCATCCTCGTTTTTACCAGGAGCGGTAATCAGAACTTTCTTGGCTCCAGCATTTACGTGCTTGAGCGCTCCTTCTTTGCTAGTAAATACCCCGGTTGCTTCGATAATTAGGTCAATTCCCCAATCTTTCCAGGGCAAGTTTTCGGGATTGCGATCGGATACGCACTTGATGGTCTTACCGTTGACGATGATCGAGTTATCGTCAGCACTAATCTCAGCACCTTTGATCTTGCCTAGCATTGAGTCATACTTTAGCAGGTGAGCATTGGTTCTAGGGTCTGAAGTGTCATTAATAGCGACAAGATCGATCCGACTATTCTCTCTACCTACCCAGCAACGCGCAAAGTTACGTCCAATCCGCCCGAAACCGTTGATTGCAACTCTAATCACAGTGTCTTGCCCTCTGTATTTATGCTTATATGTTGATATCGTTGACCCCAATCATATCGCAAAGGGGGGGGGCACTTTTAACCATAAAGTGTTAGATCAATAAAAAAACACATAATTTATTCAGATTTGTAAGAGTAGAGATTGTTGTTAGTGATATATGATCTGACCGATTCCGGGACTAAATAACGAATTGACTGGCGTTCGCGGCAAAATTTGCGAATTAGACTTGACGAAACTGCTACTAAAGGTATATTCAAGAGTTGCCAGTGAATGATCAGAGACTGCTCCTTGAGTTGTTGCTCTACTTGCTTGCAGATTAATTTGCTTTGAGTTATAGTCTCACCACCTAGCTGTCGGGGTGCGATTAACCAATCACACATTTGTGCTAATTCGTGTCCCCGGTACCAACTGGGTAAGCTTTGGAAAGTATCCAAGCCCACAATCCAGTACCAATGAGTATTTGGGTAACAAGCAGATAAGTCAATCAGGGTGTTAATGGCATAAGAAGTCCCAGAACGATTAGTCTCCACTAGTGAGACAGTAAATGCTGGGTTATCTTTGATGGCTAATTGCAGCATTTGCACGCGATGCTCAAACAAAGCTGCTTCTTTGTGAGGAGGATTTAGGGATGGCACCCAAATGACCTTTTCCAGGGATACTTGATGCAAAGCTGTCTCGGCTACGAGCAGGTGTCCCCAATGAATTGGATCGAATGTCCCACCAAAAATTGCTAGTTGCTGCATCCAGATCAGCCTGGGTTTTATGCAATTGAAAAATAGTTTCATTACCAATGTACTATTGTACTCAATTCACGCCTAGACTTGATGCAATTTCAAATTAGTTTCACTAAACAATGTATTATGTAGCCAATTTCAGTAAGGTAGCCAAAAATATGTATTTGACATTACAAGAATTTCTTTCCCGATGCAGCCAAAATTTTCAGAATAATCTTAAGAACAGTTCAGAAATAGCAAAAACCTCCAACCAAGGTAAAATCATTCTCAACCAGGAAAACCAGAGCAGAAACATCATTTGGGCATCAAACATGAACATGATACAGGAGTAGTTACGGTAAAAATCAAATTCCTGTTATGATACGCGTGTCATTTGTGATTATGGTGTGGTGTGGTGTAAAAGGAGTAATAAATGAGTAATTCTGTAGATTTTAGTGGTAGACCATTTCATTTCATTGGCATCGGTGGCATAGGTATGTCTGCTCTGGCATACGTTCTTGCAAAGCGTCAATTTCCAGTATCAGGTTCGGATCTTCGTCCTAACCACATTACGCACAAATTGGAATCTATCGGTGCTCATATTTTTGGTAAACAAGAGGCAAGCAATCTCGAATTCTTTCAGCCTCAGGTATTGGCTAATCCAGTAGTATTAAATTCACAAGAACAATTACCTACTGCTACTAAGTCAAAACTGCCTCAAGTCATTTGTTCAACAGCAATTAACACTAATAATTTAGAATACAAAGCAGCGCTGGAATTAGGTTGTCCAGTTTTACATCGTTCAGATGTACTAGCAGCTTTAATTGCCGATTATTACAGTATTGCAGTGGCAGGAACGCACGGCAAAACTACAACCAGTAGCATGATTGGCTATATGCTTCTGGAAGCAGGTTTAGACCCAACGATTTTAGTCGGTGGCGAAGTCAATGCATGGTCCGGTAATGCTCGATTGGGACAAAGCCAATATTTGGTAGCCGAAGCAGATGAATCAGATGGTTCTCTGGTAAAACACGCTCCTGAAATTGGCATTATTACCAATATTGAACTCGATCATCCTGACCATTACGATACATTAGAAGAAGTCATTGACATCTTCCAGACATTTGCTAAGGGTTGTAAAACGTTGATAGGTAGCATTGACTGTGCTACAGTGCGCGATCGCTTGCAACCCACAATTACCTACAGCTTACACTCAGATACCGACGCTGATTACACCGTCACCAATATTGATTATCGTGCTGATGGTACCACAGCTTTGGTTTGGGAAAAAGGCAAAGCTTTGGGCGTGTTGACGTTGCGCTTGCTCAGTCGGCACAATCTCAGCAATGCTTTAGCCGCAGTGGCTGTTGGTCGCGCTTTGGGCTTAGAATTTGGAGCAATTGCCAAAGGTATCGCCACCTTTGAAGGAGCAAGACGACGCTTTGAGTTCCGAGGTGAAGTCAATGGCATTACCTTTATTGATGACTATGCTCATCACCCGAGCGAGATTCGCGTTACTCTCGCCGCAGCACGTTTACAGGCAAGACCAGGGCAAAGAGTGGTTGCTATCTTCCAACCCCATCGCTATAGCCGTACACTGACCTTTTTAGATGAATTTGCCGAATCATTTACTCATGCTGATTTAGTGGTGCTAACTGATATTTACAGTGCAGGCGAACCTAATTTAGGGCAAATTAGTGGTGAACGTCTAACGGCGGAAATTGCTAAACAGCATTCGCAGGTAGTTTATCAACCAACTTTACCCGCAGTGTGTGAGTACTTGCTACAAACACTACGCCCAGGAGACTTGGCGCTGTTCTTAGGTGCTGGAAACTTGAACCAGGTGATTCCGGAAGTAATTACGACACTTTGTGAGCCTGCTAAAGCCACATCCTAAGTCGAGACTTTGCGAAGTTTTATTTCTGAGCAAAGCGCCACTCTCACAACGGTTTCATGCGTGAACTCTATTACCGTATCTTTGCGGTAAATAAATGTAAAAATTTTACCAAAAAAAGTAAAGATGACCATTTCCCAGACAGCTGGAAACGTCTGCACAGTTTCTGCTTTGAATACAAAGAAACCCCAAATAACTAATTCGGTGGAGAGTGAAGTAATCTACTTACCCAATACTGATTGTGCAATCAAGTCCCAGGCTTGTTTGTCAGCGTTTACTTCCTATAGAGTAGGGGGAGCAGCTGATTTATACGTTGCCCCCCGAAACTTAGAAGCACTGCAAGCAAGTCTTAAATACGCAAAAGAACGTGATTTAAAGGTAACAACACTGGGCGCCGGCTCTAACTTGCTGGTAAGCGATGGTGGTATATCAGGCTTAGTCATTGCGACTCGTCATCTCCGCTTCAACCACTTTGACCCCCAAACCGGTCAATTAACCGTTGCTGCTGGAGAATCAATTCCCAGCTTGGCATGGGCAGCAGCAGAATTAGGTTGGCAAGGATTGGAGTGGGCTGTTGGTATCCCCGGAACAGCCGGAGGTGCTGTGGTGATGAATGCAGGGGCACATAATAGCTGTATCGCAGATATGTTAGTTAGTGCCCAGGTACTTTCACCCGATGGGACGCTGGAAACTCTTACCCCCGATCAGTTAGGTTATAGCTACCGGACTTCATTATTGCAAGGTGGCGATCGCATAGTCACCCAAGCCACCTTACAACTCGCGCCAGGTGCAGACCCAGCAAAAGTTGCGGCAATTACCAAAGAACATAAAAAGCATCGGTTAAGCACTCAACCATACAACTTCCCCAGTTGTGGCAGTGTGTTTCGCAATCCCAAACCTTACAGTGCTGGCTGGTTAATTGAACAAACTGGTCTGAAAGGCTACCAGATTGGTGGAGCACAAGTAGCACTACTACATGCTAATTTTATCGTTAATCGTGGTGGAGCAAAAGCTAGTGATATCTTCTGTCTCATTCGCCACATCCAACATCAAGTACAAGAACGTTGGTCTATTAATTTAGAGCCAGAAGTCAAAATGCTCGGAGAGTTTCAAGGTGCTTGTGGATAAAGAATCGGGAATGGGGAATGGGCAATGGGGAGATGAGGTTGAAAAATTAATAACCAATGTCCAATACCCTACTCCCTACTCCCAACCTATGACGGATTAATTATTGGTAAAAAAAGAGTCAAATTACTTACCGCATCTATAATTGAATTTGATTTGTTATTCAACGCACACGCGTATTAATAATTATGACAGGAAAAGGACAGGGATTCGGCTTTGGCTTAGGAAAAATGAAAGAATTAGCCGAAGCTTTTAAGAAAGCGCAGCAAGTTCAAGAAGGCGCAAAGCGACTCCAAGAAGAATTGGAGCAAATGGAGATTCAAGGAGAATCTGGCGGTGGTCTGGTGAAGGTAATTGTCAGTGGGAACCAAGAACCCAAGCGGGTGGAAATTTCTCCAGATGCTTTAGCAGAAGGTGCAGAAGTACTTTCCGATCTGGTAACAGTGGCAATGAAAGAAGCCTACAACAAGTCCACAGCAACAATGCGGGAACGTATGGAAGAATTAACCAGTGGGTTGGAGTTACCTGGATTTTAGTCATTGGTCATAGTCATTAGTCATTGGTCATTGGTCATTGGTTATTAGACAAAGGACAAAGGACAAATGACTATTGACAAAGGACAAAGTATATCTATGCCTTACAAGTTGCTGTTTGTCTGCTTAGGTAACATCTGCCGATCGCCATCGGCAGAAAATATCATGAATCATCTAATTGAGCAGGCTGGCTTGAGCGAACATATCCTCTGTGACTCTGCTGGTACATCTAGCTATCACGAAGGTAGCCCACCTGACAGACGCATGAGTGCTGCGGCGGCTACTAAGTTGGGAATTAAACTGCGTGGTCGAGCACGCCAGTTTCAAAAGTCAGACTTTCAAGACTTTGATTTGATTTTGGCTATGGATCGAGAAAATTATGAGAACATCCTTACTCTCGATCAAACTAAGCAATATCAGCATAAAGTGCGTTTGATGTGCGAGTTTTGCTCTCGACACACTCTAAAGGAAGTTCCAGATCCCTATTATGGCGGTCAAGAGGGATTTAATCAGGTTATTGATTTACTGATCGATGCTTGTGAAGGTCTGCTGATAAAAGTTAAAAGTGAAGAGTTATGAGTTAGGAGTCAGGAGTTTTAATTCCTCACTCCTGTACAGACGCGATTAATCGCGTCTCTCCTCCTAACTTTTATTCCACTAAACCATGCTTCATCGCAAAACGCACTAATTCCGCGCGGTTGCTGGTTGAAGTTTTTCTCAATAAACTGCTAACGTACTTTTCCACAGTTCGAGGACTCAGGTGTAGCTGATGACCCATTTCGGCATTAGAAAGACCATGAGTCAATAACTCTAAGACTTCCTGTTCTCTGTGAGTTAGGGCTGAGTGCAGATGAGATTTTTGAATTTGAGTGGATAGAGAATTATGGGCATCCCCCGCTTTTGTCAAGCCGGAAATGCCCAAACTGTCTTTATGAGAAAAACGATACTCTGATTGGATAATTTGCGATCGCTCCAAAAGATTGCGGATTGCTGCTGCTAACTCTTCCAGTTCAAAAGGTTTAGGTAAATATAAATCGCACCCTGACTGGTAGCCCAGAATTCTTTCTTGGGTCTTAATGCGTGCCGTTAATAAAATTACAGGCAATAAACGAAACACTGGTTGTTGACGCACCCGGCGCACGAGTTCATAGCCATTCATCCGTGGCATAACAATATCCGTGACAATCAAATCAGGATGATACTCATCCACCATAAACAAAGCCTCTTGACCGTCATTAGCCGTGATCACTGAGTAGCCAGACAGTTCAAGATAGTCGCTAACAGACAGACGAGTGCCCAAATCATCATCCACTACAAGGATCGTCAAGGGCATGGATAATACACCCCTAGCATTTTTGTACTCAGAAATTTGCTTTTATGTACTCCGTTAATGAACACAGACAATAATAGTGTTCTTATGTTTCATACTATGACAGGATTACCAGCTAATGACTGCTCTCAGGGTTTATTTATAAAGGAAATCTTAAATCATTAGGAAGGTTAACGAAGTGTAACCACCTTAGACTCCCTGTGCTTAGGAGGCATAGAGAGCTTTGTAATTTGTAACGACTCATCATTACCGTCATACCAATTCTTTGTCAGGACTTATGCAAAAAGGGAGTGAAAATCTTGATTTCCTGTAGGGGCAATTCATGTAAAGACAAAGAAGCAAGTTACGCGGAATCTTTGGTAGAGAAGCAGCTTACCATAAGGTATCGCCCCTAATTGATGTGTAAGTCCTGTTTGTGAAACTGCACAAAATCAGGCTTGCTGAGATAACTTGCTCAAGCAACTTGTTCTATGAAATCTTAGAGGTAATCGGTATCAGCTAACTTAAAGTTGCCAGAAAACCTTAATTGTGAACTTAGAAAAGCTAAATTAGTGATATACAGTTCACCATTTATAGCGGTTCTAAGATACACCCTATAATTTACAAACCAATCCAAATAATTTTTTAGGTACATTTAAAGCACACAAAATTATCAATGAGCGACAAGAACGAAGGTTACAAAGTTATTTGCGACAACCGTCAAGCCCGTTATTTGTATGAAATTCTAGAAACTTACGAAGCTGGAATTGAGTTGACAGGAACAGAGGTGAAGTCGATTCGTGCGGGTAAAGTCAATCTCCAAGATGGCTATGCTTTGCTTCGCAATGGCGAAGCATGGTTAATCAATGTGCATATCTCGCCTTACAACGCTAGTGGACAATATTTTAATCATGAACCACGGCGTACACGCAAGCTTCTATTGCATCGTCAAGAACTCCGTAAGCTAATTGGCAAAGTTGAACAGCAGGGTTTAACTTTAATCCCTTTGAAAATGTATCTCAAACGAGGCTGGCTAAAAGTGAGTATAGCCCTTGGCAAAGGTAAAAAGCTTCACGATAAGCGAGAAGACCTGAAACGACGTCAAGACCAGCGTGACATTCAACGGGCAATGAAAAGTTATTGAGGATTCAGTGTTGCTAAACTACACAGCAAGAATGAGAAACGGACTGCTGTGAAAACCATGTTGTATGTCTACAGCGTGAGTTATGAAAATGCCTAGTTTATAGCCGCAGATTGATTTTGTTAAGGTTGAGAACCGATACAGTGGTGAGTGACTTCGGATAGCATCAGGAACTTTTACAACTTATGAAAAGTAATTTCATTACAGCTGTTGGCGCTGGCGTTCTCACCTTGAGTATGGGAATTTTACCTTTAACTCTATCTGCACAAGCTCAGACAACTAATGACACCGGAGCCACTACTACTGCTCCAACAACGACTACTGAAACAACGACTACTGACGATCGCAACGATTTTGATTGGGGTTGGCTAGGATTGCTTGGTTTATTCGGTCTAGGCGGGTTGGCTGGCAAAAAGAACGATCGCGAACCTGTAGCTTATCGCGACCCTAATGCCCCAAGTGCCACTACCTACAGAGATTAGACAATTCAAAATTGATTCATGGAAAATTCAAAAGTTGTCAGGTGTCCGGTAAGAAAACAACTGACAACTTATTTATATTAATTTACTGCTGGTTCTGAGTTAGTTGAATTTGTCTGGTTTTGAGCTAAAGGTGTCCAGTAGCTGGCAATTAAGGCAACGATCAGCCACCAGAGGGTATTGACTTCAGGACGATACCAGACAGTATCTACGGTACCGTGAGCTAGCATACCCAACAAAATAGCGATCGCTCCGATTAACCAAAATCCCTCTACACTTCTGAGTTGTCGCAATCGTCGCACTTGCAAAAGTGCCGTATTAAATGTGACAATTAATAGCCAGAGAAAGCAGGCTAAACCAACAAAGCCAGTTTCTACAGTCACTTCAAACAATATCGAATAGGCGCTCAAAGCAGTGTAACGAGGGCGTTGGTAGAGGGGATAAACTTTATTAAAAGAGTTATGACCTGGCCCAATGCCGAAAATCGGGTGATCGCGGATCATTTCAAATACAGCATCCCACACATTTCGGCGAAAATTATTACTGCTATCCTTACGGTCAGCAAAAATACTAAACACTCGCAGCCGCACTGGCTCTACAAATATCACTGCTAGCACCAATAGGCCGATCAAACCTCCTAACACAATCGGTATTGACCAAGTACGCCAAAAACGAGGCATTTCCACGCTTTTCCAATAAACTAGCAATGCCATCGCAGCTAAAACTGCTACCACTAGTCCAATCCAACCGCCACGACTAAAAGTCAGAATCAGGCAGGAACTATTGACAATTAGCATTGTTAATGCTAAAGCCTTTTTAGGCCAGCTTTGCCATGCAAAAATTGCCACTAAACTGAAAATTACTGCTGGTAAGAGGTATCCAGCCAATAAGTTGGGATTGCCTAAATAACTGTAGACTCTTGTAGTTTTAGACATAGGAGATTCTGGATCAACCCAAGTCGCCAATGCTGTGGCTCCAAAAAACCATTGGCGTAACCCGTATACACTAACAATTAACGATACGTGCAGATAAAGGATGATAATCCAAGAACGGAGACGAGGCGACCTTAATACCCTGGCACAAAGGGTAAATAGTAGCAAATACAAGGTCAAGGTTCCTAAGTCGCTAAGTGCCGCCTTTTTCACTGGTGATAATGCTGTTGCGATTGCGGCAACTCCCCAGTAGAGCAGTACCAGCAAGTGAATGGGAGTTACTGACGAGACATTTGCTGGTGTTACTTCATCAGATAAAGTCAACAACAGCCAAAATCCGACACAAGCCACCAGCAAAAAACCCACCAATGTACTGGAAGCAAAAGGTGCTAGAGCATATATTAAGCTGAGTAAAGCCGCTGCGATCGCATCTCCCCACTGGAGCAAGACGCTAGTTTGCCGCCAAGAACTTAGCAGTCCCACCAGAGAGCGGTGTACATAACTGGTAGCAAGATATTCTTTGAGCGGTAAATTTGATAGAGTAAATCGTTGCCAGACTAAATTCATAAAAAACATTGCGATCAATTAGCCTGCCGACGCAGAACTTGGAATTGATCATAATGCCTATAGCTATAAAAAGGTAATAACAGAAATTGCCCATCGCGTGATGGCGCTTTTATTACTAGCCATCAGCCAATAGGAAGTTAAGATAGTTCTTCATATACTTAGTACAGCTTGATGTAAAATGGTGGTGAATTGAGGGTTGAAATTTAAAGGCATAGGTAAGCGCAAAAGCACACAGAGAATTAATCAAATCTAGATAGAAAATACGTCTTTCCCAATCTCCAATCCCCAATCCCCACGATTAGACATCGCTAATTGCTTGTGAGGAAGTCGCTAGTTGCAGTGGCAAAGAAAGCACATAACGATATCCTGATTCTGGTGAACCTTGAATCAAAATATGTCCACCATGCAATTCTGCCAGTTGACAACTTAGTAATAGACCTAAACTTTCACGAGAAAGACTTCCATGTGATTTAGCTAAATTTATACCTGAACTTGTAGCAAAGAAGTTTGAGTGGGAATCACTCAAGTTTTTGGAATTTTCCACTGCTACTGATAAAGTATCTAGTTGTTCTTGTCTTTCTGTATGAGTATTGTAAGTTGCTACCTCACCTGTAAGCTCCAGGAGCGACAAAGAATTGAGACGGAAGTAAGGATCAACTTCTGTTATGCCATCCCCTAACCAAGGATGGGAAACCCAAATAGTAATGTTGAGCGTATCTTCTTTGTAAGAAACATGAATGCGAACAATGCTACCTGTAGCCGAAAGTTGAATCACACTGAAAACCAGATGATAAAGCATTTGCCGCACCTTGTCTTTATCTAAAGGCCAAATGCGATTGCGTCCCGGTTCTATAGACAGGCGAATATCTTGTTCGCGGCGATTAGCTACTTCTTCTAGGGTATTGATAGCTTGTTGGCATAGCATTTCAATATCCACGGGAGCTAAATTTAGCACAGTTGAGTTTTCATCCATCGCTCCTAGTTCGGTAATTTCATTTACTAGGGAAAGTAAGTACCGACCACTGTGTTGGATAATTTCTAAATATTCTCTCTGCTTAGTCGTCAAGGGCCCATAAATCTCACGTCCTAAAACACTAGCCATACCGAGTACAGATGTTAAGGGCGTGCGTAACTCCTGAGTTAGCTGACTCAAAAGTTCTAGCTTCAGTTGTTTAGTAGAAACAGAGTCGCTATCTGTGGATGCAGTGATTTTAATCTCAGTGTTACGTTCTTCATTAAGTGAAAATATCGGAACGTTCTTGGCAGCGCTTGATTCGAGTTTGCCTTGCAGGAGCCGATTACGTTCAAATTCACTCATGCTCCAACGAGCAATGATTTGTAAAAACTCAATATCTCGGGTTGTAAAATTGCGTGGGACTAAATCCATCACCGCTAATGCACCCAAACAATGTCCCTCAGCATCAATTAATGGCGCTCCTAAGTAAGCACGAATACCATAATCTTGCACTAGCTTGCTGCTAGCAAGTACTGGATCGGTAAGTTTATGCGTATCATTAATTACAAACACTTGAAAGCTGTCTACTACCTGAGTGCAAAATGATTCCCGGCGTAGTAGTTGGCGGCTTTGTGCCAAATGATTCATTAGTCCTAGTCTAGATAAGCCTATCGCCGATTTGAACCAGTGGCGTTCTTGATCCACAAATCCCAATATGGAAATTGGTGCTTCCAAAAAGTGGGCAGCAGTCTGTGTGGCTTCTTCAAAAACCGGAATCGTTTCTGGTTGCCGCAAACCTAAATCTGACAAAGCTTTGAGGCGTTGCTGTTCTCTTGATTCATGAGAATCCCAACCATCCTTTAGGGCAAATAATTTGTTTTCAGGCTCTATCATTGCCACTGCTACCTTAATAATTTCTCTATCGTGTAATTGATCTAAGTCCTATTTCTAGGTTATCAATTGCTATTTTTAAGCATTCCCTAATTTTGCCTCTGACAAACAAATTTAGGGCAAAAATTTTTTCTCCCTTCCATTAAGCCAAGATGTGGTGTCTGCTAGTTACTAGTTACTGGTGCTGAATGTTCTTTATTTAGAACTGGTGTAGTCTTTATTGCTTGAGATTTTGCAATCAGACTGCGTTAGATTTGGATTCAGCCAGGGTAAGCTAATGCTAAGGATACAATACAAAGGGGCTGTTATTCTTTATGTACATAAGGAGAAATTTTTGCTGGGACATTCAAAGTAAATTTACTTAAAATAATTTTATAATAATGTAATTAATATAGCTATTTTACTGATAACAGCTAGCACTCAGAGATGATAACCCTAGTGCAGGATGACGTAAATAGGCTAACCATATCTCTAAGGGTTAGCAAGCTACCAAAATAAGGGAAAAGCTAAGTTCATAAGCTTTTTGAATTTTGAAAGAAGTTAGAGTATCGGCTTCAGAGAAGTCTGATGGCAACTTCGGGCGCTGAAATCAATAGGCGTGACTTTGAATTACCCATAACCGAGTAAATAGTTGATCTCAGCCTTTATCCAATAAATTAAATCTATTACAATTTCATGCCGAAAATTGTACAAGGTTTTCTATTTTTTCCATGCAAGGAAACATTTTGTGAGGACGACTGGTAATGAATAAAATGAATATTAGAGTTCCTTTTGTAGACCTGAAGTTACAACACGAACCAATTCAAACGCAATTGCAAGATGCAATCCAATCTGTATTGGAACGGGGAGATTTTATTTTAGGACAAGCACTCTCAGATTTTGAAGCAGCATTTGCGGCAGTGTCTGGTGCAGCTTATGGAGTTGGTGTGGCATCAGGAACAGATGCGATCGCTCTGGGATTACAAGCGTGTAATATTGGTGCTGGCGATGAAGTAATTTTACCCGCAAATACTTTTATTGCCACCTTAATTGGGGTGCTACGTGCTGGCGCGAAGCCAATTTTGGTAGATTGCGATCGCCAAACTGCTTTAATTGACTTAGAAGCCGCAGCAAAGGCAATTACACCTCAAACCAAAGCAATTATCCCCGTGCATCTCTATGGTCAAATGGTATCACCACGCGATCTAGTGAACTTTGCCGATACCTACAAACTCCTAATTTTTGAAGATGCCGCCCAAGCACATCTTGCTCAAAGAGACGGATATTACGCTGGTTCAGTAGGAATAGCAGCAGCTTTTAGTTTCTATCCCAGCAAAAATTTGGGAGCATTTGGGGATGGGGGAATGCTACTGACACGAGATGCAGATGTAGCCCAAAAGATGGTGCGCTTGCGAAATTATGGTGCATCGCAAAAGTATTTTCATACTGAACCAGGTACGAATAGCCGCTTGGATACTTTGCAAGCAGCGATTTTGCACAAAAAACTACCATATTTACCGCAGTGGAATCGCGATCGCCTGACTATTGCCCAGCAGTATGATAATGAACTAGCACCCTTGGCAACTGCTGGAATTATTCCTATAGAAAATCAAAGTGATACAGGACACGTTTATCATCTTTATGTGATTAAAGTTGATGATTCTTGCCCAATAGAACGCCAGCAACTCCAGGAAAAACTCACGGCGGCGGGAATTCAAACTGGCATTCACTACCCAATTCCTTGTCATCTCCAGCCAGCATTCACCAACTTAGGCTATCAACTGGGAGATTTTCCCCAAGCAGAGAAGTTGTCAAAGCAAATATTATCATTACCGATGTATCCTGGTTTGAGTAGTAGCCAAGTTAAAGAAGTTGTAGCAGCGATCGCCAATGCAGTCTCAACAAGTTATCAGGCAGATAATCTATCTCCTGCTGACCTGGGCAGCGTGGTAGCCTGAAGTTAATTCATACTTAATGTACATCTTGTCCTTTGTCATTTATCCTTTGCAAATGACCAATGACTAATGACTAATGACCAATGACTAATAACCAAAGTTTTTGAATTACTTAAAATCATGGCACTCCAGCAACAGGTTAAAAATATAAACGCATCAGGCTTGTTAAATCTAGCTATTTTAGGCGTTTTGCTGCTGCTTTATGCTCCAATATTGCTACACTGGTTGGATGGTTGGCTGCACAAAAATATCAGTACAGAACACGAATATTTCAGCCACGGAATTATTGGTCTACCATTTGCGGCTTATCTGGGCTGGATGAACCGGAAAAAGTGGAAACGTTTGCCAGATACCATCAATCCTTTAGGCGCTGTTTTATTGTCATTAGGGGCAGTTTTTTATCTTAGCGGTGTTACAGAGTGGGTTAACCTTTCCTTGCCCGTGATATTAATCGGATTATGCTTGTGGTTTAAGGGAATAGCAGGTTTGCGATTACAAGGATTCTCTCTACTACTAGTATTTTTAGCAACCCCAACAGCATTACCCTATCTTATTGCTCCCTATACTTTGCCTCTCCAAAGCTTCATCGCTGGCACAGCAGGTTTCATACTGAATCAATTTGGGATGGAAGTAACCGTAGATGAGATCAATCTTTACGTGGGAGGACGGATTGTAGAAGTTGCTCCCTATTGTGCAGGGCTGAAAATGTTGTTTACGACTCTCTACGTGGGCTTGATGCTGCTTTATTGGACAGATGCTTTGTCTTCACGGCGCACAACTATATCGTTTTTATCTCTTGCTGCGATCGTTAGTATTACTGCCAATATCATTCGTAATACTTTACTGACTTTCTTTCACGGCACGGGTCAAGAAGCGGCTTTTAAATGGCTGCATGAAGGTTGGGGTGGCGATCTCTACTCTGCTTGTATGCTGGTGTCACTAGTGCCCTTACTGAATTGGATTAATAACTATTTTTCAGCATCTCTAGAAACTGAGCAAGAAGCAGAAATTTAGAGGTATTGGGGATTAGGCAGAGGAGCAGAGGGGCAGAGGAGCAGAGGAGAAAATTTTCTGTAACTTCTCTCCTGTTTTCCACTCTCCACTCCCTTAATTTTTTATCACTTATACGTAAGTCCTAAATATTACTGAACTCACAATGTGATTTTATAAAGTAAAATTTTGCCTAAGTATTGCAAATTTTACTGATGATTTCCTTCTCTAAATTTTTCAAGGAAAACCAATTGACTCAGGTAGCAGCACTTTTGTTATTGCTACTGCTGCTAGCAATGGCGGGGGTTCCCGGATATCTGACAGGATACTGGCAATGGAAACAGCCGCCAGCTGTTACTACCCTCAATGAATTAAAACAGATCCGCAAAGCTGGGTTAAACCTTCCTGATTGGCAAACCATTGAACAAGCAGAACAGCAAATTGGCGAACATAAATGGTCTTTGCAGGTAGTTAAAAAAGAAGGTTCCGAATCCCAGGCAATCCTGCTTTTGTTGCCGCAAAATGGGCCTATGGATCAACCAGAGGTAGAGTGGACAGACGTTAACGGTTGGGGAAGATCGCGCTGGGGAAAGTGGGATATAGCTCAATCTCGTTCTGCGGAATTTACTGTGAAACCATCTGTAAAGTTGGTTTCTAATGTCGAAACTAAAGTAGAAGCTAGGTTTTTTCGTGCCTCCACACCACAGCAAACCTTCGCTGTTTTGCAATGGTATGCGATGCCAGACGGCGGAAATCCATCACCTTTTCACTGGTTCTTGGCAGATCAAGTGGCACAGTGGCGCAAGCAACGCATTCCTTGGGTTGGCGTGAGCATTCTGATTCCAATGGAACCTTTGGGGGAGGTAGAAACATCTTGGTCTTTAGCCCAGTCTATTGGGGAAACAGTGCAAGCTGCATTAATGGCAGGCCCTTTGTAGAGTCTGTTATGGATGCCCTTGTGCGGAGATTTATCAAGAGTATCTATATAAATTGTGTTCAGGCTGAAACTCACCTAAAATGATGTTAATAACATGAAGTTAGAAATTAAATTTAGCAAAATTAGTCTCTTGATCTTGGTAAATACTTCTAGATAAAAGAGACATTGAAGGCATTTTTAGAGTAAAATAACCACTCGGCGCGACTAATTTCTATATCAATATTTTCTACACCGATGTTCATAGATGCCAGTTATTATATGCGTGCATTCAGCGCCCTGTCTTTTGTTAGTCTTCAAGTAGGAGTTTTCTTAACAACACCTATCCAACTTGTTGTTGCCCAGCCTTTTCCATCTCAAGGACAATCACCAGGGAAATTCCCCTCACCTGTGCCAGTTAATGAAGTTGCACCTCTAGGCACAAATGAAGAAATTTCCCCGCAACTCAGCCGCTACCTTTTGGGACCAGGAGATGCAATTGGTGTTGTGCTTCAGCGTCCTCCTGGGCCATACCGTTTAGGCATAGGAGATGGAATTAGCGTTTCGGTTCAGCGCTTTCCAGATTTGAGCTTTCAAGCTTTAATCAACCCAGAAGGTAATATTGCGGTGCCTTTATTGGGAACAGTTTCTTTACAAGGTTTAACTTTGGAAGAAGCTCAAGAAAAAATTCGCTTGGGTTTAAATCGTTATGTAGTCGATCCAATAATAGTTTTAGCCTTAGTAACGCAGCGTCAAGACCTCAGTTTTCAAGCTGTAATTAGTCCAGAAGGCAACATCATCGTGCCACAAGTGGGAACGGTGTCATTAAAAGGTTTAACCTTGGAAGAAGCTCAAGAAAAAATTCGTTTGGGCTTGAGTCGCTTTTTCCCAGATCCAATTGTGGTAGTATCTTTGGCAGGAACGCGACCAGTTCAAGTTACCATTAGCGGGGAAATATTTCGACCAGGAATTTATCCAATTAATTCACCAACACCCCGCGTTGCTGATGCTTTGCTAACATCTGGTGGTTCAACGTTGAATGCAGACCTGCGACAGGTGCAAGTACGCCGGAAGTTAATCGATGGTTCTGTGATTTCACAAACGATTGACTTATACGCAGCACTGCAAAATGGCGGTTCAATCCCAAATTTACGCTTACAAGATGGAGATGCGATACTCGTGCCTCGTCGTGAAGTAGGTAATGAAGATGGTTATGACCGCAATTTGGTAGCACGTTCATCCTTAGCCACACCACAGATTAGAGTCCGAGTTTTAAACTACGCTGCGGGTGGTCTTTCCATTCAAGCACTGCCTAACGGCAGTACATTTGTCGATGCTTTGGGAGGTGTAAATCTAGACACTGCTAATCTGAGAGATATTGCTCTGGTTCGCTTTGATTCGGAACGAGGCAAAGCTGTTACCCAAAAACTTGATGCTAAAAAAGCTCTAGGCGGTGATGCATCGCAAAATGTAGCACTTCAAGATAATGATGTTATTGTTGTTGGTCGGAACCTCATTGGTAGAATTACTAATTTTTTGACCACCATTACCCAACCTTTCTTCAATGTTCAATCCTTTCTCCGGTTTTTTGACAACATCGGTGGTGGATCGGATTAGTAACATTAAAACAAGGATACAACCTAGAAATAGTTTGGAGTGTAGGAAGCCACATCTCTAACTGATATTTGAATTTATTAATGGAAAAATCTTAAAGATATCAACCGATATATACAGTAGGAAGTTGATAGCATCCTTGTATCAAAGCCACTATCTTTAGTTTGGTGCTTCCTAAATTTTGAATTTTGTTAGCGCAGCGTTAGCGAGTCTGCGAGCGTCATATTTAAATTTTGAATTGGAGCGAAGCGACCATGACCCCACCAATTGTTAAACGCTATCTTATTGCTTTTGATAAATATAAGTGGATTGGACTAGCTAGTTTTGGTTTAGTTGTCGCCGGATCAACTGTGGTAGCTATGCAACCAGAGCCACCTACTAGCTATATAGCATCTGGGGCACTTACTTATAGTGGCCCGCCAGTTTCTTTCTCTGCAACTGGTAATGAAATCCAACAGCAAGGAAAGGAACTAAATGAGGAAGTTTTATTATCAAACCAAATAATTGCAGGTGTGGCAGAGAAAGTCGGTGTCAAACCGAAACAACTCGGTGCAAGTCTTGCTCTTGCTCTACCTAAAAAAAATGCTAAGAGTGGAGAATTAGAATCTTCTACCTTTGAACTTAAATATGTAGATAGTGACGCCAAACGAGGCATACAGGTATTGACGGAATTGATGCAAGCAATGATCAAGTTGAGTAGTGACATCAATACTGGGCGATTACAAGCAATTATTCAAAAGATTAACGATCGCACACCACAAGCTAAACGAGAATTGCAAATTGCTGAAAAGAAGCTGGAACAATACGATCGCGTCGAGCGAACAGCAATCTTAGCAGCAGAGAATGGCAGCTTGTTAAGCGCTATTACTGCCAGCCAAAATCTCCAACGGCAAATTCAATTAACTATTTCTGGGGTTGATGGTCAAGTTCGCAGTTTACAAAATAAGTTAGGCTTAACAGTCGGACAGGCTTATGTTTCTTCTGCTTTGAGTGCCGATCCAATTATTGGTAACTTACGGGCGCAAATTTATCAAAGTGAATCGCAAATAGCTGTACTCAGAAAAGATTTGCGGCCAGAACATCCAACGATGGTGCAGTTACTGCGTCAGAAACAAGCTGCTGAGGAATTACTACAACAACGTGCTGCTGAGGTTTTAGGTGGTGATGGAACGGCGGCTCCGATTCAGGGTAGCGTTGCAGGTATTCGCACTCAAAGCAGCTTAGATCCAACACGCCAGCAATTGGCAAACCAAATGGTGTCTTTACAAACCCAAAGGGAGACACTACAACAACAACTAACTCAAGAAGTCCAACAAGAAGCGCGACTCCGGCGAGAGTATGCTCTGATACCTAATAAGCAATTAGAGCGATCGCGTTTAGAACAGGAAGTTGGACTCAAAAAAGCCATCTATGACCAAATGCAGGTGAAGCTAACCGATGCGAAAACCGCAGAGGCAGAAACTACTAGCAGCCTCAGCATTGCCAGACGCCCCGCAGTCACTGTTGATCCCAAACCTCCGAAGAGTGTGCCTATTACCCTTGCTGTGGGTAGTTTCTTAGGTGTATTGATTGGTGGCGGGGTGATATTTTTGTTGGGAGCGCTGGAAGGGACTTTCAAAACCAGGGAGGATATCCGCGAAAGCCTCAAGCAACGAGAAGTGGCACTGTTGGGAGAATTGCCTTTAATGCCAGTTGATGATTTGGAGCCAGATGCTGTACCGGTAGTATTTTCCCAAGATTCTCCTTAGGGACTTGCAAGAAAATAAAATACCAGTCATTCTAGAAGAATAGGAGGCGCGGATCTGCCCGCGTTTGCTCTGAATTTCTAGAATTGGAATGACAGGGTTCATGCTTACCGACACCATAAAATCTAC
>JADEXV010000430.1 GCA_015206945.1 Nostocales cyanobacterium LEGE 12452 | reverse complement strand
GTGCAAGATGCGATTTAGAGTGATGTGTGGTGCGATCACTTGCCTTATATTGACTGACTAGCGATCGCTACATTCTTCTCCGTCACTCTGAATGTACAAATTGTTCCAATATGGTTCGGTTAAAGTTTTTTGATGAAAATTTTATATCGCTAAAAATGCGATAAATCATCACAAAGACGCGATAAATCGCCGTCAAGACAAAAGACTGGTTATTGTAGAGACGGCGATTCATCGCGTCTCTTGCCTTAACCGAGCAATGTTTGAGAGAAACATTGCAATATTCCTCATCAACATTACGACATCCATAAGGAATATTGTAATATTTCTCGTCAACATTACAATATTCTTTATCAATGCTGCAATATTCCTCATCAACATTACAACATTGATAAGGAATATTGTAATATTTCTCACCAACATTACAATATTCCTTATCAATACTGAAATATTTCTCATCAACATTACAATATTTCGGTATAACTTACTTCCCAATCGGACACACTGAATGCACTTCTTGGGGAAGTTGCCGACACATCTGCTGTAATCCTTGAGGATTAATTTGCCACCAAGCAAATAATCCCACACTTGTACCCCCTACAAGCAACGCCAACACTCTTCCCAGCATTACCATAGGTTTACCCCGCTTCGGTTTTCTAATTAAAGTTGGTGGAATTGCTGGGTTGAGAGGTGGTTCTTCTGAAAGATCCAAATCTAGATCCAAATTTAAATCCAAATCTAGCAAAGCTTGGGAACTTTCTGTAAAAGAAGTTGGTTCTTCTAATTCTTCTAGTTGTTCTAATTTCTCTACTTCTTCTAGTTCTTCTAATTTCCCTAGTTCTTCTTCCTGTATTTCTGTTTCTATAATCTCTTCTGGCAACGCCGGAGTCACGGGTACTAAGTATTCTGGAGAGACACGGCAATAAGTCATAACAACCGATGTATTATCATGCCCATTTTTCTCGTTTGCTAAGTTAATCCAGTTGCGGACAGCATCTTCAACTGTCATTTGCCCTGTTAAGACGGGTATTGCATAATCCTGCCAAGATTGTTCCACCCAGTTGCGATCGCTTAAACCATCAGAACACAATAGCAAAATGCCATCTTCTTCTAGAATAAATCGCTGAACTTTAAGACGCAAAGATTCTGAATTTCTTGTCCCCAATGCTTGAGTTAAGGCACTCGCATCTGGTCTAAGAAGTGCCTTTCGATACAAGCTTTTAGCCAAGCGTACTTCTCGCGTTGCCACATCATCATCTACTGTCAGTAGCTGGCAATAATTGCGAGTAATCCAATAGGCACGGCTATCGCCAACATTAGCCAAGTAAAGCTCATGGGTATTATTTGATTGCCACCCAGTACTTGTCTGGACTCGTTGTGGAACTTGCAACGCCATGACAATAGTTGTAGCCATGCGTTCTCTGCCTTGGCGTTTTTGTTCGTTATTACGGGCACAAATTACATTATTTACTACCCGTAAGCTCGCTTCTAATTGTTCCTGCAACAACTCAGGTGGAAAAAGTGCAGTTTGTTCTGTCACCTCAGTTAGTAAAGCGCGAATTTGTAATTTTACAGACTGCACTGCCAACTGACTCGCAACCTCACCGCCTTCGTGTCCGCCAATGCCATCGCAAACAATCGACAAGTGGCGCAATAAAGGTTCATCTAAATCACTCAAACTATTGGGATAGCAAGCATCTTCATTTTGCGCCATCATTGGGCCAATATCTGTAGAACCTGCCACCTTTAAAACTAATGGTAATTCTGCCGCAGCTGCTAGTAGTAAATTATTGAGTTGAATATTAATCGCCTCTAACTCAATCTCAGTTTCACACATATCCTGGACAATGTTCTGTAACCCCTTGGCTACTGATGCTTTTGCAGAAGCTACCCAAAACTGCCAACACTCCCCCAGATTTTGTAAACTCAACTTTTCATCATTTGGTGTTTGGTAGAGTTCCAAAAGTCGCACACACCAACCTTCGACTCTCAAGTTCTCTATTACTAGTAAACTGTGGCTAAGTCCCAATTCTGCTAGAGGTGTCCAAAGTTGGAGAATTTGCCACAACCAATAAACTTGTCGTACTGCCGTGGCTTCTTCCCAAGCCTCAACAATAGTTGGATAGATATTTCCTGTCTTATCTATCGGCGCATTTTCCAATAAAAGGATATCAGTTGTATCTTGCTCAAGATTACTAACAAACCCATAAGCCTGGGGCAGATGTAACCGCTCTTGATATAACTGTAAATAAGGAATTACTTCGCTTGGCAATTCTTCAGGTACATCTGGCGGCAGCCCCGGTTGAGTATCCAGCCAAATCTGTTGTTTAATTACCTCATACCTATCTGCAACCTTTGTGCCTGCTGGGATATAAGCAGACAATGAGCCAGTCGCCCAAAGATAGCGGTGAACTAAAGGAGTTTGGCAACTGGCACAAACTTTATCTCCCATAGGATTAATGGGGCTATTACAGCGTGGATTTATACAAAAAATTATCAGTTGAGTAGAAATCATAAATATAGGAGTCAGGAGTCAGAATTCAGGAGTCAGAATTCAGGAGTCAGAATTTAGAATACTCTACCCAAAAAGGGATAGAGTTTGAGAATCGTAATATCTAATACTGATTTTGCGCTATCAAAGAGTCTACAGAATTTATACTGGCTCCTGACTCCTGAGTTCTGAATTCTTATTTATACATAAACTTCGATTAACTTTAGCTGGCAATGAATTGAAGGCTAGAATAAACTGGACTTGTGTACCGCTAGCTACACCTTGTTACTGAAATTAATCAAAATTATTGGTAGAAATACCCAGTTTTGTTTTCTGTAAATAACTTACGTCTGGCTGTATCTAATCGTAGAAATGCATTTACGTCAATAATGTAGAGACTAGGATGGCGCTATGCCAAGTTTTACCTTAATCTGGCTTCTGGCAGGAGCAGTTCTGTGTTTAACAGAACTGTTTGTACCATCGGCGTTTGTCGCCTTCATGATGGGAATTAGCGCTTTTGTGGTGGCGCTGCTGTCTGGAGTGGGTATGGGAAGTGTATGGTTGCAAATTGTGGTTTGGCTCTTGCTTTCCACAGTGCTAATCGTGCTTTCTCGTCGGTTTTTGCAACCAAGACAACGCAAATCAAAAATTCGGGATGCAGTCATAGCTGAAACCTTAACAGAAATTCTGCCTGGGAAAACAGGGCGGGTGCGGTATGAGGGAAATTCTTGGCAAGCAAGATGTGACGATGACAAATTTACCATACCACCCCATCAAAGAGTTTATGTGGTTAGGAGGGAAGGTACTACTTTGATTGTTGTACCGGAAAATTTGTTGAATTCTTAGTTAATGGGCATTGGGCATGGGGCATTGGGCATGGG
>JADEXV010000059.1 GCA_015206945.1 Nostocales cyanobacterium LEGE 12452 | reverse complement strand
GGATTAAGGGGAGCCAGCGCGGTCTTGGGGGTTTCCCCCATGAGCGACTGGCGTGTGGGGTGCAATGACTGTGGTTAGCAAGCCCTAATTATGCGGACATGATATAAGCTATGTCTAGCAGTACTTTCAGACATTTTTCTCGTTATTTCCCGACAAGTCTAATGCAGTTAGGTCATTTTCAAAAATACAGCATTTACCAGCGCACCTGCGAAATCTAGAGTTTAACAGTATCTTTACCGATTAAATTTAGTAAATATGTATATTGTTTGACAATTATTTGATTTTGCAAATAACCTGTAGTAATATGACTTAATTTTATAGCGATACTTACGCACTTATAAAAAGTTAAGTTGTAATTGCTACTTGTTTTTGCTTAAAACTATTTTTGATGGAGGTTATACTTGGCTCAGAAGCAATGGAAATCTAGAACAACATCTGTAATTATCACTTTGGCTGCATTAGGAGCTATAAGCTTACCTCAATTAACTAATACAAGAGTGATCGCTCAAACTCCATCACTGCAACCTCTATGTACCGAAGCAGACATTAAACAGCATATTCAGCAATTAAATTAATTTGATGCTGCTAATGTTAATTTTAATGCCTTAGTTGCTTGCAACTCAAAAGCAGTTCCCGCTCTCATCAAAGCCCTATAAAATCAGGATGAAAAATTTCTGATTATTGCAATTACTGCTCTCGGTGAAATTGGTACTGAGTGCAACTGGTAAAGAATAATGACAAATCAATGGCCGCGAAATCACCTGTAATAAGCAGTTTATAGTGGGGGCTTCATTCCCCAAAGCCAGGACTCAAGCCCTGACTACGAACGAATATTTTTTATTCAGCTTGATGAACCGGACATGATATTACGGGGTGCAGACTAGCTATTAGTGACAACTTAAAAGGATATTTTCAAGATAGTCCTGTCGTAATGGGACAATTTAACTGTTCCCAAAATATGGGTAATGACAAAGTTTTATTTATGCGTATTCAAATAGCTGTAGTTGCGATCGCAGTCATCTTAATAGCTGGAGAAAATCTAGAGGCCATTGCAGACTCACAATCTTCTACTGAAGATGGTACTAGTAGTATTGTGGCAACAAAACCTACATTACAGATAGAGGGAGAGTATGCAAAATATGGGGGCTATATCGGATTAACCCCCGTAGATAACCAGTCTACCGAGCTTTCTCAGAGAATTGTCAAAGACATCCAGATTCGTTTTGTTAATACCAAAGATAAATTGCTCGATGACAAAGGTCAGCCGATCAAAGGACGTACTCAAAAAGAGTTTATCATTGGTCTGCTGAAACTCAAACCTGGTGAGGTATTTCGTGAAGATTTACTAGAAGCAGACTTGCAACGATTGCGGAGATTAGAGTCATTTAATGAAGTCAATGTTTATCGACAAGAAGATGTAAATAGCGTTAATCTCATCTATGAAATTAAAGAGCGTGACTTCCCTTCTCTAATTTTAGGAGGCGGTAGTAACGAAGATGTTGGGTTATTCGGTCGGCTAGGTTATAAAGATGAAAATATCAGCGGTCTTAACGATAAATTAGATACAACTGTACAAATCAGCGGTAAAGATGTCCAATTTAATGGTCAGTTTACTAGTCGTTATCGTCCTCAAGAACCAAACCGCTTAGGCTACAGCATCAGAGCTTTTCGTAATCGGAATATATCGGGAACCTTCAATGAAGATATCAAATTGTTTAACGGTGACAAAGTACGCGAGGGAAGGTTTGGCGGTTCTGTAGGAGTTTTACGATCTTTTGATCAGTGGGATGCAGCTATAAGTTTGAACTATACCAGAATTAGCCTACGCGATCGCGACTATAAAGTTGTACAAGTCGATAGTTTAGGGAATCCTTTATCTGTCAGCGGTACTGGTATTGATGACTTATTTACAGTATTATTTTCTGTATCCAGAGATCAACGCGATCGCCGAGAAAATCCGACTCAAGGATCGATTCTCACTCTCAGCACAGAACAAGCAATTCCGATTGGACTGGGTAATATTTCTAGCAACCGCCTACAGGGAGATTACATTCAGTATTTACCAGTCAGTTGGATCGGTAATGGTAGACCAACTGACAATCCAGAAATGTTGGCGATTAATTTCCAAATTGGTACGACTCTTGGAAACTTTCCACCAGCTGATGCTTTTAATATTGGCGGACTAGATTCTGTTAGGGGTTATGGTTATGGAAAAGTTGCTAGTGGTCGGAGTTATGGTTTAGCTTCTATAGAATATCGTTTCCCAATTTCTTATTCAATTGGAGGAGTTCTTTTTACTGACTTCGCCTCAGATTTCGGGTCTAGCGAAACCGTACTAGGAGAACCAGGAGTGCTACGAGATAAACCTGGAAGTGGCTTTGGTTACGGCTTAGGATTGCGCGTCAAGTCATCCTTTGGGCTGATTCGAGGTGATTTAGGAATTAGCGACCGAGGAGAACTTAGATTTGAAGTTACAACAGGTCAGCGATTTTAACGGGTGGCGGAGAAGTTCTAGAGAACTACTGAGGATTACTTAATAACACACTCAGGGCTGCTTGAGTGTGTCTAGTCCAAAAGGACATAATCAAGATATTGGACATTAATTACACATTTGTAACGTGCGGCGATCGCTCGCTGCGATCGAATTTAACCGATAAAAGTCTTGCAGAGCCAGGGAGTAAGCATAAGAATTTGACTCATCCTCACCAACCTTGGGCAATCTATTGCTTGTAGCTACCTGATTTGATCGTTCAGAACTGGCTTCATTTGACGAACTATTAACCGTCATCGCCAACTCTCCTGATGGGTTGATTGTACCTTGAAAGCAATTTAACTCTGATTGGGGCATATACAATGCACCCCTTACCTTGTTCTGCTGCTTTTGAAATATGATATAACCTTGACCAACCTGGTCTGGCTTTGGGGATTGGCCATAGAGGTAAATCCCATCTTTTACAGGAAAACTTGCTTTTGGTAAAACTCTTGCACTTTTTGTAGTTCCCCCATCGTCTGGAACCAGTGCTGTGATTGTAGGTACTGTTTTATCGCCTCCAGAAGCCGCATTCAGTTGACTTCTCTGCTCTCGAACTTTTCTCAGCTGCGACAAAAGAGAGTTTTCGGAGGTTTTCTGAATCCGAGCCGATGATAATCGAGAATCTGTAAATGATATTACTTGAGTCTGCTTGGCTAAAAAGCCCAAACCGAGAAGTAAGCCTAAGCCCGCGAGGGGAATTCCCCACTTTCGGGGAGATAATAACTGATGAAGGTTGTTAAGCACCCTACTTCTCCTGTTAAAAAACTAACTAAGTTCTCTAGAACTTACTTAAATCATAACCAAGTCTTAATTGTCAAAGACTTTATTTACGACTTATATTACTATTGTCCAAAAAAGAAAACTGTCAAAAACAAAAGTTTTTATTGGATTTCGTTCTACAATCTTAGATTACCATCAGTTAGAGTCTTTATAACAGAAGGTAAGAGGCAGTGTTTCGACTACGCTCAACAACCAGGCAGGGGGCAAGTGGTCACTGAGCGTAGTCGAAGTGACCACCTACCCCCTTCAAGAAACTTGTATATCTTGTAGCTTTGCCACCATTTCTGCACGCGCCGAAACCTTCAACTTCCGAAACATCCTTTTTAAAGCTTGTTTGACGGAATTTTGCGTAATCCAAAGTTTTTCTCCGATTTCCGCATTCGTTAACCCCTGCGCCACTAACTCGGCAATTTCTAACTCACGCGCTGTTAAAGGACTAACTAACAGGGAATTGGATATTTTGGGTTTTGTCCGTAGGGTTGCCATTTTTGATGACAAATGAATACATAAAGCGCTCAAGTCAGCTAAATCGTTACCATTAAAGGCAGGATTTCCCTTGTCACGTGCCAAGTTAAGGGTTCCTACCAGACGACCATCGCAAACAATTGGCCCGGTCATCACGTGTTCGTGGTCGGAACGTGAACAAAAATGCTTCCAGTCTCCTGGCGATAATAATAACTGTTCGTGGGCGGGAGCATGACGCTCAACCACGTAGCGCCCCACTGGATTGCTCTCTAAGCATACTGCTGGAATGCCTGGAACATTAATCTCAGTGGTTGGCTGCTCATCAAGGAGATAAATACCCCAATTTTGCACGCCAAAATGCTCGCTAATTTTATCCGTGAGAGCGAGTCTTAACTCTTGCTCATTCTGGACATTAGCGATCGCATGAAATACAGCGTGTAGAGAATTAGTCATAAGTGTACCCAGTTGGGGACTATCCAAGCCTCAACAATTACTTCTATGCTAATACCAAGGAAACTAAAACGCTAATTACAGTAGCGACTAGGAGAAGCACATGACAGTTACACAACTCTCTGCTCAGGAACTTTTCCGGGCTGCTTATGAAAACCGCTATACTTGGGACAAGAATTTCCCTGGTTATACTGCAAATATTACCTATAAGCATGATGATAAAGTGTTTACAGGCAAAGTTATCATCAGTGGCAATCTCAAAGCCGAAGTTTTGGATGTAGATGACGAGTCAGCCCAGAAAGCAATTCATGGTCAAGCCTGGGAGATAGCAATTCACCGCGTCCGCCGCAGCTTTGAAGACACCCACAGCGCCAATACCTTTAGCTATGGCAAAACTGACGAAACTGGTGCGGTTGAGCTTTTAATGGGTGGTAAGGCTGAAGGCGATAAATACAAAGTCCGCAATAATGAAGTCTGCCATGTTCACCGTCTAATCCACGGTACTTACGTCACCATTGACACCTTCAGCAGTCACGACACTGGCGAAGGCTATCTGTCTCACCGCTATGACTCTGTATACCATGACCCCAAAACTGGGGAACAAAAAGGTGGTAGAAGCGAATTTATTGATGAGTATGAAAAAGTTGGTGACTATTTCATCCTAAATCGTCGGGAGATTCGCACCGAAACAGCAGGACAATTTTCTACTCAGGAATTTATCTTCTCTGACATTAAATTGTTGGAACCTGTTGCTGCTTAAGTTGTATTCTGTAATCCAAAAATTAGCGATCGCTCTTGAGTGCAAGGGAGCGATCGCTTTTATTTTTTGGGCATTCCATGCGTAACTGTAGCCCCATCGTAGACATCGCTCAATCACGTTAAGATACTTAATTAGGTGTTCCTAATCAAGCGGTAATCTACTTATGAGTCAACTTGAAAACATTCAAGCTGAGTACGAAAAGTTTCCTGAAGCATTTGAGAGTGTAATTATTAGCACTGTGAGCGCGCAGTCCATACCCAATGCTAGTTATGCTCCGTTCGTAATGGATGATTCTAAAAATATCTACATTTACGTTAGTGGTCTTTCGACTCATACCAAAAATCTCTATGCCAATCCTCATGTTGGTGTCTTGTTTATCGAAGATGAAGCTAAAAGTAATCTAATTTTTGCCCGTCGTCGTTTGAGTTTTGATTGTACAGCAACTTTGATAGAGCGTGAAACTGACAAGTGGAATCAAATTGTTGAGCAATTTCAAGGGCGGTTTGGTGAAATTGTTGAGGTTTTGCGCGGCTTGTCTGACTTTCGGATTTTCCGGCTAACTCCAAGTGAAGGTCGTTTTGTAGTTGGGTTTGGGGGAGCATATAATATTAGTGGTGATAACCTTCATCGACTTGTTCAAATCACAGGAGATGCTGAGAAAAAGCAAGGATAAATTTGATGAATTATGAATTGTAAGAATTCAGCACCCAGGAGTCAGAATTTAGAATTTAGAAATAATCAAGTGTAATTGATACAGCAAATTTCAAGTTAGTGAGGTACACAATCTAAGTTTAAAAGCCAGGTATAAAGCCTGTTTTACTTTTGAATTTTGACTACTGAATTCTGAATTCTGCTGTATAACTATTCAGACAAATGTATTTTGAATGCTGAATTAGTTTGACTGTATGTAAATTCAAATAAACTAAACTTTTTAATTTTATGCTTCAGTTTCAACCTCCTGGCTTTGGACATAAAGTTATCCATACATCTTTGGGAGCAATGGTTTACTATACCCAAACGAATGCACCTTGGACGATTGCTGACACTGAAGATTTACCCCCATTACTATTTCTCCATAACTTTGGTGGGGGAGCGTCTGCTTATGAATGGTCTAAAGTTTATCCGGCTTTTGCCTCTAATTACCACATTTTAGCCCCCGATCTCATCGGCTGGGGAGAATCGGCCCATCCAGTGCGGGATTATAAAATTAGGGATTATCTCAGCACGATCGCAGAGTTTATCATCCAAACTTGTCGCCAGCCGGTGACAGTGGTAGCCTCATCTCTCACAGCTGCTTTTGCTATTCGCCTAGCTATTGTTCAACCCAATTTATTCAAAGCACTGTTTTTGGTTTCCCCTTCTGGATTTGATGATTTTGGGCAGGGTGCTGGACGCAGACTTCCGCTTTCGGTAATCAATGCGCCTCTGTTGGACAATTTTATTTATATGCTTGGTGCTGAAAATGAAATTGCAGTCCGAAATTTTTTACAAAGTTTTCTCTTTGCTAAGTCACAACGAGTATCTCAAGAGATGGTGGAGGCTTATTTAACCTCGGCACAACAACCTAATGCCAAGTTTGCTGCTTTGGCATTTTTGCGAGGCGATCTTTACTTTGATCTAAGTTTATATATCCAACAACTGACAGTTCCCACCGTCATTTTTTGGGGAGAAAAGGCACAATTTACCAACATTAAATTAGGACAACGCTTGGGAAATCTCAATCCAAGAGCAATTCGAGATTTTTATGCGATCGCAGATACCGGAATATTACCTCATCTGGAAATACCAGAAGTTTTCATTGGCTTATTGCAGCGGTATCTTGGGGAAGTGGGGAGCAGCACTTCGGCTACGCTCAGTGACCGGGGGGGCAGGGGAGAATAACAAATGACAAATGACCAATGACCAATGACAAATGACAAATGACAAATGACTATTTAGAAAGTAACTGTGCGTTTAATGCTTTAGTGATGCGATCGCCAGAAGCTTCTAAGTGAGCTAAGGTGTAAACATCAAGGCTTTCGCCAAGTTGTTTGAGTCTGGCATCAATGGCTTTTTGGAGTTGGCGCAATTTATACCAAGCTAATGTCCGACCATCTTCAGGTGTATTAGTAGTACCCAACATCATCTGTAACAAAATATTCAGATGCTCCCGTTGCAATGAACGCCGGATGCTCGAAATTGACTTTGGTTCTCCGGGAGCGAAAATTTCTGTCCAGATGCCTGTTTGCAGGGTGTCGAACAGTTCTGGCATGGAAAGCGCTTCTCCAGCCAGAGTTTTTAATTCTATATCTTGTAACCGATTCAGGCGATCGCTGTCTAATAGCGATCGCAATATCATACTTTGAAAACCCAAAATGCGATCGTGAATTGGATAATCAAGGCGATTATTAGGTGCAGAACTACCCCAGTGTCCCCAACGCGAGGGTGCTAGTTGATTGAGCAATTGTGGTGAAAAGCTAAAAGCATCTTCGGCAAAAACATACTCTTGCAACTTTGTCAATGCCTGACGTTGTTTTAATAGTGAAACTGGTACAAATGCCCAAGCAGCATCATTACTGGTATGGAGACGCCGAAACGATTGTCCACCAATGTATTTAGAAAGCAAAGTAGCGTTACGAAAATAATATTTAAGTACTCTATTAAACTTAAGGCGCAGGTTACTATAGCTTTCTCCTTTCGATAAATAACCGTTATCAAGACGCTGCCACATAAAACGAGCATTATCCATTTGCCACTGCGAATAAAGTAGCACATCACTACTCATATCCCAGACATTGGCCAAAGGATTGATGTCCCAGATATCTTCATCGGTTGCGTAAGATAATTCTGGTTGAGGCGACGCTAGGGCAATCTGGTCTAAAAAACTTTTTTCTGATTCTGGAATAGTTACCTCAAGCGCTGTTGATGGAAATCTTTTATAACCATACTCAATTGCCCATTCGTCATAAGGCCCAATAACTCTTGGGAAATAGTCACCTTGCTGTACTCCCTGTGGTGCTATGTTCACAGGTACATAGTCCATCACCGAACCTACTAAACCTTTGGTGTGGGTGATTTCAGTATTATTTAATTCTTGAGGCGCTAACATGGTGCTGCCATGAAAATTGTGGCGCAAACCCAGAGTGTGCCCAACTTCGTGAGCGATGAGAGAACGCAAATATTGATGCACATACTCCTTCATCGTTTCACTACTAGATATAGTGTTTGGTAACATTGACAACGCCAGCGCTCCCATAGCTGCTTGATTTGAAGACTCCATACCATAGCAGGACTCAGAGGAGAAAAAGAAAGCAGAGGAAGATGACGCAAAGAATCTATCCAGAAATTTCCCCTCGTCTTCACGTCCTTCTGCTTTTTCTTGACATGGGTTTGTGCCCAGTGCGTGATATTCTTGCTGAACTAAACGCACCATATTGGCATCCACAATGATATCTGCATCCAATATTTCCCCAGTGAATGGGTTGACGCGCATCGGCCCTTTGGCAAAACCTGCATCTAAAGAATTGAACCAGCGAATAGTGTTGTAATGTACATCTGCTGGTTTCCAATTAGCATCATCTGGCATTTGCTGCACTTCAATGGCATTTTGAAATCCGGCTTTTTCAAATGCTTTGTTCCACATCAAAACGCCTTCACGAATCGCATCGCGGTATTCTAGTGGCACAGCATTTTCAATCCAATACACAATTGGTTTTTTGGGTGGAGATAAGGGGACGTTAGGATCGGATGGTTCTAGATGCCAGCGATTAATGTAACGTACAAATGATTCGTGAGCATTATTGTTAGAAAAATCTTGGAAATCAGTAGTAAAATATCCAACTCTGTCATTGGCAAGTCTGGGAATATAACCATTGTTTTCTCTCATCTGAGAAAAACTATAGTGTACCTTCAGAGTGAGTGCCCTACTATCGGGTACGGTGATTAAATTTGAGCCTTCTAATGATGAAAAACCGTAAATCGAATCAACCTCTACATTTTCTAGGAAGCTGTTAACATCACCAAAATATGACTTGCGTGCATCTAAGCGGTAATCAGCCTGTAAAGAGTATTTTAATAGAGGAGCTAATCCCGTAAAATCCTGCATTAGCAGTTCATTCAGGTCGATCAGAATATTTTTATTTTTTGGATCGATAGTGGCTATTTGGAGTGAATAAAGAACTGAATCGCTAAATGAACGAGCAAGCGATCGCTGTTCTGGTATACTATTTGTACGGAATTTTAAATTCCGCACAACAAAATGCAATCTATTATTTACTCGTTGGAAGTAAAAGATAAAATCAGAAAGAGGTAATCCACTATAAATCCCACTTTCCCCAACCCCTGATTCCAATGTCACTATAGCTAGATAATTTTTATTTAGCTGCTCTGGCTTAAGTTCTAAGAAAACTTTACCCGAATCCTCGCTGCAATAAAGTGTGAAGAGTCCCTCTAGTTTATCTATCCGATTAACAATCCCATTAAATCGGCAAAAATCCTCTTTTTTAATCTCAGCAAGATTCTTGTCAGCACTTGCTACGTTTTCAACTACTGGCAGTGTATTTAATTGCTGTACATCAGCATTAGAAATATTTGAAAGTTGGTTTGCTTCTGCATAATCATTTGATAGAAACAAGTTAGACAGTAATACTATACAGATTACTAATTTCGTTATCCAGTATTTCATCCTTTGGCTTTCCACCTGAAGCAGTTATTGTGTTGAGGAAAAATGTGGATTACTTTGTCATCTGCAAGCCCTTCAAATATCTAAGGACTACCATCTAAATCCACTTAGTCAGATAAACAATGTCTCTAACCTAAAACTCTGTGAGTATTAATTGTTATTAGTAGCTCTTTAGGAATTACCCATTAAGTATTTATGTCTTAAGGCAGATAATTTTTACCGCTAAAGATATATGTTTTTTTTGCTTATATCTGTATTAAAAACCAAATGTAGCATTAAAAATGTATTTAGTGCTACATTTGGCAGCCTAAGCAATATCAAGCATTTTTTATAAAAAAAGAGCAGGGCTTCTAAAAAAGCTGTTATTAAGCAAGTAAATCCTTTTTTCGGATGAATTGTGGAAATTTATGGTAATCTCAACTTTTTTCTCAGATGGTCAATTGGTTCTTCCCAATGGTCTTCAAAGCGGTAGCCCAACAGAAAATCAGCTTTCTTGCCTAGTTCTCGCCCTTTCTCCAGGTTGACGAAAATCGCTTTGATTTGTTGGGGAGCTAAAATTGGATAGAGCAATCTCGCCAAGCACAGACCAATTTGGAGTGATTTACTGTAGTTTTGGGTCGCAGCAAAAGCAAGTACACCAATTTCTCCTGCATAAGTGGTGTCAAAATCAAGCAATACATGAAAAATATCATGGGTAACTAAATATCGCAGAGCAAATAGATTACGTTTGGCAACGTCTTCTAGTTCAGGGCTGATGTTTAATGGTTTTAGTTGATTTGCTTGCATATAATTGGCATATTCTCGTCCAAAAGTGCCTTGAGGATATTGGCTTAATTGGTTCAAATCAATTGCGGGATAATATCCCACTACTGGTTGTAGCTTGGAAGCAACTTTTGGAGAAACTTTAGTACCAAAAAACTCAGATTTAAGAATGGCAATATCACCCAAATTTTCTGAGTTTTTATAAGCCAGAATTGCTTTGAGTTGTTGTAGTTTTTTGAGCATAATACTTTTCCGTAATGGGCTAACAACAGTTGAGAAAGATCCAGGGGCAGACTTTGATACAAAATTATCTAACATCGAATAAATGTTAAGGACAGAGTTAGGCGAGTAGGCCAAATAACAGACTAGAAATCTTGACAGATAAAAATCACAAACCCTTGTTGTGACTAGTTTTTATAAATATAGGTGTAGCTTTAGTTGAGGAACGTAGACACAAAGAGGCTTCCCGCAGAGTAACCTAACACCAAGAATCCTTGCTTTTGTTGGGTTTCACTTTGTTCAACCCAATCTAGAAATATTGTCTTTTTTCAGATCCACAAAAGAGCGGAAATCAGTTCTCTCTTCCCCAGGGTTGAAGAAACCTTTCTTTTTTATAACTAAGATATGCCTTTTGCTAGAAGGATGATTGCCTTTTTATAGTTAGTCTTTACTAGTACCCCAAAAAACAAGTAAACTGGCATGATAAATTTGATTTCTAGGACTGTTAGTAACATCAATTCCTTGCTTAAAGGACTTCAGATAAAAGGTTTTTTAGCTGTTGTCCTAGTTGGTTTTATAATACTGACAACGAATGTTAGTGATGGGCAAACTGACAAAGGCTTAAAAGAGAGAGTTCGTGAAAAGGTAGAGCAGAATGATGCTCAAAGACCGAAAACAGTAGGGCAGTGGTTTAAAGATGCTCGTGAAACAGAAGCTTCTCCTGGCGAACGACTTCAGAAGATTGGACAACAGTCAGGAGAAGCCTTCAAAGAATTTGGATCTGGGTATGTAGAGGGCGCTCAAGAAACTGCTAGTGATGTAGGGGATAGTGCGGCAAAGGCAGGCAGAAATATCACAAACAAAGTTGCACGCTAAATGCGTCAGAATATTTTATTGGCAGCAAATAGTAATAACTTTTCGCCAATAAATTAGTTACGCATAGAGACGTTGGTATTAAATCAACAAAGTCTTCAAATACTTCTTGGGTAACGCGCTTACTCTTCTTGATGAAAGATTATAGCGTTTCTCTGTTGCCTAAAATATAGGTCTTTAGTAGGGGCGCATAGTTAGCTATGCGCCCCTACTGCGTGTTGCATTCAAAATACCTCACTTCCATTCCTCTCCTACGGTGTAACTTTTTATAACACTTAATAAATCGGCACAAATAAAGTGAACGATTAAGGCTTGTCATTTGTTATTTGCAAATGGTAAAGGATGCTTGATACAGAAATGTCAGCACCTTTCCATCGAAATAGCAAAAATGGCAATTGATATAGTGACGTTTATTTATACCTATTTATCTAACTATCTTCAAATATAAATTTATATTTTTTCCTGGCTGACAAACACTTTAAGAACGGGTAAGTAACTGTTCAATAACTACTTAAAAACGTGAAACAATGAGGAGATAGCTAAGACGGTCATAAAAAAAGTAGATAGATAATTAATGATATGAAGCAATCTAAGAGTAGGCGAAAGCGCGGACTTATCTTAACGATCGCTGGGTTGAAGCGTTTACAAGGGGCGATTCTAGCTATGGAAAAGGTAGAAAACAATGGAGATCGCTTCACTCTAGAAGATTTAGGCGATCGCATGAAGGTATCTACCAAAACTCTGAACCGATTATGGTCATTGAATACAGGCGTGGATCAAAAAACCTTGAAATTGTGCTTTAGCGCCTTTAACCTAGAATTATGCAGGGAAGACTATGAAATCCTGAGTGAGCCGAATCGTACTGAAGGTTATCAAACTCTCTCAATGAGTTTAGATACAAGAGAAAGAAAATTATTTCCGTCTTTATCCTTAGATTCACTTGCAACTCAACACCATAACCAACTCGAAAATCTTTGGTCATACCCAGATGGTCCCGTACCTGTAGATTCTCCCTTCTATGTTGATCGTTCCCCAATCGAGGAACTTGTTTATCGAGAAGTAATTCAACCAGGCTGTGTAATTCGGATTCGAGCACCAAGAGAAATGGGAAAAAGTTCTCTTGTGCTGCGGCTGTTAGCCTTTGCCAAGATGCAAAGTTATCGCTTGGTGAACGTGAATTGCAACCAAATCGATTCAAGCTGTCTGACAGACTTAAATAAACTTTTGCGTTCTCTTTGTTGGCAAATTGCAACAGAATTAGGCATTGACCCAAAGCTAAATGAAAACTGGGATGAGGAAATAGGTTGTAAGTTGAGTTGCAGTTTATATTTGCAATCTTATTTGCTCAAGCAGTGCAAAACTCCAGTAGTTTTAGTGTTAAATGAGGTTGACCGCTTTTTTGAATATCCAGAAATTGCTCCAGAGTTCTTTAGTTTGTTGCGCTCTTGGTATGAAGAAGCACGACAAGATCCCAACTTGCAAAAACTCAGGCTAGTGGTAGTTTACTCCACAGAAGTATATGTCTCGCTGGATATCAACCGTTCTCCATTTAATATTGGACTACCGATCCGTCTGCCAGAATTTACTGAACACCAAGTAAAATACTTAGCCCAACGACATGGTTTAGATTGGAATTCTGATAACGAAGTTGAGCAACTGATGTCTCTCGTGGGGGGACATCCAGCACTGATTCGCATTGCTCTATATTATCTATGCTGTCAAGGAATGACCTTAGAAGAAGTTATACAAGATGCGATCGCTAACGGTGGTATCTATCGCTATCATTTATGGCGGCACTGGGCAATCTTACAAGAAAATCCTAGTTTAGTAAAGGCGTATGTTGAAGTTGTAGCCGCAAAGCAAAGCATTTCTCTCAATCCCATTGACGCTCATAAGCTCGAAAGCTTGGGTTTGATCGCTTATGAAGGCGATCGCATCCTACCGCGTTGTGAACTCTACCGTTCTTACTTTAGAAAACAACTAGGTGTTGCTGAATTTGAATATAAATTATTGCAAAAACGTGCTTGAGAAAAAATTATTACAGACGCTTTATCATGACGTTCATCGTAATCGCTCTCCTTAATTCCTTATTTGGCTAGTGACATCATTGATACAGCTTATGTTCGTGAATTTGCCAAAGCCCTAGTGGATACACCAGAACAAGTAGCAGAGGCTTTGGTTGATTATTAGGATGCAGGTGTGACTACCTTGTTGATCCGCGGCTTTGACCCTTTAGAGGATGCGATCGCGTTGTGCAAAATTTTAGTACAGTTTTGCCTAAAAGCGTAGCGTTTTTAATGCCAGAGAACGCATTAACAATAGACTTCTTACAAAAGTCGGGGTAAAGGTAAAGGGGAAAAGGGTAAAGAAACTCACGTAGTGACAATACAGGGATTAATGAACTGGAAAACTCTTGCGTAACTCAAAGAAGTCCTGCTGATTCATATAATCGTTTGAGCATTGCTGAAATCTTCGTACCATAATCCAAATCTGCTGACCACCGCCCTGATAGCTGATCGATTAATGGCGCAATTCCACGTGTGACAAAGCGAAATCTGGGATCTACTACTTCCTGTACCAAAGGTTCTAAGCTAGCGTAAGCTTTCAAATGTTGGATGTGCGCCCTGACTCCAATTCTGGCACTCGGAAAAGACGCAGCCTCCGAACCGCCACCGATCACACCTAAGCCTGCAAAGTTATTTTGCTCAGGTCTAATATCGCCACCAAACCGTAAAAATCCAGTTTCTACACACATTTGGCAAAAGGCAATATCATAGTTCACTCCTTCTATACCTGCTTCTTCCCGATAAAGTTTTGGGATATCAGGAAACTTTGTTAAGGCATTTTCATTATTGTTTCTGAGGAATAATTGTAACTGTATTTCGGAAGTATTACCGTTCGACATTAACCGCTCAAATTGTCCAGGGCAAACCACCAAATTCGAACGCAAGCTGACAGTACGAGTTGCCGCATCCCAATTAACTGCAACATTAAAATCTCGCAGTTCAATCGCTTTCACATAAACTACTTTGCGATAGGTAATCCGATTGACATTAGCTGCTTTTGAAAGGTCAATTCTGAGACGGTCTACTAAATCGATGGGAATATAAGCATTACCATTAACTAGCACTCCTTGTTCCGAGTAACTTTGCCCATTAATATTGATATTAATTGGCGGATAATTTGCTTCTGTCGGAGTTCCAGGAGTGGGGTCAATTACACGACTCCAAGTCACCAATCCATCGACAATTCCCAAAGCAAAATCGCGGCGACGAGTTTGCAGCAAAGCCCGATCCTCTGGATTGCTGAGAAACCCTACTTGCATGACCAAAGCTGGTAGCGTTGTCTGGCGACAGAATGCTAAACTACCCAATCCACTATCTGTATCTGGCTTGACTCCCCGATTCGGTAATTGGGGTACGCGGCGCAACAATCCCACTAGTAACTGTTCAGCATTGCTCTTGCGATCGCTATTATTAGCAATGTAGAAAACGCTAGCCCCACGCACAGAAGGGCTGTTAGCCGCATTAGCTGCAATTTCTAGGGCGACATCACCCCGGCGGCCGCGAGAATTGATCCAGGTGATAGTTTGGGCGGCGCTCAAGTCATCAGGAACCGCTAAAATTTCCAAACTCCGCGCTCTTAGTTCTGTGACAATCAAATCCCGCAGCAAAATCATTTCTTTTGCTTCACTTGTACCACCTGCGATCGCACCTCGATCTATTCCTCCCGCTTCTTTGCCTCCATGAGCTGCTGATATAAAAATACGCCCCATTTTCAGTATTTCCTCTGATAAAATTAAGTCTAAGCAATTGTATACGTCATTCTTGGTCTGGCAACAAGAATATAATAGCTATCAGAAGTCTAAAGTCATTTGTCCTTTGGTATTTCTCCAAAGTTCATGACCAATAACCAATGACCAATACTTCTCTACGAGAGGCTGCGCCAACGGCTTCTCTTCGAGACGCTACGCGAACGCTCAGTACAAGTGACTAATGACAAAGCCATGCAAATCCCCCGCTTGCACCCAGACACAATTGAGGAAGTTAAACTACGGGCTGATATTGTAGATGTCGTCTCGGAATACGTAGTTTTACGCAAACGCGGGAAGGATTTCGTCGGTTTGTGCCCCTTCCATGATGAGAAATCTCCTAGTTTCACCGTTAGCCAAACCAAGCAAATGTACTATTGCTTTGGCTGTCAAGCCGGGGGAAATGCCATTAAGTTTGTCATGGAGTTGGGAAAGCGTTCTTTTGCTGACGTGGTACTGGATTTAGCACGGCGTTACCAAGTACCTGTGCAAACTCTCGAACCCGAACAACGTCAAGAATTACAGCGTCAGCTATCTTTGCGCGAGCAGTTGTATGAAGTTCTCGCTTCCTCTGCACAGTTTTATCAACACGCCTTGAAACAATCGCAAGGGCAAAAAGCACTTCAATATTTGCAATCTAACCGCCAATTCAAAGAAGAAACTATACAGCAATTTGGTTTAGGTTATGCCCCCGCAGGTTGGGAAACTCTCTATCGTTATTTAGTGGATGATAAACATTACCCAGTGCAAATACTGGAAAAAGCGGGATTGATTAAGCCACGCCGGGAAGGTGGTGGGTATTATGATGTATTTCGCGATCGCTTGATGATTCCCATCCGCGATGTTCAAGGACGCGTCATTGCCTTTGGCGGAAGAACTCTCACTGATGAACAGCCTAAATATCTGAATTCACCCGAAACCGAACTTTTTAGTAAAGGTAAAACATTATTTGCCCTCGATCGAGCCAAAGATGGGATTTCTCAACTCGATCAAGCGGTGGTAGTGGAGGGATATTTTGATGCGATCGCTCTCCACGCTGCTGGTATTAATAACGCCATCGCCTCACTTGGTACAGCTTTAAGCTTAGAACAAGTCCGGTTAATATTACGCTACACCGAATCGAAACAATTAGTACTCAACTTTGATGCTGATAAAGCTGGAACCAATGCAACCGAACGGGCGATTGGTGAAATTGCCGAACTGGCATACAAGGGCGAAGTTCAGCTAAAAATTCTCAATTTACCCGATGGCAAAGATGCTGATGAATATTTGCATAGTCACACTCCAGAAGATTATGGAGAACTGCTAAAAAATGCACCGCTTTGGCTAGATTGGCAGATTCAGCAGATTATTCAAGACCGAGACTTAAAACAGGCTACTGATTTTCAGCAGGTAACTCAGCAAATAGTCAAGTTACTTAAAAATATAGCTAACAGCGATACACGCAACTATTACGTTTCTTACTGTGCAGAAATACTCAGTTTAGGAGATACCAGACTTATACCCCTAAGAGTCGAAAATCTGCTAACTCAAATTGCTCCGGCTGCGGCAACATATTCTAAGCCCGTATCAGCGAAGAAAGCATGGGGAGGTGGTAAATCCCCACTCTCCATTACTTCGGCTCCCTTCGACTCCCCTCAGGGCAAGTCGCTCAGTACAAGTTCCAACTCCACACTCCCGACAGAACGCAGCCTTTTAGAACACGCAGAGGCGTTATTATTGCGAATTTACTTGCATTGTCCTGAACAGCGTCAAATGATTGTTGACGAACTAGAGGAGCGAGATTTGCAATTTAGCCTTTCCCACCACCGATTTTTATGGCAACAGATTTTAGAAATTTCATCCGGTGATGGAGAGACGCAAAGTGTTTCGTCTCTACCAGATTTAATTTCCCGCCTCCAAGATCGGTTCTTAGAATTTGACAGCGAGATCGGGTTAATTTCCCATTTATTTCATGTGGATGAAAAAAACCAAAAAGAAATACTGCGGACTCCGCAAGTAGTTCAAGCTGCGATCGCTTGTATGGATTTAGTGATGCTTGAAAAACGCTATCGTCACTTTTTGGAACTATGGCAACAAACCGATCCAGAAGCGGAACCAGAGCGGTATCAATATTATTATCAGGCTTTCTACACTGAAAAAATCAAGCTTCAACAAATAGACCGACAACGGTTATTTTCCATCACCGAGCTGTTGTAGCCTTGCACTCACTGCTCAACCTAAATCTTGATTAGTAGGGGTGCAAGGCCTTCATTGGTGTCAACTTAACGTGAAAGCCAGTCTAAAACAAGCTTTTAGATATTGTCTCGTTCCCAGTCTTCAGACTGGGAATGTGTTCCCAGAGGCTCTGCCTCTGGTCAAGCCACTGGAGGCAGAGTCTCCCAGGCTGGGAACCAGTCAGGGCAAGGGCTATATCTTAACTTAGTGCCATTCAGGTATGATTCAAATACATGAAAACTGCTGTGCTGTAATAATATTGACCAAATTTCATTCTTGCGGTTTTCAACAGCCATGCGACTTCTAAAGGGGTTGTATCCCCAGCAAAGCTGGTAAATCCAGAGAGGCGAGGTGTTGATAAGCTCGATCTATAACTCGCTTACCTCTAAGAAATCCTGTATTAGCTCCAGGACAAATATACTGGAGAGTTTCTGGTGTAAAACGTTCTAGCAATAATCGAAGGCTCTGAATTTGCCTTGGCCAGTGAAAGGTTTTCGCTGTCCGTAATGGTACTGTTTGACCGTGCTGGTTAGGGAGTAAATGGCGACCAGAAAATAATATACCTCCAAGTTCACTGTAGTAGAGACAAGATGAGCCGGGAGAATGCCCTGGTGTCCAAATTACTTGTGTTGCAGCATCAAGAGTAAATTCTTGTTTAAAGGTCGTTACGGTTAAGCCTGGTAATAAATACGCTTCTTGCTCTTGAATTAGCACCTCGCAGCCAAAGGCTTGCTGAAATTCAGCAGTCTTGCCAATAGCACCGCGATGGGTGATAAATAACCAACGCACGCCTCCATGTGCTGCTAAAAAATCTTGATTTGTTTTTTCTAGGGCAGGGCAATCTATGAGGATATTGCCTTCATTTCTTACAATAAAATAAGAGGTTCCCCCTAATGTGTCCCGATTGGGTGGAAAAGCAAAAATGCTCTCTTGTGCGAAGTCCGATTGCAGAGAACCTCCGCTGAGAACTTCGTCCGGGAAGACAGCCCGTGGTGGCTTAGTTGTATGACTTGGCTGTTGAGGTAAAGGGCACATAATCAAAGAACCGAAACTGAGGAGTTGTGGACAATTTGATTACAGTGTGGAAATTCTCAAGAATTGAAACTTGAGCGTTAACCAGCACTGTTAACCGTTGTGAAAAAAATTGGGATTTGAGGTCTGCCTTGTAGTTAATGCTATGGTGCTGAAGCTACTGGTGGGGCGTTTTGTCAAAATTACTGAAGAGAACATGGCATTTTGGTTTCTGTTTATCCTCCTGCTGGGGCTTGCTACTTATCTAATGGTGCAGCGCAGCGTTGCTCTCATCACCCGAACACCAGTATGGTTGTTGTGGCTGGTTTTAATGACACCAGCATTTCTGTTGAGTGGATGGACGCTAATCTACGGGGCGAAACAACCTCCACCGCCAGGGCTAATCCTGTGGTCGGTATTTGTCTGCACAGTTTTGTACTGGGCGTTGTTTCAATGGGGGCGTCAAGTACCAAGAGATACACAGACAGACGAAGCCCAAACCCCAGCCTCAGAATCACAACCGACTATCCAGCCTACCCCAGAACCAATAGTGCGTCCCATTGAACTAGCCGAAGAAACTCAACTGCGAAATTGTTTTCCTTGGTCTGTATACTACGTTCAAAATATTGAGTATCGTCCACAATCTGTGATTTGCCGGGGTCAGTTGCGAACTAAAGCCAGCAACGCTTACCAGCAGATTAAAACTAATATTGAAGCACAATTTGGCGATCGCTTCTTGCTGATTTTTCAAGAAGGCTTCAATGGCAAACCTTTCTTTGTCCTGGTTCCCAACACTCAAGCTGCTGCGAAACAGACAGATACACCACGACGCAACCAGGAACGATTAACTCGACCAGGATTAGCGCTGATGCTGCTAATAGCTACTTTGATCACTACTACCTTGGTGGGAGTGGAAAATGCTGGTGTTACTCTACCGCCTATCTGGCAAATTGGATCTTTATTCAAGCTTCTATCTAACCCAGATGTCCTATTCAAGGGATTGCCTTATGCTTTAGGGCTGATGGCTATTTTGGGCACTCACGAACTTGGGCATTATTTGACAGCTAAATTTTATAAGATTCGCTCGACCTTGCCTTACTTTATTCCCGTGCCTTTCTTCTTGGGAACATTTGGCGCATTTATTCAGATGCGTAGTCCTATTCCTAACCGCAAAGCTTTATTTGATATTAGTATCGCTGGGCCAATTGCAGGTTTTGTCGTCACCTTACCATTACTAATATGGGGTTTGGCTCATTCTGATGTGGTTTCTCTGAGTGAAAAAACCCGACTTTTAAATCCTGATGCTCTCAATCCCAAATATTCAATTTTACTGGCTATACTCTCGAAGTTAGCTTTGGGAAGTAAGTTAACAGCAGAATCAGCCCTCGATTTGCATCCAGTTGCAGTAGCAGGTTTCTTAGGACTAATTGTTACAGCGTTAAATTTAATGCCTGTGGGACAATTAGATGGAGGTCACATTGTCCATGCAATGTTTGGACAACGAACTGCGATCGTAATTGGTCAAATTGCTCGTGTTTTGTTGCTGTTACTTTCTTTAGTTCGGGAAGAATTTTTGGTGTGGGCGATTATCTTATTATTTATGCCGTTGATTGATGAACCTGCACTAAATGATGTCACTGAATTGGATAACAAACGTGATGTTTGGGGGTTACTGGCAATGGCTTTGTTGATTGTAATTATTCTGCCATTACCGCAAGCGATCGCTAACTTTTTGCAAATTTAAAAAGTACAGCAGAATTCAGGAGTCAGAATTCAGGAGTCAAAATTCTGAAGTAAAACAGGCTTGATACCTGGCTTTGAGACGAATCGTTGTGTACTTTACTTTCCTTGAAATTGGCTGTATCAGCGATCGCGATCTTTTCTTTTTGCAGTTCATAGATTTGTCTATGAGGTTTTCTCTTTGTCTTCCTCCATGACATTCTCAAGCCTTATCGTTTTGCTAATTCTGGAGTCCGCCCCTTCAAGCCAATCATCAATTTCAGCATAAATACTTTTAATACAGGTACTCGCTGCAAGAACCATAAACCTAAGCGACGAACCACCACCACAGGGAAGAAATTATTAGAGAACATCCGATCTAACATATCGGTGAAACCTAAAATTGTCAGATTCTCTAGCTTGCGCCAGCGTTCATAACCTTTGAGAATCTGAATATTGCCAATATCTTTACCTGCTTTGTGCGCTGCTTGAATTACTTGCGCCAAAGCTGCTGCATCCCGAATACCCAAATTTAAACCTTGTCCGCCGACGGGATGGCAATTGTGTGCCGCATCACCAATTAATGCTAGTCGCGGGAGAACGTAGCGATCGCTTTGCATGAGTTGTACTTGGAAAACAAAGCGATCGCCTAGTAATTCCAATTTCCCCATCTGATCGCCATAGCGGCGGGTTAGTTCTGCCAAAAATTGCTCATCATTTAAAGCACACAAAGCTTTTGCTTCTTCATGGGGGGCAGTCCAGACAATGCGGCAACGGTTCCCCGGTAAAGGTAAAATCGCAAAGGGGCCGCTAGACCAAAATCTTTCGTAAGCGGTGTTATTGTGGGGTTTTTCTGGTTTGACAAATGCCACAATGCAAGACTGCCAATATTTCCAGCCCGAAGTTTTGATTCCAGCCGCTTGCCGAATTGGCGATCGCGATCCATCTGCTGCTACAACTAATTTGCTGCGAACTGTCTTTAGTTGATCGGCAATTTTGATCTCAATGGCGACTATATTCTGCTGGTATTGCGTATTTACCACTTCCGCCGGACACAAATAAGTCACATTGGGGCAATTTTGGACAAAATCTTGCAACGGCTGCAACAAAGCTTGGTGTTCCGCCACATAACCCAACTCTGCTGTATTTATATCATCTGTGGTAAATTCCACCACATCGGGATGATCGGCATCCGAAAGACGGACTCGGCAATACTTGGCGATTTGAGGCAACATTTTGTCCCAAACACCAATTCCTTGATAAATTAGCGACGAAAGCTGATGAACTGCATAAGCTTGTCCCTTGGCTACCGCCGCTGATGCCACTTTTGCCTCAATTAGCAAAATACTCAAGCCAGAATCTTTTAAAGCAGAGGCTAGAGTTAACCCAATAATCCCACCGCCGACAATTACCAAATCATATTCATATCCCCGCTCATTTGGCGGTGTTAGTTGAGGGGAAATTTGCTCAAGCTGCGTTATGGTCATTGTTAAGTTAGATTACAGCGTCTTAACTCTTATTTTGACGCGATCGCGCCTTCTTGAGCAAGTTAACAATTCAAAATTCTATCTATAAGCTAGGCATAAAGCCTGTTTTACTTCTGAATTCTGACTCACCTCGACTGCGCTCGGCGACCACCTGACTCCTGAATTACTTGCTGACTCGATAAATTGGTCTAACCTGACGATAAGTATTAAGTAAGCTGAGAAATTTATTCCCATCAAAATTTATCGGGTCAACTTTTTTACTAGAACGATCTACTAGTTTATGGGTAGTGATGCGATCGTCTGGGACTTGACTTTGAGCAATTAACCAAGCAAGAGAATGATATTGAGCCTCCGTATAGCCGCTATGGGTTTGTTGACTGCCACTGTCATAACTATCTGGCGGTGTTTCCAAAGAGACATGATAAGCAAAATTATTCACAGACGCGGGTAAAGTCGGATTAGTCTGCACAGTTTCTACTCCCTGTGGAGTCTCAAATACTGAGTTAGCTGCACCAAAAGCCCGCTTATCTGGTGGTACTAGATAAACCACCGTTCCGTCTAACTTGATTAAAGCGTGGTAACTTGCTTGCACACTTTCATCGTCATGGGCTACTTGAAAGAAATTGATGGCGCTAGAAGCTGAATAACCAGTTTCATGGATGACGATAATTGGTTGATTGTTGAGAGGAACGCCGTTAGCATCTTGGGCGTACCGTTCTCCATAGTTAGTTGGGTTAACTGCGACAACTTCATAATTAGGTCTGTACTGTGCAAAAGCTTGAGTGGTTACATACCTTGCTACAGGCTGGTTAGTCTTGACTGGGGACTTGATAACATTTTGAAATTTCTTCTCTGGCTCTTTCGCTGATTGAAATTGCGCCTGGGGATATTTACTGAAAGCTGTAACCGGTGGATTGGATGCACGGGAGGTTGTCGGATTGTTGTGTAATTTTGTCGCTCGTCCAATTAGCAGCACTACAATTAAAGTGGCGAACATCAGCCAGATTAGTAGCACCCTAGTCACCCAGTCTGTAAACTTCATTTTTCTAATACCCGTAAAACGGTAGATATTAATTTATAGCTAAACTGGCGTATCCTTTGTAGAGGCGCACTTCCGTAAACCCCTACCGCTTATGGTATCCAAATAATCATCGCTATAATACCTTAATTCTAGTCAAATATACCTTGATAATCCCTGCAATAGTGCTGTTAAAAGCCATTTAATTTCAATGCCGTGGGTAGTGGATTCGTGGGTGTGAAAGTCTTCATCGTGTAGCGCTGTTAATGATGTTTTACCCACATCCTCTTCACCAACTACTAGCAGCTTACGAAAGATATTATCCTTTAGCTTCTAACTTGGCTCGAAGATAGTTCAAAATTGCCTCCGTTCCCTGCTCAACAATTTCAGGCGGCGGCGAGCTTAATTGTGGATTGTTATCGAGGAATAGAATTGTCATGGAGAGTTGGCAGATTTCTGGCGGCAGGTTGCTGAGTTGATTGTTATTGAGGGATAGCCAAGTCAAGTTGGAGAGTTGGCAGATTTCTAGCGGCAGGCTACTGAGTTGATTGTTATAGAGGGATAGCTGAGTCAAGTTGGAGAGTTGGCAGATTTCTGGCGGCAGGCTGCTGAGTTGATTGTTATCGAGGTCTAGCACCGTTTCCTTTTCCCTGGCAGCTTGTTCAATAATTTGCAACAATTCTTCGTTTGTCACCTGCCAACCTCACCAACTCTGTAGGGATATTTACCAGATTAGTGTATCGCAGGTTATGGGGAGTGGGGCTAGATTAATGTGTTCTATCTGCATAGAAAGGGCTGTAATGTTTAAATTAGCTGGGTGCGTAGGTGTAGCCCGTTGTAGACATCACTACCCTCGCAATAACATTCACTCATTCACGAGTATAAAAGACTCGTTAACGGAGATAAAAGACTCATTGACAAAGCTCTGAGGTTCATTCACGAAGCTTTGAGGTTCATCGACGAAGCTTTGAGGTTCATCGACGAAGCTTTGAGGTTCATCGACGAAGCTTTGAGGTTCATCGACGAAGCTCTGAGGTTCATCGACGAAGCTCTGAGGTTCATCGACGAAGCTCTGAGGTTCATTGACGAAGCTTTGAGGTTCATCGACGAAGCTCTGAGGTTAATTCACGAGTATCAAAGGTGCGTTACGCTTTTGCGCTAACACACTCTAAGACTGCGATCGCTTTATAATTGCGATGTCTACGACGGGCTATTCGGCGTCGCAGTGATGAAACAAATCCATAAATACTTATCCCAATTCTCTTGATGGAGAAACGGTTTCAGTAGTTTGAGAAGATATTTTATTGAAAAAGAAACTCCAGATTCTTTGAATAGCTATTATTAGAAAACCAATCACAATCGTTCCTGCTACCACTGGTAAAGCTAGCGCCAGCACAGACAGTCCGATAGCGATGAGCAACTCAATGGTTGACACAACAGGATTGGTTAATCCACCTGAAACGCCAGTAGAACTTATCCGCAATATATTCGTTAATCCCTGAGTTAATCCTGCGGTTCCACCACCAGCAACTAAAGCTAACGTCCATTGCACCAGTGGATTCATCTCTGGAGCAACGGATGCTGTGACGATTGTCCCGGCGATAAATGCCGCAGGAGTGGCTACAATATCCAGCAGATGATCCAACCAAGGAATGTAATAACCGATAATTTCTAGCGAACAAGCGGCAGCAAATACAATTACAGCTTGAGGTGTTTCCAGCCAATCAAAGTTAGTCGGCAAATCAAAATGTCCAAAAACTGAAGCCACACTCAATGCTAGCAGTGGTACAAATACTCGGAAGCCAGCCGCCGCGCTCAAACTAATCCCCAGTAATAATTCAATAAATGTATTTAGATTCAACAAAGAATTTAAATCCATAGTAGGACTCAAGTTATACTCCTGGTGTTTTTTCCATCTTTGAGCTGAACGGAGTAACAACTCTAAGCTGTAATTTCAAGATAAGAAACTTGGCGGCAATATTTCATCTAACTATGTGTAGAATTCAGTGAAACCCTATCTGTGTCAACAAGAAAGGGTGTAGGGAGTAGGGTGTGGGGTGTAGGGGATACGGCATTGAACGGGGCTTGAAACCCCTACGGGTGCAATCGTCTTAAAAGACGGGGCTTATATCCACCAGTTGTTGGGGCTATTTTTTTCCCTACATTTTACATTTGACACCCTACACCCTATACCCTGCCCCAACGGGGCTTGGTCAATACTGCGTAGGGTTTGCCTAAAAAATAACTCCAATGTGCTGTTTATTAAAAGTAGCTGCATAACAGCTTATCAAGCACATCAAGCACAAGGAATAACTAACTCGATATGCAACGTCCATACACCGCTATATTAATCGTACCAACTGGCGTTGGGGCTGCCATTGGGGGTTATGCAGGAGATGCTTTGCCTGTTGCCAAAGTTATGGCACAGGTTTGCGATCGCCTAATTACTCATCCCAATGTTCTCAATGGCGCAAGTTTGTATTGGAATCTCCCAAATACTTTTTATGTTGAAGGTTATGGACTTGACAAATTCGCCTCTGGATGTTGGGGTTTGCGTCCAGTCCGCACTAATAAAGTAGGTTTACTTTTAGACCAAGGCATTGAGCCAGAATTGCGACTACGACATATACAAGCCGCCGATGCAGTCAGAGCAACTCTAGGATTGACCTTAACAGATTATGTAATTACTGATGCGCCATTAAATGTAGAATTACGGACTACAGCATCGGGAGCGAGTTGGGGAACAATTGGCAACCCGGATAGTTTATTACGGGCAGCTGAGATATTAATTAAAAAAGCAGGGGCAGAAGCGATCACAGTTGTTGCCCGTTTCCCCGATGATATGGATGAGGAGGCAGTACAAAAATACCGCCACGGTGAAGGCGTAGATCCTTTAGCGGGTGCAGAAGCCGTAATTAGCCATTTGCTAGTACGAACCTTTCAAATTCCTTGCGCCCATTCTCCCGCGCTTTTGAGCGAACCTCCACAACCTGATTTATCTCCCCGTTCCGCCGCCGAAGAATTGGGCTATACCTTTTTGCCCTGCGTGCTTGTAGGATTAAGTCGTGCCCCACAATTTATAGTAGAAAAAGGAGCAATCGAATCGCAGCAAGAAGATATTTGGGTAGATGAAGTGGATGCTGCGATCGTACCAGCAAATGCTTGTGGTAGCAGTGCTTTACTGAGTTTAAGCCAAAGACGATGCCAAATAATTACAGTAGAAGAAAACAAAACTCTGATAAAAGTTCCTGCCCACCCCTTGGGGATCAAATCTATACAGGTAAACTCATATTTAGAAGCAGTAGGTGTATTGGTAGCACATAAAGCAGGCATCAATCCCTCCGCTCTCCGTCCCAAATTATTACCTTTGCAGTCAATTAGTCATTAGTTATTTGTCATTAGTCATTAGTCATTAGTCATTAGTCGTTAGTTATTCTCTCCCTGCTCTTCTACCCCACATGCGCAATGCCCAATGCGCAATGCCCAATGCCCCTTAAAAATTAAAAACCTGTGATTGAACAACAAAAGCAAGAGCCAGAAATTCCATACCTGACGCGCATCCAAATACTTGGGGCGATGGGAGCGACTGCAATCATTTTGTTGATAGTCGCTAAACTTTCGTTATACTTTGGCAACTTTTCGCTATTTTCTTGGGACTTGAATCCAAGAGAAGCGCTGTTAGGTGTAGGGTTGGGGTTTGTACTCACCGCGTTAAGTGGCTTAACTTACCGCCTATGGACTGCCTATCGTAAAAGTGCAGATTATTACCTAGAAGTAATACTGAAGCCTTTAGCTTTGCCAGATTTAATTTGGCTGGGGTTGCTACCAGGGTTGAGTGAAGAATTGTTATTTAGAGGTGTGATGCTACCAGCTTTAGGCTCCGATCTGACAGCTGTAATTGTATCCAGTCTTTGCTTTGGCATCTTGCATTTTAGCGGTTCACAACAATGGCCTTATGTAATTTGGGCAACAATTGTCGGGATGATATTGGCATATAGCGCCCTGCTCACGGGCAATTTGTTAGTGCCGATTGTTGCTCATATGATTACCAATTTGATTTCTAGCTATTTCTGGAAAATGCGGCAATTTTCGGCAATTAAAAAATAAATATTTGTTAATCGGCAAAATATTATCGAACAGAATTCAGGAGTCAGGAGTCAGAATACAGGAAAGGTATTCTGACCGAAAAAGCAGATAGCGCCGACGGCAAGCGAGTCTGCATACTCTTACAGAGAGGCAAGCTACGCTTTTAGCGTCTCGTAGAGAGCATCTTGATTCTGACTCCTGAATTCTAACTCCTGAATTCTTCTTCAACACAATTTATGATTACTTTTTGGGCATTGGTTACATTGGATAACATCATAAGTTGACAACTGGTCTAATTTATTGTTGTAGCTGGGCAAAAGTTCAACTTTTTTTTGCTTTCTAGTTAGCAAACTGTGCGCTGCAATGCTTCCATACGTCCATGAGGGCGCAGTGCTGCACCGGACTATTAACCAGGAGACTACAGCAATGATGAAAGCTGAAGATATCATGACCAAAGACGTAGTTACCATTCGCGGTTCGGCAACTGTTGCTGAAGCGGTGGGGCTGATGAAGGATAAAGGATTGCGGGCGCTGGTTGTAGATTGCCGCCATGAGAATGATGCTTATGGCATTGTCACAGCAACGGATATTGTCTATAAGATCACAGCCTACGGTAAAGATCCAAAGCAAGTGCGGGTTTACGAAATTATGAGCAAGCCCTGCATTGTAGTCAATCCTGATTTGGGTGTGGAATATGTAGCGCGGTTATTTGCTAATACTGGTATTCATCGCGCACCTGTGATTCAAGGCAAGTTGTTGGGCATCATCTCGATTACCGACATTTTGACTAAAAGCGACTTTGTGGAAGCGCCAAAAGCGCTACTGCTGGAGGAGAGAATTCAAAAAGCAATTGAGCAGGCTCGTGCTATTTGCACTGAACAAGGTGCTTATTCTAAAGCCTGTGCAGCTGCCTGGGATGAGGTAGAAGAACTTCAGGCAGAAGCAGCTCATCAGAAAGCTGAGGGTATGATATCAGCTAAAGTCTCTTTTGAAGAATACTGCAAGGAAAACCCCAATGCACCAGAATGTCGAAATTATCACCCGTAATTGAAGTGGGAGAATAATAGACATCTGGTGAAAAAGAATGTAGATATGTACCACTGCAATGTTTCTACAGGGGTTATGGATAACGCATATTTAATTTCACCAGATGTTCAATATTGTTTGTCTACTTCCGCATCCCCCTCAATTTAGCGTCTGGCAACTCGCATCAATAAGAATAAACCTATTCCCAAAAAAAGAAAGTTGGGCAACCAAGCTCCCATAAAGGGAGAGAGGACACCTGCTTGTGCCATCGCCCCACTAATAAAGAAAATTAAGTAGTACGAAAATATAACTAGGACACTAATCCCAAAGCTTGTACCTCTCCCCGTCCGCTGGGGTATGCTTCCCATCGCTGCACCTACCAAGCCAAAAACCACGCATACAAAGGGCAAAGAGATTTTTTGTTGAATCCGCACTTCAAGTTTACGAATTTTTTGGCGATCGCCACCAAGATTTTCCACATCTAGTTGCTGTAGTGCTTCAGAAATATTCATTTCACCATAATCCCGGCTTTTTTCTGCCAGACTTAATGGCGTGCGCGGTAGTTGCAGTTGTTGTTGTTCAAATTTGACGATGTTACGATAAGAGCGATCGGCAGCAACAAAATAGATCGTACCGTTGTAAAAATCCCAGACATTTTGAGAAGGATTCCACTGAGCCGATTCTGATACTACAATTTGATTCAGATTTTTTGTTGAGCGATCTATAATTGTCAACCCTGTCATACGCTTACCATCAAATTGGTCGGCGTAAAACAAGCGTGTCAATATCCGATTCTTAGAACCATCGGGCTGGACAACATCCTGGTATTCAGGATAGAAAATATTTTGCTGTTTAAAAGTGGGCTTGTCTGATTTCAGGGCTTTCTCTAAAGTCATTGCCGCTCGATAATTGGCTGCTGGTGCAATTTCTTCGTTAAACACAAATGTCATTCCTGTGACTACAAGACTTAACATCACAGCAGTTAGCACCATGCGATAGACACTGACGCCACAACCACGCAAAGCAATTAATTCGCTCTCGCTAGAAAGACGACTGTAGGTCATCAAAGTAGCCAGCAGCGTAGACATCGGGAAAGCTAAAACGATAAAATTGGGAAATTTTAACAAAAAAACTTGAATAGCAATGTCTATGGGTAGCCCAGATTCGACAATTTTTCTGACAAGATCAAATACAGCATCAATGGTGACGCCAATTGATGAAAAAGCTCCGACACCAAAGAAAAACGGCGCTAACAATTCGCTGGCAAGGTAACGATCCATGATCGTAAAAGGCAGCAGCGAATAGAGACTATTAAAATACGTGAGCTTCTTTGATATCATAAGCAACTTGAAAATTTAGATATTGGCAACCCTGGTAAAGCAAAGCAGTTCTAGTGTATTTAGGATCAAAATTAAATTCTTAATGGCTGAAAATTAACTAATAAATTCATGCTAAAGAATCAAAAATCAAAATTTTCTGGTAAATTATTAACTGAATAATTGTTAATTTAAACTTGAAAATTATCTCCCAAATAATATTGCCGCACGAGGGGATTGCTGTAGAGTTCGTCAGCAGCGCCAAAAGCGAGGATTTGTCCCTCACGCATAATATAGGCGCGATCGGTGATAGCGAGGGTTTCGCGGACATTATGATCTGTAATTAAGATTCCCATGCCGCGATCGCGCAGTTGGGCGACGATTTGCTGAATTTCTGAGACTGCGATCGGATCTACTCCCGCAAATGGTTCATCCAAAAGTAAAAATTTTGGCCCTTCTTGTCCAGCAGCTAAAGACCTTGCTAATTCCGTCCGCCGTCGCTCACCACCAGAAAGTTGAATTCCTTTACTCCTAGCTAATTTTTCCAACCGAAACTCCCGTAGTAAAGTTTTGAGTCGCCTTGACCACTCCCAACGTGGCACATGAGTTTGCTCTAGCACTAACAGAATATTATCCTCTACCGAGAGCTGGCGAAAAACACTTGGTTCTTGTGCTAGATAACCAATACCCAGTCGTGCCCTTTTATGCATTGGCATTCCCGTCACGTCTACATTACCCAGCCAAACTTTTCCTTGATTGGGTTTTTCTAAACCTGTGGCAATGTAAAAAGTCGTCGTTTTACCAGCCCCATTGGGGCCTAGTAAACCAACGATTTCACCCTGAGCAACGGAAAGATTGACACGATTGACAATTACTCGCTTGCCGTAAGATTTGTGAATATTCTCTAAAACAATTTTCACGCTGGAAGCACCCTTTCTTGGTGGTAAATGCTAATTAGAAGGCTTCAAAGCTGGTGTTTGTGGGGCAGGTGTCGCAGTTTGTCCACTATTGTTTGATTCCTCAATCATGTAGATGGACTCTACCTGACGGTTGGATTGGGGTAAAGCCACAAATCGCCCTTCATCAATTAAATAGGTTACTTTCTCTGCTCGGATACTGTTACCGCCCTGTTGCAGAATATAGACGTTACCACTGAAATCAATTCGGCGTTCCTTACTAAAATACTGTGCTTGGGCAGATGTTGCCTGAAGTTGACGAGAAGGATACAACATTTGCACGTTACCGCGAGCGGTAATTACTTGATTTTTAGCGTCATATTCTTGCACATCAGCACGGATAGTCAGGGGGCGATTTGCCTCAGATGTTTGTGCAGTAGCGGTTTGCACTTGGGTAGGAAAGGCAAAAGTGCCTAAGAGTGCAGCTGGCAGCATTAAAGCTAATCCAAAGCGACGTATCTGGGATATGGGCAATTGATAGCAGGGCATCATAGCAATTGGGGATTTAGGATTTCAGCTTGCATTCTAATTATCTCAAGTACTTTATCCAGATATAAAATATACGATCTGGAGTGATTGCCGATAACTACTGGCTGAAATAGTGACGCTACCCCCAACCTCAAGGTTTCAGCTAATTGACATCTGAGTGAAAATGACGTGGGCACAATACTCTTCTTTTAACGGAGACACACGCGTAGCTAGTGGTACGGGAAGCCCTTGGCTAGATGAATTTTGCCTACCAGGGATTTCAGGCAACGCATAATTTAACTAGATGTCTAATCAGTTAGCACAATTCTAGGCAAAGATAAGACTTGATTTTCGCCCAGATCGCCAGCAGCAATTTTATCTGGCCCTATTTGTTGTAAATTCGTCAACAATGCTGCGCTCTGACTCAATAGTTCATCTACGTCAACGCCGCCGTAACTAGATGGGTAACGGCGTAGGCGATTGCTGCCTTCTCCCAATAGAATTACAGCACCTCGCCAGTTCCGATTTTCCAAATGATACAGTGCTACAGCAATTTGGAGAATGCCTTGATAAAAGCTTTTCTCCGGTTCGCCAGCTTCAATCCACAAAGCCTCTAAAGTGTCATGACAAGCGTAGAACTCTCCAGAATTGAACTGTTCTACGCCTTGCCAAAACTCTTGGGGGATGATTTCGCTCATCCCATGCTGTCTCGTACTTCTTTGATTGTTTCCAGAGAGATTTCTTGTTTATCTCCAGCAAATTCGTTGTCAGGGGTGAGGAATAACATGCAATGGCACTCTTTGCGTTCTCTCATTGGCACACAAGGACAGTTCCAATATGTGGCGTGAATTTCAGCTTCTTTGTCTTCGTAATGGCGACAAGGACATAAAGGCGCACCCAGATCGTCTTTATGTTTGGCTAGTCCTTCAATCACAACTGCGGTGACAGAAGGTTCAGAACAGAAGTATGTTCCAGTACGCTTGGCGTATTGTTCGGAAAAATGCCGCATTGCCTCTAGGCTTTTATCGCTGGATTTTGTGTTATGTTCTGATGCGATCATGTCGTTCATAATTTAAATATTTCTTTGCATTGTACCTCAGCCTTACTAAGGGATTACTGGGTGTATTTCCCCAACCTTACCTGCTCAAATCGTTTTACTTTTGCTCAAAGGCTGATATATCGAGTGTCCTGGGATCGGAGAAAATCTCAAAAATCGCAGAAGCTAAACTTGTCAGCAGTCTTTGAAATTATAAAATTTCAATTGATTTATGAATGTAATGTTTTTTGTAGCTGGGGTTGCAGTAAACCATCGCTTTGCAAAACTATACCAGGATGTTCCCAATTAATTACCTCTGGTTCTGCTGCTGAGGAGACATTTGGCCACAAAACCCAGCGACTACCTTGAGGAAGAGTAGCAAGGCTCAGAGGATTCTGAGTCAGCCAAATCAAGGGATAGCTTTTAGGAACAACTGAACTAGCATCTTCTAAGGCTCTGGTTGCTGCTAAGGTTTCTAGAACAAAGCGATCGCCTTTAATTAAATTTGTTGATGCTGTCCACAGTTGTACCTGTAATTGTTGTTGCTGTGCATAAAAGTACAGCGATGCTGCGGCAATTACTGCTTGTTCAAAGTTTTCTTCTTCCCAATTGCTAGCACTGTCAAGGGCAATAACTATTTCTTGTCCACCTGTTACCATCTCTAACTCCCGCACCCTTAATTCGCCATAGCGGGCGCTAGTCCGCCAGTGAATCAGACGGGTGGGATCTCCGACACGATAAGGGCGGAGCGATCGCACCAGCCCGGTTGTAGCTGTCTGCAAAGGTCTACCACGAGGATCGCCCCTTTTGCTCTCTTCTTGCCCCATTTCGTCTACTAGGGGGCAGGTAGCCAAGGGTAACACTGTGGGATAAACGATCGCTGTAGCAGCACAATCACGCTGACGGCGACACCAGAACAATCCCAAAGGCGCACCAGAACCAAGTTCGACTGTGTGCCAGCGATAAACACCCCGGCGCTGAGTCGGGTGGTAATATACCCAACGGTAACTACCTTGGCTAGGAATTGTTTCGATTGCCTTTTGTACTGGTTTCCCTAAGACGAAGGGCAGTATATCTTCAACTTGCAATAAGCTTACAGGTTGCTGTGTCTGATTGCAGATTTCTAATTCCACCGTTAGATCGTCGCCTGCTGACACAGGTTGCATGGGACGGCGGGTGATGGATAGACCTGTGAGCGATCGCGGCGGTAAGATGGCTGCTACACCCAAAAGGGCAAAACTGATGCCGCTAATGGCATACAGCCAACCAGCCATCGTATTGATACCTGCGCCAAAAAAACAAATAGCGGTTAATGCTAGCACCCAACCGCCGTAAGTAGGGGCACAAGCACGGGTTTCTAACCAATTAGTGATGGGTTTGATGATTTTCATGTTTCTTTTTTAACCCAACACCACCCTAAATTCACAGTGTCTCAGGGGTTTACCAAAAAAACCGTAATAGTAGTAATTTATGAAGCGTGCTGGATTGAAAAGGCGATCGCAATTGCACTATTTTTGAGTAACTTCATTGAGGGCTTCATGGATAACCTCATCGCTAACACCATGACGCTTCAAGCTAGCAATCAGTGCTGAGATAGTATCATCCTCTAGTCGTTCCAGATCAACTCTTAGCCCTTGTCCAATATAGGCACGAACTAACGGCTGATAGCCAGAAAATCCCAGTAATGGTGCTATTCTTTTCAAATCTTCAATGACATCTTCGGGAATACGAATTGTGATTGTAGTCATTGGACGATTTTTATCGAGTCGTTTTTTCAGTGCTTCAGCTTTCATAATATTCTCGCTCCTTGCGTGTTGCTTTACGAGCTGAAATGATCCGAATTATGTCGTTTTTACGTTCAATGTAGACGACATACAGAAGATTCCACCGTTTGTCTAAGCCAATAACAGCATCTCTTTGTTCATCTTTGCGACTTGCATCAACAACCACTAAAAACGGATCGAAAAATACCTCTGTGGCTTGCTGAAATGTCACGCCATCATGATTGCTAGGATTTATCCAAGCTTTTTCTTCGTTCCAAACGAAAGTGACACCATTAAGCACGAAATACACATCCATACCTTACATAGTAGACATTGTGTATTTACGTTGTCAATACGTTTTATGAAACAGAGATATTTCCGTAAGGGCGATCACACTGTAAATCTCTGCTATGGTTTGGCGATCACAGTTTCACGAATAGTCATGATATACGCCCAACAATGACTTCTAGTATTTGAAAATCAATATTACATCGCTCGGATTTACCTGAGTTTAGCATTAAACATATTGGAAGATGCCCAGATGGTGCTGTCCGCCAGTAGTGAATATCAGAGTAGTATATCCAATCTCCTTCTTTACGCCACCCAACTTCATCACCAAATTTATTTTGTATTTCCCGACTATTATAAGTAGTGTCAGAACCACCGCCAATACGTTTCCAAATGCGTTTTTGAACACTAAACCCAAACCGCCCATTGCTATACTTTAACCAGAGTTTATTTATATTATTTAAATCTTTTCGAGGAAGAACTTTTATATATTCTGAGCAAAAATAATCTGTAAAGCAAGTTCTGTATAGTGAATTTTCTGGTAACTCTTTCTGAGATATTATATAAATTATCTTAGCCGTTTCTAAATCAGCTTCTTTCCAATTCTTAGCTTGAAGTAATTCGTCTAGTTTCTGATAATGCCCCGATACTACTTCAGTGAAATCTTTAGAATAAGTATGACTATAGGCTGTAGCACTAGTAACAACTTCTCTTGCTACTTCACTTTCATCATTAGTCTTCTTAGTGTTAGTACTAAAAGATTTTTTCCACATAAAAAGCTTTTTTCTAACCTTGGGCTTTTTACGGGCTTCTTCTGCTAATTCAGTTGCAATTTCTGTTTTAGCATCTTCTTCACTATAACCCTGATTTTTTAGTTCAGTTATTAACTCACGAATTTCTTGAGCAATTTCTGAAAAATCCTGATTTATATTAATAACATCTCCATATATCTCAATTTGATCGCCATTAATATTTGCGTTATAATTACCTCCTTCTGTATAGATATTGCGAGGTTCATTTGTCTCATCATCTACTGAGCTTTCATCTAAACTGTTTTGTTTATTCCTAACTCTTAAAATATATAAATAGAAACCTAATCCAAATATGAGTATAGCTAGTCCGCCGAAAAAAATAGCAAAAATCATCTGATAGTTTGCTAAAATATAATCAATGATTTTTTTTGATAAATTAAGAATCGTTATGTATACAGCCCTAACTAAAGCTATGCTAAACAAACCGTATATTACCTTTTCTACCAACGAAAGCCGATTGCTCAGAAGATAGAACTCTCTGAATATTTGCTTTATTGGGATTTTCATCTTTCAAATTTTGCTCAGTGCTTTATGGCATAGGAGTAATTGACCCTTTAAAATGGCAGAGGAATGCCTAATGAAGCAAAAACTAATTTAATCACATTTAGCGTAGCTTCTCCTATGACAGCACTTGCAGCAGCATCACGTATAGATTGCCCTAATTTAACAAGTTTACCTTTAGCTCTAGGGTTCTTTTGAACTTCATTCGCCCACTTTTTAGCTACCTTCTCTTGAGCTTCTTGGCGATTATAGCCTTGATTTTCTAGCTAGCGTAATAACTCTTGAATCTGTGTGGCAGCTTCAGATAAATCCTGACTGATATTTATGTAATTACCATTACAGCACTTGCGTCTATTATGAGGTACACTGGATTAAAATATAAATACTTTTAAAT